>CALVHS010000041.1 GCA_944328665.1 uncultured Clostridia bacterium | reverse complement strand
ACGGTATGCAAAGTGCGAAGAGCTGACGCGCGAAATGTGCCTGCAACTCATTGAGTTTATCACCATAGGCGAACGGCCCGCAGACGATAAACCGCGAGAGATCCACATTTACTATAAACTTATATCGGGCCAAACGCTTGCGGATTACCGCGAACAAATTACAAAATAATTCCCATATGTTACCTGCTCCACGGCGGAAAATGCAGCGACGATGCCTGCCGTGGAAAAGCCGAGAGAGCTGACCACGACGATGGCGAGGGCGATATACAAGATCACCGTGATGATGGAAACGACAAACGTCGCCGCTGCCTGATCGAGTTTGCTGCTCTTATATGTCGTCGCCTTCGCGATGCACTGTACGATCTTGATGATGACCAGCCCCAACACGAGAAAAGCGATCGTACGCACGATCGCAAGGCCAGCGTTTTGGACAAAGTCGATGCCTATATTTTTCAGCGACTCAAGAAAATTATCCATAGTATCTCCTTATTGCGGAAAATCAAAAATGTGCTTCGGTAAGCAAACGCCCGATGCGCGCGGCGCATTCGCGATAGATCTTGTCCAAAGATTCTCCGATATGATAGATCCCCTTTTCATAGACGATCTTGCCCCCCGCGACCGTCATCAACACCGCGGACGCATCCGCGCTGTATACGAGGTTCTTTTTCGGGTCGGACAGCGGATGCATGTTTGGCTGCGCAAGGTCGACGAGAACGAGGTCGGCAAACATGCCCGGCTCGATACTCCCGCCTGCAAAACCGAGCGCGCGGTAACCGTTGACCGTGGCGGCCGCCAGCGCATCCTCCGCGCCGACCGCGGCGGCGTCTTTCATCGTTTCTTTCTGCAAGCAGGAATATAGATACATTTCACGGAACATGGACGTCGCGTTGTTGCTGGCGGCGCCGTCCGTGCCCAGCGCGGGATGCATGCCGCTTTGCAACATGGAAAAGACGGGCGCGATGCCGGAAGCGAGTTTTAAATTGCTGCCGCCGTTGATGACCGGGGTCACGCCGGACTGCGCCAATAATGAGATGTCGTCTTTGTCAGCGTATGTACAGTGCGCCGCCAGTCCGCCGTTGTCAAAAAAGCCAAGTTTATGCAGATATTGCGGGGGCGTCAGCCCGCCGTGGCGGACGGTACATTCACCCACTTCTTTCAGCGTTTCAGAAAGGTGGATATAGGTCGGCGCCCCCGTTTCCGCAGCAAGATCGGCGACCGCCGAGATCAAACTTTCTTCACAGGTGTACTCGGCATGAAGCCCGGGAAAATATCGAACTCTGTCAGAAATAGTACTATATTTATTGTACATTTCCTCGATGAATTTTACAACATCATAGGAGGAAGAAGAGTTTGCTCCACCACAAAGCGCCAGGCAGAGATCGGCATTTTTAGCTGCCGCATAGACGGAGTCAGGATAAAAATACATATCCGCCATGCAGGTGATCCCGTTTTTGACAAATTCGGCGATCTGCAGCATCGTCCCCCAATAGACGTCCTCGGGCGTAAGATGGTCTTCGAGAGGAAAAATGCGTTCAAAAAGCCAACGGTCAAGCGGCAAATCGTCCGCCACGCCGCGGAACAGGCACATGGCGGCGTGCGTATGCGCGTTACAAAAGCCGCTCATTAAAAGATTTCCGCCGCAATCGATGACTTTATCGGCGGCGAATCCGCTTGACGCTCCGCCGACGGATACGATCTTTCCTTCCGTGACGCAGACATCCCCACGCATGAGCGGCTTATCGGGACGGGATAAGATGAGGGCGTTTGAAAACCGAAGATTCATGATATCTTCCCCGACAGTTCTTTCAAATAGGCGCGCAATCCCTCGCCGAGCGCAGGATCGCGCAATGCAAATTCAATATTTGCTTTCAAAAAGTCCAATTTATTCCCCGCGTCGTAGCGCACGCCTTCAAAGCGATAGCCGAGCAAATTTCCTTCTCTTGCCAAAAGCCCCAAAGAATCGGTAAAATAAATTTCTCCCTTTGAGGAGACGGGCGTCTGCGCGATCATGTCATAAATAGTTGCGTCCACGACGTAGCGCCCGATCACGGCATCGTTGGAAAATTTGTCCTCGACGCGCGGCTTTTCTACGATCTGCTCGATGGCAAAGAGCCTTTCGGACAGCGCGTGCCCCTTTACGTTGGCATACTTGGAGACGTCCGCGTCGTCGACGCGCATCATGGCGACCGTCGTTTTGCCCGTCTGTTCATATGCATCGGCGAGTTGCCGGATGCCGGGGCGGCAGCCTTTTTCCGTATAAATGATATCGTCTCCCAGCATGACGGCAAACGGCTCGTCGCCCGTAAACGGCTTTGCGTACAGAACGGCGTCTGCAAATCCGATCGGATGTTTTTGCCGCACAAAGTAGATATCCGCCATGTTTTCCATTTTTTTGGAAAGATCGAGAAATTCTCGCTGCTTTGTTTCCTCGAGAACGGCATCCAATTCCGGCGTATAATCAAAGAAATCTTCTATGCTCTTTTTGTTCCTGCCCGTCACGATCAGGATCTCGCGGATCCCGGAGGCGACCGCCTCTTCGACAATGTATAAAAGAGTCGGCTTGTCGACGATCGGCAGCATCTCCTTGCAGACGGACTTCGTGATCGGTAAAAACCTCGTCCCGAACCCAGCCGCGGGAATGACGGCTTTTTTGACTTTTTTCATGCATGCTCCTGTGCGGGCACACCGCGCCCGCGCTGTTCATTTAAAATATTTTTCTTCAATCGCCGTGATTTTATCCACGCGGCGCTGATGTCTGCCCCCCTCAAAGCCGGTGTGCAAAAATGTATCCACGATCTCGAGCATCAGCCCCTCGCCGATGATCTTTTGCCCGAAAGCGATCATGTTCGCATCGTTATGCAGGCGCGTATATTTTGCGGAATACGTGTCATGGCAGTGCGCGCAGCGGATCCCCTTCACTTTATTGGCCGCGATAGAAATGCCGATCCCCGTACTGCAGACGAGGATACCCCTCTCGCATTCGCCGGAAGCGACCGCTTCCGCAGCGGGCAAAGCGAGATCCGGATAATCGCAGGAATCTTCCGAACAAGTCCCGAAGTCTACTGCCTCGAATCCATGTTCTGCAAGATACGTAAGGACTGCCTTTTTCAGTTGCAGGCCGCCGTGATCGCAAGCAACGGCAATTTTCATAACCTTCCTCCCTTATTGAATAAATTATTTGCGGCAGGCGCACCGTCCGCAAAAAAAGTATCGATGATCTTAGAGACGGCAACGCCGAGCATGGCTGCCGTCTTTCTGTATACGGAAAGATCTTGTCCGTATGGATCGGGAATATCAAACCCCGCCACATCCCGCACGGAATAAACGTTTTCGAATGCGTCGAGCAGTTCGCTTTGTGCTTTGGTCATGCAAATGACGAGATAGCTCGTCTCTACCATCTTGTGTTTCAGCTGGCGCGGCTTGAATTTGGAAAAATCGATGCCCAGTTCGCGCAGGCAGACAGCGCTCTTTTCATTGATGCAGGTGCTGTCCTCGGCAAAGATCCCTGCCGAAGCCGCGTCGACATATTTAATTTTTCTCCGTTTGATCTCGGCGCGGAATATGGCTTCCGCCATCGGGCTGCGGCAGGTATTGCCGCTGCAAACGAACAGAACTTTTTTACGTTTCATCCCCTTCTTCGGCACAGGCTTTCGTCAAACGGTTGATGACCCCTGCCATGATGCCGTCCTCTTTCCGCGGCTTGACGGCTATGATGACGTCCGCGGCTTTTTCCCCCTCATGGAGCAACTCGTATAAATTGGCAGCCATTTCTCGCTCCGATCCGCCGAGATCTAAGACATATCGCGCAGGAAAGGCGCCGCGCACTTCATCTTCGCAGAGGGCATACACCCTTTTTCCCGCCGCATGCAATTCTGAAAATGCGGCCGACGCTTCCGCGAGTTTATCGGCGGCAAATAATTTCGTCTTGCAGCGGGGCGCATAGTGTTTATATTTCATGCCGGGCGAACGCACTTGCTCGCCGCCTTTCGGCGTATAGATCTCGCACCTGCCCGCGACGGCGGCGATCATCTCCGCGGAAACGAGCCCTGTCCGCAAAACGACGGGATATTCTCCCGTTACGTCACACACAGTACTCTCAATACCACCGCTGCATCTGCCGCCGTCTAAGATCAGAGGGATCTTCCCCCGCAGATCTTCATAGACGTGTTGTGCGGATACGGGGCTGATATGTTTGGAAATATTGGCGGACGGCGCTGCGATCGGCATGTCGACGGCTCGCAAAAAACGCTGCGCCCCCTCGTGCGAAGGAACGCGTACGGCGAGCGTATCCAACCCGCAAGAAACGCGGAGGCAGACATTGCCGCGGCTTCTGTACACGAGGGTGAGCGGCCCCGGCAAAAACGCGCGGCGCAGTTTTGCCGCGTAAGGCGCCTCGTCATAGACAAGGCGATCGAGATCGAACTCCCGATGCACGTGCACGATGAGCGGATTATCGGACGGGCGGCCCTTGATCGCATAGACGGAGGCGACGGCTTCGTCGCTGCGCGCGTCCGCACCCAAACCGTATACCGTTTCCGTCGGGAACGCCACGACGCCTCCGCTCACAATGATCTCTTTTGCGCGCCGGAGCGACTTTTCGTCGATCGCGCAGACCTGTGTGTTCATTCCGATCCCTCATCGAACGGCGGCTCATCCGGAACGAAGTCATCCGGCAAACCGAGATCATCGTCTGAAACCGGTTGCGGCTCTGCCTTTGCAGGCGCCGGCCCGGAGGGATCGTCAGACAAAAATTCGGGGGCGGGATTGACATAACGCACCTGATCGCCCCGAAAACGCAGCTTGACCCTTCCCAATTCGCCGTTTCTGTGCTTTGCGATGATCAGATCCGCCGCGTCCTTTACGATCTTTCCGGAGCGGAGCTCCTCTTCCGTCGCAGCCACGTCGGGGCGGTGGATGAACATGACGATGTCCGCGTCCTGTTCGATCGCGCCCGATTCGCGCAGGTCGGAAAGCTGCGGCTCCTCTTTGGAAGAGATACGCCGCAGCTGCGAGAGCGCTAAAACGGGCACATTGAGCTCCTTCGCCATGATCTTCAAATTGCGCGTGATCGTCGAGATCTCTTGCTGCCGGTTTTCTTCCTGCCTGCGCGCGCCGCTGCTCATGAGCTGGATATAGTCGATCATGATCAGATCCAATCCCTCTTTACGAGATTTCAACCGGCGGCATTTGGAAAGGATCTCCGCGGGCGTGATCTTGGAAGAATCGTCGATATAGATCTTCGCCCGCTTCAGGTCGGCGCTCGCCTTCCACAGCTTTTTCCAATCGGACTGCGACAATTCGCCCGCCATCGCCTTAGACATGCTGACCTTGGCAAAGGAACACAACAGCCTCTGCGCAAGTTGGATGCGCGGCATTTCTAAGGAGAAAACGGCGCACACCCTGTCATCGACGAGCGCTGCGTGTTCGACGATGTTCATGCCGATCGTCGTCTTGCCGACGCCGGGGCGAGCGGCAAGCACAATGAGGTCGGATTTTTGCAGCCCGTTCGTGAGTTTATCCAGTTTCGTAAACCCGGTCTGTACGCCGCGCAGCGCGCTCTTATCCGTAGAGATCGTCTCAAATTTGCTCAATACGAGGTCGTAGCTTTCATCTTCGCGCATGTCGACGAGCGTGGAGGTATCCAGCTTCCGTGAAATATCAAAGACACATTTTTCGGCAAAGGCGACGCTGTCGGAAGAATCGATGCCGGACATCGCCGTCTCGATGATATCCTGCGAAGCGCGGATCAGTCTGCGGTTAACGCTGTCGCGCTTGACGATATCCAGATAGTGCCGATAATTTGCGGCAGAAGGCGTGATGCGCGCAAGGTCGGTGATGTACGTCAGACCTCCCGCTTTGTCGAGACATTTGTCCGTCTCCAGCTGGTCGGCAAGCGTGACGAGATCGACGGGCTTTCTGGCATTGAATACCGCTTTCATGGCGCCGATGATCAATTTGTGCGATTCCTGATAAAAATCATCTTCGCCCAATTTGTCCAAAGTATCCGCCTGCACGTCTACGTCGATGAGCAGGCTGCCGAGCAGCGCCTGCTCCGCTTCTAAATTGTTGGGCAGGATATTCGTCTTTGCAGCCATATGCCCGTTCGACTCCTTTATAACTTTACTGTGCCTTTTCAAAGCGGTCGAGCACGTCTTCAAATTCGCGCATCGCCGTTTCGAACGCCGTCTTTTGCGTGAGGTCGACGCCCGCTATCTTTAAAAGGGATACGGGGTCTTCGCTGCCGCCGGAAGAGAGGAATGCCATATAATCTTTTACGGCAGGTTCTCCCTCGCGAAGTATTCTGCTTACGATAGAGATCGCGCTGGTAATGCCCGTTGCATACTTATACACATAGAAAGACGTGTAAAAATGCGGTATGCGCGACCATTCGTAGGCGATCTCTTTATCGTGCACGATCGCCTCGCCGTAGTATTGTTTATTGAGCCCGAGATAGACATCGCAGAGATTTTCACTCGTGAGCGGTTCGCCCTTTTCCACCATCGAATGAGCGATCTCTTCAAATTCGGCGAACATGGTCTGGCGGTGAAGCGTCGTGCGGATTGTGTCGAGATAATAGTTGAGCAGATATTTCTCGAGCGCCTTGTCCTTTGTCGTCGAAAGGATGTGTTTGAGGAGCAGCACTTCGTTGACCGTACTTGCCACTTCGGCGACAAATATACGGTAGTCCGCCTTAGCATACGGTTGATTTTGATTAGAAAAATAGGTATGCAGCGAATGCCCCATCTCATGCGCGATGGTAAAGATATTGCTCGTCGTCTCCTGATAATTCAAAAGGACGAAGGGATGGATGCCGAAAACGCCCGTGCTGTACGCGCCGCTGCGCTTTCCCGACGTTTCGCAGACGTCCACCCAGCCTTCGGCGAATCCTTTGCGCAAAAGCGCCTGATATTCCTTGCCGAGCGGCGCCAGGCCTTCCGCGACGAGGCCGCATGCCTCCTCATACGGAAGTTTGAGCTCCGCGTCCGCGACGAGGGGCGCGTAAATGTCGTACATATGCTGTTCTTCGAGGCCCAGCAACTTTTTGCGGAGGGCGATATAACGGTGCATGGAAGGCAGATGGGCATGAACGGCGGAGATGAGATTATCATAGACCCGCACGTCCACATCTTCGTTTTCCAAGGCGCGCGCAAGGCAGCTGTCGTATTTTTTCGCCTGCGCGAGGAATACGTCCTTTTTGACATTGCCGAAGTAAGTCGCGGCGATCGTATTGGTCAGTTCGATGTAAGCCCTATAATAGCGCTCGAACGCGCGCTTGCGGAGATCGCGGTCAGACCCGTGCAAGATCACTCCGTACATGCCGTGCGTCAGCGGGATCTGCTTCCCGTCGGCATCCTCTACTTCGCCGAGGCGGATGTCCGCGTTGTCGATCATGGAAAAGATGTTTTGGAATTGCGAATACATTTCCCCGCCCGCGGCGATCAGCTTTTCCTCCTTGGCGGAAAGGACGTGCGCCTTCCCCTTGATGAGCTGGCGGAAAAAATAGTCATGATCTTTCAGGTCTGCGTCCTGCGCATAAGCGCGCAGCGTCTCCTCCGGCAGCGCGGTAAATTCCGGCTCTGCAAACGAAGTCGCCGAAGAAAAGCGCACATACAAGGAGAGGGCTTTGGACTGCATCGCCGTATATTTGGAGATGCGGGAATCTTCGTCGTGGCGCATATGCGCGTACAAATGCAGCCGTTCAAGTTTTTTTGCCGTCTCTTCTTCCTGAGCAAAAAAGCGGACGACGCTTTCTTTTTTGTCTAATTTCCCTTCAAAAGCGGAAAAATCGATCTGCTTTTCCGCTTCGGCATAGTTCTTTTCCCATGCCTCGTCGGAAGGAAAAATATCTTCTACCTTCCATTTATACTTTGCCTGTACTTCCTGTCTTTCCATAAAAAGCCTCCGAACTTATCAATTCTTATTGCTGTGGATGGGCGCGGGGATCCTGCCTCCGCGCGCGATAAAAGCGGAACTGTCCGCCGTATGGACGGGCATGACGGGCGCCCTGCCCAAAAGTCCGCCGAATTCGACGCTGTCGCCGACGCCTTTCCCGGGAACGGGGATGACGCGCACCGCCGTCGTCTTGTTGTTGATCATGCCGATCGCCGCCTCATCCGCGATGATAGCGCTGATCGTGGAGGCGGGCGTATCGCCGGGGATGGCGATCATATCCAGCCCGACGCTGCACACCGCGGTCATCGCCTCCAGCTTGTCGACGGAAAGTTCTCCTCTTTCCGCCGCGGAGATCATGCCGATATCCTCGCTGACGGGAATGAACGCCCCGGAAAGCCCGCCCACGTGCGAACTTGCCATGACGCCCCCCTTTTTGACCGCGTCGTTGAGCATCGCGAGCGCCGCCGTCGAACCGTGGCAGCCCACGCATTCGAGCCCCAATTCTTCGAGGATATGCGCCACGGAATCGCCCATGACGGGCGTCGGCGCGAGGGAGAGATCGACGATGCCGAATTCCGCATGCAGGCGCTTCGCCGCTTCCTTGGCGATCAGCTGCCCGGCACGGGTGATCTTAAAGGCGGTGCGCTTGATCGTCTCCGCCGCTTCCGTCAAGTCCGCGCCGGGGATGCCTTCAAGCGCATGTTTGACGACGCCCGGCCCCGAAACGCCGACGTTTATGACGGTGTCCGCCTCACCGACGCCGTGGAATGCCCCCGCCATAAAGGGATTATCCTCGACCGCGTTGGCGAACACGACCAATTTGGCGCAGCCCAGGCCATCCTTATCTTTTGTACGTTCCGCCGTCGCTTTGACGATCTCGCCCATTTGCCGCACGGCATCCATATTGATCCCTGACTTGGAAGAACCGATATTGACGGAAGAACAGAGCCTTTCCGTCGAGGCGAGCACGTCGGGGATGCCGTCGATAAAAATCTTTTCATACGCAGCCGTGCCCTTATGCACGAGCGCGGAATAGCCGCCCAAAAAATCGATCCCGAGGCGGCTTGCCGCCCTGTCGAGCGCCCTGCCGACAAGGCACGCTTTCTCCGGAAAGGATGCGCAGACCAGGCTGACCGGCGTCACGGAGACGCGCTTGTTGACAATGGGGATGCCGAATTCGCCGGAGAGCCCCTCCGCGACCTTGACGATGTTTTCCGCCTTGCGGCAGACGAGATCGTATACCGCGTCCGCCGTCTTTTGCGCATCGCCCCCTATACAAGGAAAGAGAGAGATGCCCATCGTGATCGTGCGGATATCGAGATGCTCCCGCTCGATCATGTCGATCGTTTCCAATACATCGAATTTGTTGAACATAGCCTCTCCCGCCCGCTCAGATATTATGCATTGCGTCGAAGATCGCTTCGTGCTGGATGCGGATCGACATGCCGATCGAATTACCGAGCGCCTCGCATTCTTTGGCGAGCTCGGCAAGCCCCACGCTCGAACCGCCGATATCCACCAACATGATCATGGCAAAATATTCCTGTAAGATCGTTTGGCTGATATCTTCGATATTGACGCCCCTTTCCGATAAAAAGGAGCTGACTTGGGCGATGATCCCTTTTTTGTCTTTTCCTGTGACTGTAACGACTGCACGCATATCAAAAACTCCCGATCCTGCTTCTTGCCGCCTTTTCTTTTTCAAGTTCTTCCGCAAAGCCGTCATCGTGGCCGACGACTTCATAGCCCACGATCACGTTCCCCTGCGTGAGGTATCTGACTTTGTCTCCGCAGGTGAATGCGGGAAGAGGTTTTTCCTTGTCGCAATAGATCTTTCTGTCCATGTATTCCGATTTCTTTTTGTTCCACTCGGACATGATGAGCACGTAAAAATCGACGTTGTCCTTTAATTCCGGCGTATCGTAACGCAAAAAATAGCTGTTGTTGACCGCTTTCAAACCGACAGAGAGATAAGAGATCAGTTTATAATACTTTCTCACCCTCTGGTATTTGATGGCGAGAAAAATATAGGAAAAGATCACAAAGAGACAGGATGCGATCCAAACGATCCACTTTGGAGCAGTCTGTTCGGGAGCATTGTACGGCGTGTTGAGATAATAGATCAAACATGCCGCGCATACTACTACGTAAACGAGCAAAATGCATAGGTATATATAAAAGAGTTTCTTCTTCTGCTTGAAAGCGGCTGTCAGATCACAGTCTTCGTAAACGAACGTCATAAACAACACATCCTTCATTCGGAAATAAAGAGAACGCCGAGGGTGTTCTTGCCGCAGTGACTGGTAATGATACTGCCCGCGACCGTCTCGAGGATCTCATCGAAAGTGAACAGGCTCTCCACTTGTTTTCTGATCTCTGCGACGAGTTCCGGTTCCGAGCCGCTGTGCGTGATAAAACAGCGCGTCCTGTCGTATGTTTTATATTCTTCGGCGAGGTCGTTGACATAATTTCTGAGGCAGCGGGACATTTTGCCGATATATTTTTTCTTCGGGTACAGCTCACCGTCCTTCATGTCGATCATGGGATGGATGGACAGCACTTTCGACCCGTAATACGAGAGCGTCGAACAGCGCCCGCCTTTGTAGAGATAGAGCAAAGTATCCGGGACAAAAGAAGTATTGACTTTGGCGCGCAGCCCGTTGACCGCGGCGACGATCTCCGCCGCGCTCTTTCCTTCGTCGCGCAAGTCGCACGCTTTCATGACCAAAAGGCCCTGCCCCGTCGAGAGCGCAAGCGAGTCGATCACATATACTCGATCGCCGAATTTTTTTTCCGCTGCCTGCGCGAACCCGTGAGAGCCGGACGCCTTGGAGGAGATGTTAAAGTGGATGACCGTCTTTCCCTGCTCGACGTACCGTCTGAAAAATTCTTCGTAGTCGGTCACGCTCGGCGCTGCCGTTTTCGGCAGTTCACCTGTTTTTTCAAAGTAGGCAAAGATATCGTCAGGAACGATATCGATCCCGTCCTTAAACGATCTGTCTCCGAGGATGACCGTGAGCGGCAGGATAACGATGCCGCGCTCCGCGACCAGTTTATCTCCAAGGTCGCAGGTGCTGTCCGATGTGATCACGATAGAATGCTTGTCGTTCATGTTGACCCCCGTGTAGTGGATTAATATAGGATAGCGGCCGCCTTCAGCAGGCGGCACCCGGTGCCAGAAATTGAAAACATTTCGTAAAAAACGGTTTTGCCGCCAACGACCAATCCGTGACCGTGCCCCAAACATGATCCGCCGGCTGCGCGCCGTACGCGCGGCAATCGTAACTGTCGTTGCGGTTGTCGCCCATGTAGAAGATCTCGCCTTCGCCGATGACGAGCGGCTGCTCTTCGGAAGCAAAGGTCGCAGGCATATTGGCGCCCCTGTCCACCCACGGCTCCGGCAGGTAGTCCTCCTTTACGGCGGCAAACGTTTCCTCTCCTGCGTCGCGGCGGAAGAGCACGCCGTCCACGGCATAGATCGCATCCCCTTCCAGGGCGATCGTCCGCTTGATGACGAACTCTGCTCCCCCGTCGCCGTCCCTGCGGACGACGATGATATCCCCCCGTTCGGGCGAAGCAAGCCTGTTGACAAAGAGGTAATCCCCGTCCCTGAGCGTATTCAGCATGGAAGAGCCTTCCACGCGCACGCCTCCGTAGACAAAAGTAAAGAGCGCCACCACGGCGGCGAGGATCGACAAAATGATGAGCATAAAGCGGGCGGAAGAGACGAGTTCGGTTTGCGGCTCCGTCCTCTCCCGTATACATTCACGATAGATATTGCGCATCAACTGCTCCTCGGGGGTTTCACGGCACGCAGAAACGCTTCCTGCGTCAGCATAACGACCCTGCCGCAGCGGTCACACCGCAGCTTGACGTCCGCCCCCAGCCGCACGATCGTCCAAACGTCGCCGCCGCAGGGATGCTTTTTTTTGGTCGTTACCTTATCCCCCAATGAGTATACCATATTTTCCCTCAAAATGATGAGTGCGTTTCGTGAAATTTTCAGATCCAGAGTAAATTATTGATACAGAACAAGTTCCCGGAACGGAAAGTGATATAGGCGCCGTCGCCGAGGCTGCCGATCGGCTTGCCCTCTTCGTTTTTAAGATCTTTTGCGCCGAGTACGCAGGGAACCCACTCCTCCGCGCCGGACAGTTCCACCTCTCCGGAAAAGCGTTCTCGTGAACCGTCCTTCCGCACGACGTATACGGAGACATCCAATACGGCGGGCGCCTGCGCGTAAGCGTCGAATTTGAGCATCGCATTGCCCTGCGGCCTGTACATGGGATCGTGCAGGCGGTACAGGCGCAGCCCGTAAGAGGAATATACGCCCTTGACGCCGCTCGGCCCATCAACGAGCCGCACCGGGCGGACGCTGTTGTCGAGGAAGCAGTCCGCCAACACATTATTGTCATATCTGTCCAGCGTAAAACTGTCCGTCCCGTTTTTGGAGGAGTATAAAATACGTTTGGCGGGCACCATGTTCGCATACGGCTTTTCGATGCGCTTGACGGCGATCTTGGAGGAGACGGCAAACCCGCTGCTGTATTTTGCCTTTGCAAAGGCAAATACGGTCTTTGCCCCTTTATAGGCATTCAGGCGGAAATATGCAGAATCCTCGCTGCCGTCCGCCCGCTTCCTGTCGCAGCGCGTCCAGTCGCGCAGGCAAGATTCCGGCGTGTCCTCCGCCATATATACTTCGCAGTATTCCGCTTCGCCGTTTTTGTCGAAGAGGACTTTTGCCACCAGTTCCCCCGCATCCTCTTCGATGGAAAGTTCCACGGGCGCGGGGACGAACACTTCTCGCCCTTTCAGATATTTCGCCGCAAACATTTCCAGATTTTTAAAAGATGTGTTGCCGATATGTCCGTTGTAGCGCGCCGAAAAATAAAAGGTCTTTTCCTGCTGCGGGTTGATGCGTGCAAAGGTATCGAAGGCGCGGTCGGCGTCAAAGCGGTCGTCGTTGGTCGAACAGAGCATGAGCACGGGACAGCGCACATAGGGCGCATATGCCTGTGAATCCACGCCGCCGAGGAACCGATAACGCTCTTCGTCCATTTTCAATTCAAAATTATCTCCGAATTTGCGTATCCCCTTGTAAGCCGCCCAGCCGCCCGCGCAGATGGGAATGGCACAGGAAAGCCCGTCCGCCGTCGCCGCGAGCTGCCAAACGACATCCCCTCCCGCCTTGATGCCGATGGCGCCGACGGGCACGCCCGGACAAAGAGAGCGCAGGCACTGCAGCGCGTAGCGCGCCACGGCGACCCACTCGTACCAGGAAGTCTCCTTCGCCGTCTTATCGGCGAAGAGGATGTGCCGCCCCGCCTGCATGTAGTTGCCGTATGCGACCGCCTGCGGATAGACGGTGAAAAAATCCGATCTCTCCCACGCACCGCGGTAGTCGGGCATCAGCACGGCATACCCGTGCTCGGCAAAAAGCCGCGCAAGCGCCGCGTCGCAAGTCCCCGTCGCGTCCGGCATGACCAGAAGAGCGGGATGATTGTTCCCCGATACGGGACGGGCAAAAAGGGCACGGATGCGCACCCGATCGCTGCCGACGGCTCTGCCGGAAAAAGATAATTTTATGAACGATGTTTTCCCGTCCGCCCACTCTTCACCTTTTTCCGTCTGCAGCGGAAGAGAGTCGTCGAAGTTGTTCCATAGCGTGACCGGCGTAAGAATTTTGTTAGCCAAGACCGTTTGCTCCGTTTTAAGAGGATATTTTTATCTTCGAACTGCCGCCCTCCGGCGCAGGGATCACCGTGATCTTGTTGCCGATGCGGTATTTCAGCTCCTCGACATGGGAGATCAATCCGATGGAAAAATGCGTATTTTTCAGCTTTTCCAGGCTGTCCATCACCGTATCGACCAACTTTTCATCCAGCGTCCCGAATCCTTCGTCGAGAAAGAAAAATTCGATGGGGCGCAGAGATTTAGCATAGATCGCAGCCGAGAGGGAAAGCGCCAGCGAAAGTGAGACGAGAAACGTCTCCCCGCCGGAAAGGGTATTGACGCTGCGCAGCTGTCCGCCGTTGAAATTGTCGCCCACAAAAAAGCCCTGTTCGTAGCGTATAAAATAGCGGCCGTTCGTCAGGCGCAGCAGCGTCTCCGTCGCCGCGGAAGAGATCTCCGCGAGATATTCGCCCGCGACAAATTCCATAAAGGCGTTGCCGTAAAAGAGCTTGCGCAATTTTTCGAGAAGATCGAACTCCTTCTGCACGGCGGCGTATTCTTTCAGCAGAGCTTGCTTTGCCTTCCATTTCTCCGCAAAACGGTCGAGGTGACTGCAAAATACGGCGTATTCTCTGCCGACGCTCTCCTTTTGTGCGCTAAGCGCGCGGAATGCGTTCTCCTTTTCCGCATACTCTTGTGCCGTGACGGCGGCAGGTTCCCCCTCTTCCGTGAGGGCGGCGATCGCGCCTTCTATAGCGCGCACATCGTTATCGTAAGCCTCGATCTCTTTTGCCGTTGCTTCGGCGTCGGGATACGCTTCCAAGAGAGCGCGCGCGTCTTCGATGTCCGCAAATGCGTTTTCGGCGAGCAGGGCGCCGAGAGCGGAAAGCGCCTCTTCACGCTCCTTTTGCAGGGAGAGCCCCTTTTCTTCCGCACGGGCAAGAGCGATCTGCGCGTCGCCGATGCTCCTGCGCATCGCTTCCTGTGCGGCGAGGGATGCGTCGCGCCCGCGGCGCAATGCCTCCTCCCGTGCGGAAAGCGCCTTGGCGTATGCGGTCGCGTCCTGCGCCCCGTTCAAGACGCGGGCGAGTTTTTCGGTCAAGCCGTCGATCTTTTGCTTGCATTTTGTTCCCTCGTCTGCCGCGCGCCGCAAGCGCGCCTGTGCGTCGTGCAGGCGCGCGGAAAGTTTTTCCTCCGCCAGTTCCAGCCTGTGAATGTCTTCGCGCACAGCGGTCTGTTCCGCCTGCAAAGCGCGGAAATTTTCCAACAGCGCGCCCGCATCCGAAAATTTTTCACTTTCCGCGAGGATCCGGAAATGGTTTTCCCTTGCGGTAAGTTCCCTTTCGGCGTCAAAATAGAGCGCCCCCTCGTGCGGGTAGTTTTGGCGAAGCAGAGAGAGTTTTTCGGAAAAATACTTTTGCTCGGCGGCAAATTCACTGCGCAAGAGCGCGCTTTCGAGGTTGCCCCGCAAATATTCTTCCGGTTCGCGCATCCCACCTTCGGCCGCCCTGCGCCGCCGTTCGGCGAGGGCGGCCGCCGTCTTTTTCCCTTCTTCTTCGGCGGCGGCGCACTCCGCGGCAGCTTCCCTATACTCCTTGGCAAGCGCGTCCCTCTCTTTTTTACATGCCGCAAGTTCACGAAGATCGGCGTCCGCCGTCTCCAACAACGCGCGCCCGGCATGCAGCTCGGCAAGTTCTCTTTCGTACCCCGCGGCCTGAAACGCCTCCGTTTCGGCGCGCAGCTTTTCCGAATGATCGGCGTACGCTTTGGCTGCCCGTTCGGCCGATCTTTCGCAAAGGGCATGCTCCTGCCCCGCTCTGTCCGCTTTTTTTTGCAGCGCCGCGGCAGATGCCGCGGCGGGCAGCTTTTTCACGGCGGCACGTTTTTTTTCCGTCTCGCCGCGGCGGGCAAGGCGTTCGTCGAGCAAAGCGCGCTGCATGCGCAGCTTGCGGCCGCGTTCGTATTCTTCCGTATATTTTTCGAAAGCGGCGCGCTCTTCCTCATATTGCCTGTCGAGGAGCTCTTTCTGCCGGCTAAGGCGGGCGCGATCATCTTCGAGCGCGCGCAGCGCTTCCTCCGTATACTCCGCGTATTCGTTGAGCCGCCCTTCTTTTTCGGCGAGCGACAGCTTTACCCCGTCGAACCTGCCGCGCAGGGCGTTGTTGAGTTTATCTCCGTAACGGTCGAGATCGAACAACCGGGCGATCAGTTTAAGCCGCTCGCCGCGGTCTGCCTTGACGAATTGCGCAAATTCCCCCTGCGGAAGGGCGATGCACTTTTTGAAATCTTCGAAGGAAAGCCCCACGATCTCGAGGATCTTTTCGTTCGTCTTTTTGACCCCCTCGCTGATCGGGTGCACGGCGTTGCCGTCTATCTCGCACAGTTCGAGGTTTTGCTGCGAATTTTTCCGCCTGATCTCCCGCCGTACGCGAAACAGGCGCCTTCTCCCTTCCCATTCGCAGGTAAAATCAAATTCGGAATAGGCGCGGTCGCAGTTATAATGGATGATCTCGCCCGCGTTTCCGCCGCGGTTACGGTCGATCCTGCCGTACAGCGCAAAGATCATTGCGTCGAGGATGGTCGTCTTTCCGCTGCCCGTATCCCCGAAGATGCCAAATATGCCCCCTTCCAGCAAGCGGGCAAAATCGATGACCGCCTTTTCCGAAAAACTATTGATCCCGCAAAATTCCAGCCGTTCAGGTCTCATCCGCTTCCTCCGCGACGGAAAGGAAGAGGGAGCGCAGCTCTTCCGACGGTTCCTGTCCGAATCTCTCTTTATAAAACTCCCCGAACAGTTCGAGCGGGGACAATTGCCTGCGGCTGACGGCAAGCCGTCCCCCTTCCTCTTTTCCGATCTCGGGAATGATGCTCAAAAGACCGCCGTTTGCTTCCTTGAGCTGTTTGACCTGCAGGGAAGTAAGCGGTTCGTTCACATATAAAGTCAGTTCGACGTAGTGGTCAGGATATCTGCGGAGCAATTCGTCCGCCGCCGCCACGCCGTTTGCATGCAGACGTACGAGTTGTTTTCCGTTGCCGAAAAAGGCGCGGTGCCGCCCATGCACCCCTTCGGCATCGAGGTCGAAGATCTCCGCGCTCTTGGCTATGCCCGCTTCGTCGAAGGCGTATTGCAGGATAGAACCGCTGTAACAGACGTCGTTTTGAAAGCACTGCCTGCGGTGCAGGTGACCGAGCGCGACGTAGTCCGCCTTCGGCAGCAAAGACAACGGCACGGCGCGCGCCCCGCCGAGATCGATCTCCCGCTCTCCCTCGCTGACGCTGCCGCCCGCGATGAAAAGATGAGAAAGGAATACGGAGGGCAACGACTGCGTGTTCGCTTCCTGCCCCGCCTGCATCCAGCGGCGCATCTTGTCGAGAAAGCTCTCCTCCGGGTTTTTATCCTCTTTCAACCTCCCTTCGTTGGGATAGGGCAAAACATTGCAAAAGATCTTTTCTTCCCCCTTGGCAAAGACGATATGGCCGGTGCCTGCCTCTGCGGCATATATTTTGCGCCCGCCCCCCGTCTTAGGGATGTAGCCGTAATTTCCGTAAATATAGATGCCCTGCGATTCGCAGACGGCGGTCGCCGCCGACAAACGGACGTTGTCGTCGTGATTGCCGCTGATCACAAGCACGGCGCGCTCCTCGCCCGCGATCTTTTTGATTTTTTCGTAAAAGAGGTCTTCCGCTTCCGCCGAAGGCATATACGTGTCGAACACATCCCCCGCAACGAGAACGAGGTCTACCCCCTCGCTTTCGCACAAAGCGGCGATCTCGTCCAGCACCAAAGCCTGTTCGTCAAGCCTGTCCCGCCCCAAAAGGCGCTTTCCGATATGCCAATCCGATGTGTGCAAGATCCTCATTTTTTCCTCGCGGCGAGAGGCAACGGGAAAATTCTTTCCGGATCTTCGGCAATTGCCTTGCTTTTATGCGAAATAATTTATATAATAGTATAGCGCAAAAGTCAAAATAAATCAAGCGTTCGCCGGAGTTTTACCATGGGATTTTGCTCGTACTCCAAAGAGTTCTCTCTTTCCTCGTACACCAATGTAGAAAACCAGTTCATCAATAAATATATGGCCCTCGCAGACGGCGATGCGGTCAAAGTATATATTTTCGGGCTGTATCTATGCCAAAACGTGCAGGAAGAGTATACGATCTCCGAGGCGTCGCGCACGCTCAACATGAGTGAGGAAAAGATCGCCGAAGCCTTCCGTTTTTGGGAAGATTTCGATCTTTTAGAGGTCGTCTCTCTATCCCCTTTTTCCGTGCGCTATTTCCCCGCGGATTATTCCAAAGGCAAGCCCAAGCGCATCAGAAGGGAAAAATATTCCGATTTCAACAAAGCGGTACAGTCGATGATGCCGAAAAAGATGATCGCCCCGGGAGAATTCGAAAAGTATTTCGCCTTTATGGAGCAATATGCGGTAAAACCGGAAGCGCTCATCCTGATCGTCAAATACTGCGTCGACCTCAAGGGAGAGACCATCTCGCAGAACTACATCCTGCAAGTAGCGAAAAATTTTGCCGCGGAAGGCGTGACGACGGTCGAACAAGTGGAAGAAAAACTGTCCGGCTACGTCCTGCAAAGCGGCGACATCGCCAAGATCCTGCGGGCAATGGGTTCCTCCAAAAAACCGGAACCGGACGATTATAAATTGTTTAAAAAATGGACGAGAGAAATGGGGTTCGAAACGGAGGCGATCGTCTATACCGCTTCCCTGTTTAAAAAGAGCGGGCTGCCCAAACTGGACGAAGCGCTCACCGATCTCTACGCAAATAAAAAATTCAGCCAAAGCGAGATCAAAGACTTTCTCGCGCGCAAGTCTGAGATCCGCGCGCTGACTTTACAGATCGCGCGCGAATTGGGCGTATACATGCAGGTCGCCGATCCGTATATCGATCATTTTGTCAGCGGCTGGCTCGCCGCGGGATACGACGGCACTTCCCTCGTCAGCCTGGCAAAATACTGCTTCAAACGGGAAAAACGCTCCTTCGAAAAGATGGACGACCTCATCAAAAAGCTGCTCGCCGCAGGCGTCGTCTCGGCGGACAGCATCGTCGCCTACATGCAGCAGGAAGCGCTCGAACAAGCGTTCGCCGCGCGCATCCTGCAAACCTGCGGCCTTTCCCGCAGGGTCACCAACTGGGACAGGGAATGTTTAAAAAACTGGCGCAGCTGGAATTTTTCGGACGAGATGATCCTCAAAGCCGCCGAGGCGGCGGCGGGCAAAAACAGCCCCATTCCCTATATGACGTCCGTCCTTTCTTCATGGAAAGCGCAAAACATCTTCAGTCCCGACAGGATCCCTTCCGCCCCCGCGGGAGCGCGGGGCGGTGCGCAGGAAGCGAAGGAAGAAGCGCTGCGCAAAAAAATACAGACATACTATTTCAACCTGCGCGAACAGGCGGAAGACCGTGCGGAACATTACCTGCGTATCGCTCGGCACGACAAGGCGTTTTGCGCCAACGAAGAGGCGATCAAAAGCGCGGAGATCAAGCTCGCCAAGGCGGAGGCGCTGGGCGGCGATGCGGGCGCTCTCTCTTCGGAACTTGCCGCCCTGAAACAGGAGCGCGCCGCGCTTCTAAAGAATATGCGGCTGACGGAAGAGATGCTCGTGCCGCAATATAAATGCGCCGTTTGCCGCGATACGGGCTTTGACAAGGACGGAAACCTGTGTGCCTGTTATAAAAAGTACATCGAAGAAGCGGGCGAGCAGGAGCGCCTTTCCAACATCATCGACGCTTATTCCAACATCGATATTTAAGTTCCGCTCTTTTCAAAGACGGGGATCTCGTCAATGGGCGCGGCGGTACGGATGACCGCGCCGCCCGCATATATCTTTCCGTCGCGGATATCCTTCCACGTCCCCGCGGGCAGATAGACCGACCTTTCACGCATCCCCGCATACAGGACGGGCGCAACGAGATAACGACTGCCGAACATATATTGATCGTCCGCCCGCCAGCATCTTTCGTCTTGAGGGAACTCATAAAACATCGCGCGCATGACGGGCGAACCGTTCACGCTCGCCTCGCGCATGACTTCCGCAATGTAAGGCTTCATGGCGACGCGCAGCTGCGTGAACTTTTTCAATACCGCAAAGACGTCCTCACCGTAACTCCACAATTCGTTGGGGAGCCCCGTATGGCAAAACCCGCCGCCGTATTCCCGCCCGTCGAGTGCGGGGATGTCACTCGGCCCCTTGTCTCCGTGCATGCGCAGAACGGGACAGAAAGTCGCCCACTCAAACCAACGCAGGAGCAGCTCCTTGTGCCCCTCCTCTTTGACGTCGACGAAAAATCCGCCGATATCCGTCGTCCACCAAGGGATGCCCGCGATCCCCATGTTCAACCCTGCCGCGAACTGATCGCGAAGCGTCTCGAAATTGCCTTGGATATCCCCCGACCATACGACCGCCGCATATTTTTGGCTGCCCACCCAGGCACAGCGCAGCAGGTTGCAGATATCCGTCTGCCCCGCCGCTTTCTGCCCTTCGTAAAAGGCCTGCGCGTGGCAGCGCGGATAGATGTTCCCCACCGCGAGGTCGGTACCGAGATGATAGCGGTAATTGTCGAAATCGTAAACCGTATATTCCGGTTCCGCCTCATCCAGCCAAAACATCGTAAAGCCGCTGTCGTAATAATTTTTTTTGCATTTTTCCCAGATGAAGCGGCGCGCCGCGGGGTTGGTCGCGTCATAAATCATGGAATCGCCCAAAAAATCAAAGCATTGGCTGCCGCGTTCCGGACGGATCAGCAAACCTTTTTCATCCATTTCTGCAAAATTTTCGCTCTTTTTATCCACGGTCGGCCAAACGGAAACCATGCAGCGGGTGCCGTAAGAGCGCAGTTCTTCGACCATCGCCGCAGGATCCGGCCAATATTTTTGGTCGAATTTCCACTCTCCCTGTCTCGTCCAATGAAAAAAGTCTATGACGATGACGTCCAGCGGAATGCCGCGGCGGTGATATTCGCGCGCCACCTGCAAGACCTCCTCCTGCGTGCGGTAGCGCAGCTTGCACTGCCAAAGCCCCATCGCGTTTTCAGGAAATTGCGGCGCCCTGCCGACGAGGTCGGTATAATTGCGGAGGATCTCCTTGGGCGAATCGTCCGCCGTGATCCAATAGTCGATCTGCCTCGTGCTCTCCGCCCGCCATTCCGTCACGTTTTTGGCAAAATCTGCCTTACCCACGGCGGGGTTGTTCCATAAAAAGCCATACCCCCTCGAAGAGAGGGCAAACGGCACCGACACCTGCGAATTACGCTGGGCAAGTTCGAGGGAGCAGCCCTTCAGATCGAGGTACGGCTGCTGATACTGCCCCATGCCGAAGATCATTTCACCGTCGCAGCTTTCAAAGCGCACGGTCACTTTGTGATCTCCGCCCGCGATCCCTTTGTATTCACGCGCGACGATGCGCAGCGACGGGGTGTGCGGCATGTCATATTCATAGCAGCGGTAATATTCTTCGAGCAAAGGCTTGTTATCTTTAAAAAAGCGGATCTGCCCCAACTTCGAGACCGTCGCGGAAATTTTTCCGTTGGTGATCGAGGCGCTTTCGCCGTCTGCCGAGATCTCTGCCCGTACGTCCTCTCCCCCGCACAGCGCCCAGTTTGTATCCTCAAAGCGGGCGTTCATGGTCGCGCGCACGCGCAAAGCGTTTTTCCCCTGCGCAAACAGGCATACCGTCTCTCCCTTCCTCTCGAAATATAATTTTCCGTCCCGTTCATAAAACATGATCTTATTCTCCTTTGCCGACGAGCTGCCGTACGGAGGCGGCAAACGCCGACATGTTTTTGCCGCCGAGGTCGACATAATAACATCTGCCGGCGTATTGCCCGCCCGCCTTGCGGACGATGTTGAAGCCGCGGTATTCTTCCTTTACGGAGAAGAGAAGAGACGCAAAGGGCAGCTCCGCGCACACCTCTTCCCCTTTGAATAAAAATTCTATCCACAGCCCGCGGCACATTTCATGCCGCGTCATTTTGTCGATGCTCACGCCGAAAGCGGGCATCTGTCGCGCTTGCGCCAACAATGTGTCCGCGGCAGACAATGCCGCGCGGTATCCTCCGCTCCCCGCGGGAAAGCCACGCCTTTTCCCTTCCGTATAGATCGCGATCTCCTCCGCTTTCGAAAGATATCCCGCGATCGGGCATTCCGCTCTTTCCATTTTGACCTCCGCAGCCGTTGTTCCGTTTTATTATAACGTATTATCCGCAGATTTTCAAGTCTTTGTCCAATTTTGTTTTTCTGAAAATTGTGTAAAAATTTATATAAAACAGTTGACAAATTTTAAAAACGGGATATAATATTAGAAAAAACAAAAGGGAGGTTCCGGTGTATGAAAAAAAATATGTACAGCCTGATGCTGTCGGAAGCCGTCGTCGGCGAGATCGACAAACTCGCGCACGAAAAAAACACCAACCGCTCGAATTTGATCAACCAGATCCTTGCGGACTACGTTTCTCTGACGACGCCCGAAAAGCATGTGCAAAACATATTCGACATCGTAGAAAATCTGATCGGCAGCCAGAACGGGCTTCTGTTCTATTCGCAGCCGAACGACATGACGATGTCCATCAAAAGTTCTCTCAAATATCATTACCGCCCGACGATCCGTTACGAAGTGGAGATGTACCGCACGCCGAAAGAGACGATCGGACAGCTAAAGATCATCTACCGCACGCAGTCGCCGGATCTGCTCGTCGAATTGGCGCGCTTTTTCAAGATCTGGATCCGACTGGAAAATATCTACATCAAACACTTTTTTGCCAAAGACGCCATCTCATACGGAATGGAAAACGGCAGGTTCCTGCGCACCTTTGCGGTGCCGAACGATTCCGACTATACGGAGGAAGAGATCGGCAAGGCGATCGGGAATTACATCGAGACGTTTGACGAGATGCTGAAAGATTACCTTGCCGGTAAATACGAAAGCACGCAGGACATCGAAAGCAGGTATCTGCAATACCTCAACAGCGGCGTACAACTCATTTAATAAGGAGGTGAGATCTATGAATGCACAAAAATTTACCAAAAAGGCTTTGGAGGCGGTACAAAACGCCCAAAGCATCGCCATAGAAAATCGAAACATGCAGATCATGCCCGAGCATCTTTTGTATGCGCTCGTCGACCAGGAAGGCGGGCTCATCCCGCAGCTTTTCAAAAAAGCGGGCGTAGACACGGATAACATGCTCGCCCTCCTTGACGGAGCGATCGAAAAGATCCCCGCGGTCAGCGGCAGCGGGCGGGAACCCGATAAGATCTATATCTCCCCCGTAACGGACAAGATCTTCAACGAAGCGGAGCGGCTTGCGGGCTCCATGCGCGATGAATACGTCTCTGTCGAACACGTCATGCTGGCGATCTTCGACCATGCGACGGAGGAGATCAAACAGATCTTCCGCTCCCTCGGCATCACGAAGGACGGATTTTTGACAGAACTGAAAAAGGTCAAAACAGACCGGGTGACCAACGACGAACCGGAAAACACTTACGACGCACTCTCCAAGTACGGCTTCGACCTCGTGCAGCGCGCCAAGGAACAGAAACTCGACCCCGTGATCGGACGGGACAACGAGATCCGCAACGTCATCCGCATCTTGTCGAGGAAATCCAAAAACAATCCCGTGCTCATCGGCGAGCCGGGCGTCGGCAAGACGGCGATCGCCGAGGGGCTTGCGCAACGCATCGTGCGCGGCGACGTGCCCGAAGGCTTAAAGGACAAGACCATTTTCGCCCTCGACATGGGTGCGCTCATCGCGGGCGCAAAATTCCGCGGCGAATTTGAAGAGCGTCTCAAAGCGGTGCTCAACGAGATCAAAAAGAGCGAGGGTAAGATCCTCCTTTTCATCGACGAACTGCACACCATCGTCGGCGCAGGCAAATCGGACGGCGCGATGGACGCGGGCAACCTGTTAAAACCGATGCTCGCGCGCGGCGAACTGCACTGCATCGGCGCCACTACCCTCGACGAATACAGAAAATACATCGAAAAGGATGCCGCGCTCGAACGGCGATTCCTGCCCGTCATGGTGGACGAACCGACCGTCGAGGACACCATCTCCATCCTGCGCGGCCTGAAAGAGCGTTACGAAGTCTTTCACGGCGTACAGATCCACGACCAGGCGCTCATCGCGGCAGCCACCCTTTCGCACCGCTATATCTCGGATAGGTTTTTGCCGGACAAGGCGATCGACCTCGTCGACGAGGCTTGCGCCACCATCCGCACGGAGATCGACTCGATGCCCGCCGAGATGGACGATATCTCCCGCAAGATCATGCAGCTTGAGATCGAAGAAATGGCGCTGCAAAAGGAGACGGACGCCCTCTCCAAAGAGCGCCTCTCCGCCATCCAAAGAGAACTGGCGGAACTGCGCGACAAATTTAACGTGATGAAGGCGCAGTGGGAAAACGAAAAGGCATCCATCCACGTCGTTTCCGACACAAAAGCGGAGATCGAAAAGGTCAACGGCGAGATCGAAGCGGCGCAGCGCATCGGCGATTACGAGACGGCGGCAAAACTAAAATACAGCCGCCTGCCCGAGCTGCAAAAAAAATTGGAAGAAGCACAAAAAAGCGGCGGCAAGGAAAAGCATACCCTCCTGCGCGATACGGTGACGGAAGAAGAGATCGCCAGAGTCGTATCCCGCTGGACGGGGATCCCCCTCGCCAAACTGATGGAGGGCGAACGGGAAAAGATCCTGCACCTCGACGACATCCTGCACAGGCGCGTCATCGGGCAGGACGAGGCCGTCACAAAGGTGACGGAAGCCATCCTGCGTTCGCGCGCGGGCATTGCCGATCCGAACCGCCCCATCGGCTCTTTCCTCTTCCTCGGCCCCACGGGCGTCGGAAAGACGGAACTTGCCAAAGCGCTTGCCGAAAGCCTCTTCGACGACGAACACAACCTCGTGCGCATCGATATGACGGAGTATATGGAAAAATTCTCCGTATCCCGCCTGATCGGCGCGCCTCCCGGATACGTCGGTTATGTCGAAGGCGGGCAGCTGACCGAAGCTGTCAGGAGAAAACCCTATTCCGTCGTACTCTTCGACGAGATCGAAAAGGCGCATCCGGATGTGTTCAATATCCTCCTGCAAGTGCTCGACGACGGGCGCATCACCGATTCGCAGGGACGCACGGTCGATTTTAAGAACACCGTCATCATCCTGACTTCCAACCTCGGCTCTTCCTATCTTTTGGAGGGCATAGACGAGAACGGCGAGATATCCGAGGATGCAAAAGAGAAAGTTTCTCAATTGCTGAAGCAGAGCTTCCGTCCCGAATTTTTAAACAGGCTGGACGAGATCGTCTATTATAAACCGCTGACGAAGGACAACATCACCAAGATCGTCGATCTGCTGATCAAAGACCTGACGGCGCGGCTGGAAGACAAACAGATCAAACTTGACATCACGCCGCTGGCAAAAGAACTGATCATCGAAAACGGTTACGACCCCGTCTACGGTGCGCGTCCGCTCAAAAGATATCTGCAGAGCAAGGTCGAGACGATGATCGCGCGGACGATGATCGCCAACGACATGCAGCCGGGCGGCACCATCAAGATCGGCGCCATGAACGGCGATTTTACCGTCAAGATCGAACATCGATAAGAAACATGCAGCGCCCCGCGGGATCTCCGCGGGGCGCTTTCCTTTTGTTTGTCTTGGCTGTGCTCATTCGATCTTAATGATCTCGTCCGCATCGAGGTCTTGTAAAAAATCAGGCAATTCCTCGTCGGCGGAAATACTCTCTTCCTTCTTTTGCTTTTTGTCGGCGGGCTTTTCGTTTTCGATGTTCTCGCTCGCGGCCGTCTGCTCTGCCGGCGCTTCCCCTTCCCGATCCACATAAACGTTGCCGGCATACAGATAGGCGTCCGGCTCCTCCCCGTGCAATTTCGCGATGGAGTCCATCAACGTGTCGTAGTCGGGAAGATCTTCAATGCTGTTCAAGTTGAATCGCTTCAAAAAGTTATCCGTCGTCGCATACAGGATGGGCCTGCCGACCGCGTCTTTTCTCCCCACCGGTTCGATCATTTTCAGTTCAAGCAGCGTGTGGATGGCGTAATCACAATTGAGCCCGCGCAAGTTCTCCAGCTCTCCCTTCGTGATCGGCTGCTTGTAAGCAATGATCGCCGAGCACTCCAAAATAGTGCGCGTAAATTCGCGTTCTTTGATGGGATTGAGCACGGAAGAAACATAATCTTTATAGGCGGGGTTGCTGGAAAGCTGCAGCTTTTTGTTGAAGATCAAAAGGCGAAGCCCGCTCTGTTCCGTAAATTTTTCCTGTAATTTTTTTGCGGCAGCCTGTACTTCTTTGACGCTGACGCCCAGCTTCTCGGAGATGATGTCGACCGGCACGGCATTGCCGGAAACGAACAGGATGCTCTCGAGAATGTTACTCAAATTGTCCAAGATCTCCAATGGATTCGTCCTCGCTTCTTTCCGGATTATATGTAATATAGATCTCTGCAAAGGTGTCGCCCTGCTCCACCTTGATGAACTGATATTTCAAGAGCTCCAAAAGCGCCTGAAAAGTGGTGATGATCTCATTGCGGGAAGCGCGCGCGGAAAAAAGGTCGTCAAACGCGACGGTGCCGCGCTCCCCGACAGACGCGCATATGTACGAAGCCCTGTCGGCGATGGTGTAGACGTCTTTGGGGATCTCGCGCTGCGCGTTGGCGTCCCTCGTCTGCGCTTCCCGGCGGAGCATGAGGTCTGTGAACGCTTTCAGCAGCCCTTCAAGATTAAAATCTTTATAGACGATCTTTGCTTCCCCGACATTTTTGTCCGGCTGTTTATAATAATAGCCGACCGTCTCCAACTCTTTGAGCTTTGCCGCCTCTTCTTTGAGGAGTTTGTATTCTTCCAGCGCGCGGATGAGCACCGTCTCTCCGTCCTCTTCGCCTTCCTCCGGTTCGACGATAGCGGGGACGAGGCTCTTGGACTTGATCTCTAAGATCGCCGAGGCGATGGCGAGATACTCGCTCGCCTTGTCGATGTCGATGTACGGCAAACCTTTCATGTAATCCAAAAACTGCTCCGTCACCTTGGAGACGAAGACATCCTCGATCTCGATCTTTTCCTGTTTGATGAGAAAGAGCAGCAGATCGAGCGGGCCTTCAAAATTGTCGAGCACGGTCGTATAATCGACGACGGACTCAAAATTTTCAGCAGGATCTTTCGCCATCAGAACACCAACCCCCAAAGCGCCGTGATCGGCCACATCAGCCAGCGCACGACATATGTCATGATATAGCCGAGGATATCCACATATGAAAAAATACGCGAGGCGAGCCGCAGCATCTCAAAGTCCGCCATAAAGCCGACGAGGAAGTGGATGCCGATGAGCACGATCAGGATAATGGAGCCGTACCTCTCGAAAAAGCGGTATACCCTGCCCCTCCTGCGGTTGACGGCCTGCACCACCCGCCAGCCGTCCAGCGGCGAAAGCGGTATCAAATTGAACACGCAAAAGGAAACCGAATACACGAACAAATACATCGGCAGCAGCGTCAAAAAAAGCTGTATGCCCGCGACCGGGATATTTACATAATACACGACGAGCAGATACAGCGGATAAAACAAAAACGCCGTCAGATAGTTCATCGTCACGCCCGCGACCGCGGTCAATCCCAACCCGCGCTTATAATGGCGGAAGTTATACGGATTGATAGGGACTGCTTTTGCCCAGCCAAACCCCGCAAAGGCAAACAAAAGGAGCCCGAGGATGTCAAAATGCGCGAGCGGATTAAGCGTCAGCCGGCCTTGAAACTTCGGCGTGGGATCGCCGCATTTATAGGCGACATAGGCATGAGAAAATTCGTGCAGCGTCAAAACGATCGCCACGGCGAAAAAACTTGCCAAAAGTTCGATCAGTGTATCCATGGAAAGATTATACCGTACTTTGCGGAAAAATGCAATCTTTTCGCGGAGAGAAACTCGTCATTTCAGCCGCAGGGGCAGCGCGTCGTTGCGCACGAGATCTTCGTATGTCTGCGGACGGACGATATATTCGGCAGTGCCGTCCTTTGCCAGCACGACGGGCGGCACAAGATTGCGGTTATAGTTGCTCGCCATCGAATAATTATAGGCGCCCGTCGAAAGCACGGCGAGGATATCCCCTTCCTGCGCTGCGGGCAGCATGACGTCCGCGCAGACGATGTCGCCGCTTTCGCAGCATTTGCCCGCCACGGAAACGGTTTCCGTCGGTTTTTCCGCCGCAAGGTTCGCCAGCACAGCCGTATATTTTGCCTGATAGAGCGCATAGCGCGGATTGTCGAACATACCGCCGTCCACGGCGACGTACTTTTTCACTCCCGGGAAGTCCTTTATGGCGCCCACCGTGTAGAGCGTGACTCCCGCCTCGCCCACGATGCTGCGCCCGGGTTCCACGATGAGGAAGGGGGCGGCGAGCCCTCGTTCCGCCGACTTCTCCGCGACGCGGCGAGCGACGTTCTCCACCGTCGCGGCATAAGCGGACGGAGTGAACTTCGGGTCCTTGTCCGTGTAATAGATGCCGTAGCCTCCGCCCATGTCGAGGAT
>CALVHS010000040.1 GCA_944328665.1 uncultured Clostridia bacterium | reverse complement strand
ACTTTACCGTTTCCGAACTCATGAAGAGTTATCAGAACGAGGGGCTTTCTCCCTATCTCTATTTTTACCGTGACCGCGATGCAAAAGAGATCGACGTCCTTTTAGAGGGGAACGGGAAGCTTTTTCCGCTGGAGATCAAAAAGACGGCAACGCCCGATAAGCGAATCGTGCGCACGTTTGACGTCATTGAAAAGTCACCGCTTGAACGCGGGACGGGCGCGGTACTTTGCATGGCGCAGGAATTTTCTGCCTTCGACCGCGAAAATTTGATCGTACCCGTCTGGATGATCTGAATTTGTGATCCATCTCTATCCTGTAAAAGTTTGTGGATATGAGGCGGGGCTGTATTTGGACGTTTATGGGCATAACAATTTCAAAAGAGGGGCGCCGCAGGCAAAGCCTGCGGCGCCCCTCTTTTGATCTCTACTGCTTATAAATTTTTTCCGTTCGTACGGATAACGTCGGAATAAAATTTGGCGCTCTCTTTCAGCGTCCGCGCCTGCATGTCAAAATCAACATAGATCAGGCCGAAACGCTTGGAAAAGCCCTCTTTCCACTCAAAATTATCCAAAAGCGACCAATAGAAATAGCCGCGGATGTCCGCACCCTCTTCATACGCGCGTTCGAGCTGTTTGACGTAACTGCGGATATATTCGATGCGCGAAGGATCGCACAGCGTCTTGTCCGCAGACAGCCATTCGCTGACGGCGACGCCGTTTTCCGTAATGTAGACGGGCAGTTTATACCGCTCGTAAAACGCCTTCGGCCCGTAATACAGGCTTTCGGGGGTATACGTCCAACGCATATCCGTGTGCGGCATGTTCATGCCGGGCGTTACGTCTCGCCTGCCCCCTTTTCCGTCCGACGTGATATATTTGCCGTGATAGATGTTCAGGCCGATAAAATCGGGATCGCATTTGATAACGGCCATCTCCTCCGGCGTATACGAAAAGTCGGCATGAAATTCTTCGGCGACGTTTTCGGGATACCTGCCGAAGACGGCGGGATCGGTAAAGAGCGCATTGTTGAAGAAATTGTCTCCGCGGAGGATGAAGTTTTCGCGCGCGGCGAGTTCCTTATCCTTCTCCGTCGCCGGCATGAGCACGTCGCATGCCACCGTCAGCCCCACTTCGACCTGTCCCTTGGCGTGAGCGCGGATGGCGCGCGTCGCAAGGCCGTTGGCAAGCAGCGCATGATGCCAGCAGATGAGCGCCTCGTCCGGCGGATAGGTCAAAAACGGCGCATGTTCCGCCTTATACAGCCCGCAGCCGATAAAGCATTGCGGTTCGTTGACGACAATGAACTTTTTGACCCTGTCGGAAAACAGTTTGGCGACGTTGATCGCATACTCTTCAAACCATTTCGGCGAATCCGGATTGAGCCATCCGCCCTTATGGAAGAGCTCGTACGGGTATTCCCAATGGAACAAAGTAATATACGGCTCGATACCCGCCCGCAAAAGTTCGTCGATCAGGGCGTCATAAAAGCGGCGGCCCGCTTCGCTGACCTTGCCCGTGCCTCCCGGCATCAGGCGGGGCCAGCAGACGGAAAACCGATACGCTTTCAGCCCGATTTCCTTCATCAGGGCGACGTCTTCGCGGAAGCGATGATAATGATCGCATCCCACCGCCGCCGTATGGTCGTCGAAGATGTAATGTTTCTGCCTGCACGCCGCGTCCCAGACGTGTTCCGTCTTGTCCGCTTCATAAGCGGCGCCTTCGATCTGGTAGGCGGCTGTCGCCGCCCCCCAGACAAAATTTTTCGGAAAGCTCATGGCGTCTCCTTTATCCGACGGATACGGAAACGAGAACGGTGCTGCCGCTGTACGCCGTGCCGTTTTCCCAGCAATCGATCATCAGCATGAGATGGGCTGCCTGCGCCGCCTGATCGGCGGTAAATGTGAGCGTAAGCTCTACAGTCTCGCCCGACTCCACTTCCGCCCAGGCGCAGGCGGCGCTGTCGTCCGCGCCGATCTGCTGCCAATTCGCATCCTGGAAAGACAGTTTGTATTTGACCTTATGATCGGCATTGTTGGTCAGTTTGAGGACGACCGTCGTCTGCCCTTCGGAAAGGGTCAGCGCGGCGTTGACGTTCTGCCAGCTGTTTACGCCCGTATAATCGACCGTCGTGCCGTTCTCGCCTTTTTGCAGCGTGAATGCGGAATCGTCCGTCCCCCAGGTCACGTCGACGGGCGTCAGCTGCACGGGCGTATCGGGCTGTTCCTGCGCCGCTTTATAAGCGACCGTCAAAGATCCGATCACAAGGCTGCCGCTGCGGTTCGCGCCGCCGCCGACATCTTCCACGTCGATCATGAACATCAGGAACTCCGCCTGTGCCGCCTGCGCGGCGGTAAGGGTGATCGTAAGGTCTGCGGTCTGCCCCGCCTCGATCTCGTAATAGAGCACGGCGGCGGTATTGTCGCCTCCCACGTCTGCCCATCCGCTTTCCGCAGTGTACATCGTGCTGAGCTTATACTTTGCCTTATGCGCCGCATTGTTGGTGACCTTCATCGTGATGACGGCTTCCTTCTCTTCCAACGTGACGGCGGTGTGGATCTCTTTCCAATCCCCTATATTTTCATAGGATACGGTCGTGCCGTTTTCGCCTTCGGCGATCTCAAACGCGGCATCCGTCTCCCACGTCACCTCCAGGTCGGAAACTTCGGGCTCTTCGGGCGTTTCGGGCGTTTCGCTCCCGCCGCTGAATTCTACCGACAAAATGTCCAGATCGCCGCTGTAGCTGTCCTTCATGTCGGTATCGGTCTGCGGGTCGTAACAGCAATCGAAGAAGAGGCAGATCGTCGTATAGCTGTCCGCCGTCAGGGTGAGCGTCTCGGTGGCGCCGCCCTCGATCGTTCCGAACAGCTCGGCGACCGCGGCGCCGCTCTTGTCGAGGCTGTACTTGTATTTCACGGTGTCCGTGCCGTTGTTGCGCACCAGGATGGTAACGGTGGGCCCGTCCGCCATATCGGCGGGAACTTCCGCCGCGAGCGGCGTCCAGCCCGTCGGATTCATGCCGGTATATGTCACGTTGACGACGCCGTCGGCATTCTCCGTAACGGTGTACGAGTTCCCCTGCCAGCGGAGGCCTTCTTCCTGCGCCGTAAATTCGACGGAAAGGATATCTACGTTGCCGCTGTAGAGGACGTCCGCCTCGTTCGTGCAGCCGTCGATAAAGAAGTTGAGGGTGCTGTACGCGCCGGCGGGCGTCGCTTCGACCGTCTTGGTCTCGCCCGCGGCGATCGTGCTCTGCACGACCATCGTGCCGTCGAAATTCAGCTGATAATGCACTTCCTCTTCGCCGTTGTTGCGGATGGTGATGGCGACCGCCGCCGTCGTGCCCGAAGGGACGTTGGCGTAGAGGTTCGCCCACAGGTTGCCGGGGACGTTCGCGTACGAGACGTTGGTGACGCCGCCCTCGACGGTCAGGGTATACAGCCCCTTGCCGGAGTCGACGATCCCCCATTCCACGCCTTCGGGAACGCCGGCTTCGGGGCCGGTGAACCCTTCCTCGTACGAGAGCGTGCCGCTCTTGCTCGTGATCTGTCCTTTGCCGTCATAATTGTCGAACTCGGGGCAGGATTCGATGTTGAGGCCGAGAAGGAGCTGCTTTTCGTGCTGGCCTTCCATGGCGGCGAGCGCCGCCGCGATGGGGATCTCCAGCGTGATGTCGCCGTTTTCGTCCGCCTGCGCCTCCCCTTTGTTATAGACGAACAGCCGCTGCTCGTAATAGTTCCACCAGCCGCCCGCGTTCCAGCTCGCCTCGTCGCCGCGGAAGCTAAAGACGATGTTGTCCACGCTGTCTTGCGTGCCGCCGCTCGCGTCGCTCGAGAATACGAAGGTCAGTTTATTGACTTCCTCTTCGGGCAGTTCGATGGGACGGAAAGCGCCCGCCCATTCGCCGGGGTTGTTGTAGCCGATGCGCACTTCCGCGTCTTCCGCGCTGCGCAGGGAGTAGTTGGTCCAGCTCTCCGCCGTCCAGCCCGCGTCGTTGGAGGAATCGGTGTCGTTCATCCACTTGCCGTCTTCGGGCTGTTCCTTGGAGAACCACGCGTCCTTGATGTAGATGTCGCCCGCCGTGCCCGTCGTGCCGGGATCGGGGAAGAGGCAGACGTCCTCGGCGATGTCCATCGTCTGGCGGGTAAGGCTCGGGATTTGGAAGGAATAGGTGACGTATTCTTCCGTGATGTCAAAATAGACGTCCGCACCGAGAACGTTGGGATTGTCATACGATTCGCGGATGGGGTTGACGACTTTGACAAAGGCGACAACCGGCGATGCGCCGCGCTTCATGGTGATGTTGAACCAGGCAAAATCGGAGTACTGCCCGTCGATGCGGAAACCGAAGTTGCGCCATGCCGTATCGTTATAATAATGCAGCTTGATCGCGTCGCCCTCTTCGGTGACGGTATACATCGCGTCGGAGAGGGAAGGGAACCAGCCCTGCACATGCACGTCTTTGCCGTCGCCGTAATAATAGTTGATCTCGTCTACATATTCGCTGGCTTTGGGCGCTTCCTCCTTTTCCTCGCAGGCGGCAAAGACGCCGGCCCCGAGGCAAAGGATGAACAAAACGCTCAAAAGCGTCAGCCATACCGATCTTTTTTTCATATCATGCTCCCCCTGTTAAAAATCGATGATGGCGTAATACGCCTCTTTTTTCTGATGGGACGCGTCGAAGATGTACGGCCAGTCCTTCCTGTTTTCCACGGGCATATTGAACAGGTACGAATCGTCGTCGGCGACCCCCCACTGCACGACCGCCGTCACGATGTCTTTATGCTCGCGCGCGATCTCGAAGAGCTTGCCCGCGCAGGAGGCCTGCAGGGCGGACATTTCTTCGGTAAACTCCTGATAATACAGGGAGGTATCGTTGTTGTAGTGGTACATGGAAAAGTCGTATTCGGTGATCTGCACTTCCAGGCCCAGCTCGCCGAGACGCACGATGACGTCTTCGAGCATTTCCGCGTCGAAATTGTTGATGTCGTAATGGCACTGGATGCCCACGCCGTCGATCTCGCAGCCCTTTTCGATGAGGCGCTCCATCATGGTGATGAGTTTTTCCACTTTATAGGTGTTGTTGACCAGATACTCGTTGTAGAAGAGCTTGGTGCTTGCGGGAGCGGCGTCGCGCGCGGCTTTGAAAGTGGCGATGATGAGCTCTTCGATCTTGTCGTTGGCGGCATCGCGCTCTTCGGGCGTCTCCTGCCCGGTCAGCCCGCAGATGTTATGCCACTTGGAGTCGATGCGGTAAAGGTCGTCTTCGTCCGTCGTGTAGGCGTCGGTGAGCATCTCGTTCCACACGTCCCAGGCATAGATCTTGTCGCCGAAGTGTTCGACGACCTCCGTGGCGTGCGCGGTAACGCGCTCTTTGATCTTGTCGAAGGAAGCCGCGTTCGTGCCGTCGACAAAGACCCAGGCAGGGGTCGCGTCGGTGTTGTGCCAGGCGAGGCAGTGCCCGCGCACCGCCATGCCGTGCTCTTCGGCAAATTCGACCATGTTGTCCGCCACGTTGAAGGTGAACTCCCCTTCTTCGGCCTCGAGCGCCTCCCACTTCATCTCGTTTTCGCAGGTCATAGAGTTGAACTCGCTCGCAATGTCGTCATACGACGGCTGCATGCCGTAGTTCATCGTACAGCCGACCTTGAAATAGTCGGCATAGTAGTCTTTGAGCTTCTTTTCGCCGCTGTCGCAGCCCGCGAGCGCCAGCGCGCCCGCGCCGAGCACGGCAGCCAAAGAGAGCGAAAGGATACGTTTGAATCTCATGATTGATTCCCCTCTTGATAAATTTATTCTTTTCCGCCGCCGATCGCGATGCCGTTGATGATGACACGCGAGAAGATGGCGTAAATGACGAGCAGCGGCACGATGGTCATGAAGACACCGAGCGCCATTGCTCCGAGGTCGGTATTGTAGCGGTCCGTCTTTAAGAGCTGGACGATCATCGGGAAAGTGAATTTTTCCGTCGTAGAGATCAACATCAACGGGCCCATGTAGTTGTTCCAGGAGCCGACGATGCCGAAGATCGCCTGCGTGGCGATGGCGGGCACGATGCTCGGGATGACCATCGTGTTATAGATGCGGAATTCGCCCGCGCCGTCGATACGCGCCGCTTCGACGATGTCTTTGGAAAAATTCGCGTTGAAATACTGCTTGAAGAAGAATACCGAGCCGGGTCCCGCGATGGCGGGAATGATGAGCGGGATATACGTGTCGTAGATGTTCATATCGACGACGAGCTTATAAAACCCGATCATGGACAGCTGCCCGGGGATCATCATCAGCATGAGGATGATGGAATACAAAAGGTTCTGCCCCTTGTACCGATAGGCGACGAAGGCGTACGCCGTCAGCGCCGAAAAATACAGGCTGAGGCCGGTCGAACAGAAACTGATGATGACGCTGTTAAAGAAGGCGTTCACGATCGGAAAATCGTGATCCATCAGCGTATCCCAGTTCATGCCGAAGTAGCGGCTGGGCAAAAGGGACATCCCCTGATTGATCTGCGTGGTCGAGCGCGTCGCATCGACAAAAAGCAGCCAGATGGGCATGACGCACAGCAGCAGCATGATGACGCAAAAGATGTAGATCAGCGTCTGCACGACGGTGTGCTTCACCCTCTGCGAAAGGGGGACTTCGCGGCGCGCTTCGCGCCGGATCTCGGCTTCTCTATTCATGCGCGCTCACCTCCCCATATCCTCTTTTCCGCACGTTTTGCCTGCTTTTCTTCGTTGACGTTGGTCAGGCGGAACAAGAGCACGCTGACGACCATGCAGACGATAAACAGGTATACGCTCGCCGCAGAGGCGACGTTGTACTTCATTTCGCCGCCCGTATCGAACGCCATCTTATAGATATAGACGGCGATCGTCTCGGTCGCGTATCTGCCGCCCGAAAGGGAAGGCCCGCCGCCGAGGAACAGATAGGCGATATCGAAGCCCTGCAGCCCGCCGATGGTAGAAGTGACCACGCAATATACGACGATCGGGCGGATGATGGGCAGCGTGATGCGGAAGAACACGTCGCGCTGGTTCGCCCCGTCCAATTCCGCCGCCTCATATACGGCGGGGTTGATGCCGAGGATCCCCGCAGACAGCGTGACCATCGTACTGCCGAACCACTGCCAGAAAGAGATGAACGCCACGAGGATGCGGGAAGGCCACTCGTACAGATAGAGATTGTAACCGTCCTCTATGAAGCCGAGATTGACCAAGACCCGCCACATGCCGCCGCTGCTCTGCTGGAACAGCGTATAGAACATGACCGCGACGGAGGTCGCCGTGATGATGTTCGGCAGATAATACACGCCCTTGAACAAGCCCTTCAGCTTCATCTTGTACGTCTTGCTGGTAAACATCGCCGCAAAGATCAGGCCGAAGCACAGCTGCGGGGCAAAAGTCATCAAAAACATGATGACGGTGTTGTAAAACGCCTGCCAGAAACGCGGCTGATCCAAAAGATACGTAAAGTTTTCAAAGCCGATGACGCTGATCTCGCGGTTGTAGCCCGCATAATCGGTCAGGCTCAGAAAGATGGAATACACCATCGGATATGCGGAAAAGATCGCATACACGACAAAGAAAGGGATGACAAAGAGGATACCGTAATAATTTACGTCCCACTTAAACTTCTTTTTCTTCCGCCCGGACGGGGAAAGCGAAGAAGCGGCTTCCGCCCCTTCGCCTTCCGCGTTTGCCTGCGCGGAAAAATCCGTTTTCAATTCTTCCACTTCTCGTTCCCCCCTGCGGCGATCAGGAAATGGTGATATCCTGATAAATGTTCTTCAGCGCTTCTTTGAACTGGTCGACCGCGGCAGCGACGGTCGTGGCGCCTTCGATGCCGCCTTCGGCATAGTTGGTCGCCCAGCCTTTGAACTGCGAGTTGATGGTAGAATCATACTGCGTGATGATAGAGCCGTTGATGTTTTCCGCCGCCGCGATATACGTGCTGTACGGGTTCTGCCCGCCGAGGAATTCGCTGGCGAGGGTGGTGTCGTCCGCAAGTTTCTGCATGATGCTCTTGCTGTTCATGAAGTCGTTGTTCTCTTTCGCCCAGTTCTCGAGATAGGTGGGATCCGTAGAGAAAAATTTGACGAATTCCTTGGCCTGTTCGAGCATGCCCGTGCCCTTGACGACGCAGTGGAAGGTACCGCCTTCATAGGCGCTGGCAGGCCCCTGGATGACCGCCCAGTCGCCGTAGGTGTTACCGCTTCCGTCGCTGCTGATCGCGTTGCGCTCGAGGTTGGTCTCGATGCCCCAAGTCGCCTGGAAATATCCGAACACGAGATCGCCGGAAATGTCGGAATACCATGTACCGGAAGATTCCGCCTGATCGTGGGTCAGATCCTCTTCTTTCAGCGTTTTGGCAACTTCCATCAGGCTGTACTCCCCGTCGGTAAGGATGGGGTCGATGACGAGTTCGTTGTTCTCGTTCACCCAGCCCTGCGTCCTGCCGCCGAAGAACACTTTTGCCATGTCCATATAGGAAGAAGTCACTTTATACCCCGCCTCGTTGAGGGTGCGCGCCGATTCGATGAAATGCTCCCAAGAATCGAAGTGCTTTTGGATCTCGGCGGGGTCGTCCGTGCCGAACACGTCTTCGGCGATGGGACGCTTATAGGCGAAGACGACGGGCGTGACGTTGGTGGCGAGGGCGTACAGGCTGCCGTCGTCGCCGGTGGCGGCTTCGATGGTGTAATCGTACATATCGCCGGCGACTTCCGCCTTGATGTCGTCGAGGTTTTCCATCAGATCGCCGTCCATATAGCGCTTGAAAGCGCCCGCTTCCAAGGCAACGACGTCGGGCAGATTTTTGCCGGTGCGCAGGCCGCTGTCGAGGCGGTTCTGCAGCGAGGTCAGGTCGATGACCTCCACTTCCACTTCATAGTCGAGATCTTGTACGTCGATGTAATAGTCCTGTACCTGCTGCCCCATGGCAGAGTCAAAGCACCAATACAGGAGAGTGTTGTCGCTCTCCCCTCCGCAAGCCGCCGCCATAGCGGCGACCGATCCCAACATGGCGAAAGATAATGCAACGGTGATTACCTTTCTGAGTGCATTTTTCATCAAAATACCTCCTTATATTTTCCGCACCACGTGCGGATATTTCCACTAATTTATTTTTCTACTGCAAAGCAGTAGAAAAAGGGCGCGCCCTTTTTCTTGGGAAATCGATTACCTTTTTAGAGAAAAAATATGCCCCCGATCTTCGCTTATGCAGGCAAAAAACAGAGGGGCTGAAAACGATAAGGATAGGAAATCGATTACCTTATATATTTATTATATCACACAATTTTCATTTGTCAATAGTTTTTTTAAATTTCTTTAAAAAATTTTTGCGCCGCAAAGGCTCGTCCGCCGCGGCGCAAGATACGGTATATTTTTATTCCTTTCCATACGGGCCGGGCAGGACGCTTTCCCCTTCGAAGATCTCCGTTTCGAGGCGGACGGAACAAGGAGAGGTGTCCGTCCCTTCCACCCTGTCCGCCAAAATGTCTGCGGCGATCCTGCCCAGTTCCGAGGCGTTTTGCTTGACTGTCGTCAACTGCGGGGAGATCAGCCTGCCCAGCGTGATGCCGTCAAAACCTGTGACGGAAAGATCTTCCGGCACGGAAATGCCGTATTTTTTCAGCTCGCGCATGCCCGCGATCGCCGTAAAATCATCCGGATACATGGCGGCCGTACATCCCTTGTCGTACGTCATGAGCAGGCGGGTCGCGATCTCCCCCTCGTCCTTGCTGAAAAATCCGCAGCGCTGCAAATATCTGTCGGGGGGGAGCCCCTGTTCGGCGAGGGCGTCCCGATAGCCGCGGATGCGCTCGCGGGTGATAAAGGTGTCCGTCCCCGCAATGAACGCGATGTCGCGGTGCCCGCGCGCCAACAGATAGCGGGTCAGATTTTTGCTCGCCTCGTAATTTTTGCTTTCGACGCAGCTGACGCCCTCATACGGGATCTCGAAGCCGACGAGGGGCAGGCTGCTGGCGGCAAGTTCTTTTACGGCGGGCGCGTCGTAGTCGCAGCTGAGACAAAAGACGCCGTCCAGCCGCAGCGCGTTGCAGTGGCGCAAAAGGCTGCCTTGCCACAGTTTCGCCTCTTCGGAAATGAGCAGGATCTCATATTGCCGCGCCTCCATCTGCACGCGGAAGGCATTGAGGATCTCGGAAAACAGTTCGTGGCGAAGCCCGAGCGCTTTGTCCACGAACAACAGCACGCCCACCATGTTCGACTTGCTGTTGACGAGGCTGCGCGCCGCGATGTTCGGCACATACCCCATCCGCTCCGCCGCCTCCAGGATCTCCTGCCTCTTTTTGGCGCTGATGTTGCCCGTATTATTGAAAACTTTGCTGACCGTCGCGGAAGAGCAATTGCATTCCCGCGCGATATCGTAGATCGTGACCATAAAACCGACCCTTTTACCGATCAATTTTTCGCTGTTTTTATTGTATGACCTTATTTTACACGAATTTTTTGCGGTTTGTCAATATAAAAAGATACAAAAATGCGCGGTTTGGATGACATTTTGAACAATTTTCCCCTTTTACGGCGCATTTTCGCGCAATATGCCGCGGCGGCGCACCCAAAGATGCGCCGCCGCGGCAAAAGTCCGTCCGCGATCCCCGTCAATCCCGCAAAATATGATAATAATAGACGGGCATCGCGCTCCAACCGTGGCACAAACTGCCCGCGCCGCCGAAGTCCGCCTCCCCTTTGATCGTCTCCCAAAAGGACGTCGCGCCCTGCCGCAGCATATAGCCGTACTTTTGCCCGATGTCCGCAAGCACCCACGGCGCATACGCCCCTTTGTCCGTCAAGAGCAGCGCGTCGTACACGAAGCCCGCCATGCTCAGCGTCGCCCCGACCATCCCGTTCTCCGCGGCCGCCAAAGCACGGCATATCCTCTCGGCGCGCGCGCCTTCCGCCGCGCCGCACAGCACCGCGAAGGCGTTGGCAGTCTCGCTGTAATGCCGCCCCCCCTCGAACGTCCTGTACAGCCCCTTTTCCTCCTCGTAAAAGCGAGCGTTGACGGCGCGGTTGACCGCTGCGGAAAGGGACGCGTATTCCCTTTCCTCCTCTCCTTTCCCCAAAAAAGCGCAGATGTCACGCATGTTTTGCAGCGACAGGGAAAAGAGGGCGTTCAGCGGCAGATCGAACCGCTTGGATGTGGGGGCAAACGCTTCCCCTGCCAGCCCGTCCGCCCATTCGTAAAAATTCCAGAACGACCTGTCCCCGTAAAAGACAGGCACGAGCCCGCCTTCCATCCTTTCCGCAAACAGAGAAAGCAGCCCTTTCATCCGCCCGTAATATTCTTCGAGCAGCGTGCGATCCCCCGAGCGGGCGGCATATTCGCGCATGGCGAGGATATAATACAGGGAAAAGGAGGGGATATACAGGCCCGTCTGCCCGGGAAAAGTGATGGGCAGCAGCCCGCTTTTGCCGCTTTCTCCCATGAGTTTCAGGTTCGCCCGCGCAAACGCGAAATACTCTTTGCCGAAGGCATGATACCCGCACAGCATCTGATTGCGGCTGTCCAGCGCGTAGAGCGCCTGTTCGCGCCACGGGCAGTCTTCAAAATGGTCGTGCATGCACAGCCGCAGCGTCCGCACGCAGACGTCGTATATCCGCTGCCGCAGGCCGTCGCCCGCTTGAAAGGGCGCGACGCTCACGGGATAGGAAACGGGCACCAAAGAGACCTGCAATTTTACGCCTTTTTTTGTCTCGGCAAAGACTTGGATATAGCGCGCGGCGAAACGCATGAAGGGGCAGACGTACGACTGCTCTCCCTTTTTGGCGTAATAGGTGAAGGTGAAATCGCGGCCGCCCATCGCCGTGCGCACCCTGCCGTCGGCGATATGCTCGCCGTAGCCGAAAACGAGCTTTGTCTCCTCTTCGCACACGGCGGACAGCTGCAAAAGCCCTGCCTCCTCTTCCCGCAGGTCAAACAAAAAATATTGCCCGTCCGACGGCGCGCCGCCGCCACAGAAGATCGCCTCGTTTTGCTTTTGGCCTTCGCTTTCTCCGCCCCGATAGACAAAGCCGCACGTTTTGACAAGTTCTCCGCGTTTCGGGCAGGATACTACGAGGTTTTCGATCGGGCGCGGACAGTGCGGGCCTTGCTTTTCCACCGCCGCGCTCGGCATGCCGCCCGCCTCTTCTTCCCCGCGCGCGTCGTATGCGATCCTGTAACCGAGCTGCGCGGTGATCTTTTCCTTTTTACCGCCGATGTACCGCGTGCAGGGAGCGGACAGGCAGTCCTCTCCGCTGCAGGTAAGAAGTTCCCCGCGCCCGTCCTTCACCTCGAACCAAACGCCGGGGCCGCCGTCGTAATTGGTGGAAAAACCGCCGTTCCCGCAATAATAGACGACGATCCGCAGAGCGTTTTCCCCCTCCTCGGCGAAGGGGGAAAGATCGATCCTGTCGTACACTTTATACCACGGATAGTCCGGATACTGCCCGAACGCCGCCAGCCCGCCGTTCACATACACCGCATACTTTGTGTCTGCCGAAATGTGCAGCGCCGCCCCCGCGCCCGCCCGATAGAAAAACCGAGAGTCGAAGCGCACATAACCGTCCTCTTCGATCTCCCCTTTCCGCCATATCCACTTTGCACGCATATCCTTTGCCTCCGCGCGAATTTATGGGCACGTTCTGCAAAAACAGAACCATGCCCGCTCTACAAACATTGCAAGGCTTCCGCCGCATCGGCATCCGGCTTTACTTTCGGCATGCCGTTCACAATTTTTCCCTGCCGACCATGGCAGAAGCCGTGCGGGCTTTTCCGTGGCCCGCGCCCTTTTTTATCTTCCCGCCCCGGCGCCCTTCGCTTTGCCGGCGATCTCTCCGATGCGGCGGAGATTTTCGGCGACGTCCCCTTCCAAAACAAAGCCGCCGCCCGCGGCGAGCACGGCGTCCAGAGCGAGGTACTCCCCGAGATTTTGTAAATTGACGCCGCCCGTCGGCACGAACCGCATGCCCCGGAAGGGCGCGGCGAGCGCCTTGACCGCCTTCGCCCCGCCGTATACGTTTGCGGGGAAAAACTTGACGGTATCCAGCCCCGCGTCGGCGGCGCGCATGATCTCCGTCGGCGTGGCGCAGCCGGGAAGATAAAACAGCCCCGCCGCGCGGCAGACGCGCAGCACGTCCGCGGAAAACCCGGGCGAGACGAGGAAGGACGCCCCCGCCCCGATCGCCCGCTCCGCTTGGGCGGCATCCAATACCGTACCCGCCCCCACTGCGACGGAGGGGAAATTTTTTGCCGCATAGGCGATCGCCTCTTCCGCGTATTCGGTGCGCAGCGCGATCTCGACGAGGGGCATGCCGCCCTCCGCGAGGGCGGACAGCGCGCGCTCCGCTTCCGCCCGTTCGCGCAGGGTCGCGAGAGGCAGGATGCGCAGTTTCCGTAAAAGTTCTTTCATCGCGCGATCCTCCCGCTGCCGTCGCGCACGACGGACAAGATCTCCTCTCTCGAGGCGAGGAGCTGATCCCCCTCCTCCGAGTGCTTCAGCGCGCCCGCCGCCGCGGCAAATTCGACCGCATCCTGCGCGGGCATCCCCTTGCCCAGCGCATAGATCAGCCCCGCGGCAAAGGCGTCGCCGCCGCCGATGCGGTCGACGATACACAGGTCGTATTCCTTGGAATAATGCGCGGCGCCGTCAAAGAGCATGGCGCGCCAGCCGTTGCGGCTCGCCGAGACGCAGCGGCGCATCGTGAGCGCCACCGTACGGATGCCGTACTTTTTTTGCATCTCCTCCGCGGCGAGGCGGCAAGCCGCTTCATCCGTGCCCGCGGGCGGGATGCCGAAGAGGGACAGCCCGTCAGAACTGGCGATCAAAACGTCCGTCCCCTTTGCCATCTCCGCAAAGACGGGGCGCGCCTCATCCTCCGTCCAAAGATTGGCGCGGAAATTGGGGTCGAAAGAGACGGTGACGCCGCGCGCCCTCGCCTCCGCGATGGCGCGCAGGGCGACCTGCCTTGCCCCCTCCCCGAGGGCGGGCGTGATGCCCGTGACGTGCAGCCATGCCGCGCCCGCAAAGATGCCCTCCCAATCGTATTCCTCCGGGCGGGAAAGGGCAAAACACGACCCCGCCCTGTCATAGAGGATGCGATCCGCGCGCTGCGACGCGCCGTGTTCGGCAAAATAGATGCCCATGCGGCCTTCCCCGCGCACGACATGGCGCGTGTCCACCCCATACCGCCGCAAAAAGGAAAACGCCGCCTCCCCCGCCATGTTCAGCGGGAGCTTGCCGACATATGCCGCTTCCTCCCCGAGGCAGGCGAGCGCCACGGCGACGTTCGCTTCCCCGCCGCCGAATGTCATTTCCAGCCTGTCCGCCTGCAAAATGCGCTTATGCCCTTCGGGCGAAAGGCGCATCAAAAGTTCTCCGAGCGCTACGGCCTTCATAGCAGCAAACCTCCTTCCCGTACCTTTACAGAGGCGGCTTGCAAGATCTTTGCCCGCGTTTGCGGCAAAGGCCGCCTCTTTGTATAGTATACTATAAAAAAACGCGGTTGTCATCCGTATGGCGGAAAAAAATCGGCGGCTGCCCGTCTTCTTCCCCTTCCGGCGCGGGCGGACGGAAAAAGGCGCCCCCGCGCGCTTTGCTCCGCTGCGGGAACGCCCGCTTTTATCCGCCTTTCGCCCGTACGGACGCCGCGGCCGAAGGGCAGCCCCGTCACTCGCCGGAAAACGCCCGGTCGGTCAGCTGCAGGACGGAAAACCACGGCGGATCGTCCTCTACGATCTGCAGCGTCACCAGTTTGCCGACGGTAAGGGCCTCGATCTCCGCGTCCGTCATCCAGGAAGTACGCTCCAGAATGCGCTCGCCGCCGCCCTTTTCGTCGATGCGCGCGGTGATCTTGACTTCCCTGCAGCCGTCTTCTTCCTCCCCCGTCAGCTTTAGATCGGTCAGCAGCGCCCTGCGCCTTACGCCGCGCGTCCGCAGGGCGACGCGCTGTTCATATGTAAAGCCGCGCGGATTGCGCCGCGCCAGATACCTGTCGAAAAGGTCTTGCATCGCCTCTTCGTCGGCACCCCGGTCCAGCCTGCCGTGACCGCTTTGCGGGTCGTAGCAGATCGGATATACCGCCCCTTCCCGCAGCTTATGCAGATCGGTCAGCGAGACGATCTCCGTGACGACGACGGGCGTCGTCGCGCCGTCCTGCAGGACGGCGTCAAACGTGACGGAAAGCTGCGGCTGTTCGTTGATGTACAGCCCCGTGCGCTGTACGCTGCGCAGGATCCCGACGGTATGCTCGGTAAAATTTTTGCGCTTGCCCGGCCCCTTTGCCTTGCGGGCAACGTAAATCACGACCCCGCCCGCGACCGCCAAAGCGATCGCGAACGGCAAAATATCCGAGATCTTCTCCCACATGTGACGTCCTCCCCGCGGAGCCTTTCGCTCTGCCCCGATGCGGCGCCCCGCCCCTTTCGATCATTATATAGGGCGGTTGTAAAAAAAGAAGACGTTTTTTGTCATAAATTTGTAATATTTTGAAAGCGAATATACAGATCTCGTACGCAGAACGCAAGCACGGCCGCCCGAAGGCGGCGCGCCCCCGAACCCCTCTTTACAAAACCGCGCTCGGATCATTCTTCCAAAGCGGCGCCGATCATCCCCACGTCCTGCAAAACGGCAAACCACGGTTCGCTGTCCTCTACGACCTCGATATCCAGCGTCTTGCCCACGACGAGTTCGGCAAGTTCGGCGTTCGTCTTCCAGCTCGTGCGCCGCAAAACGCGCGCTTCTCCGTCCTTTTGGTCGATGCGCACGGTGAGCTGTACCTCGCAGCCCGTTTCGTCCTCGTCCCCGGTCAGCCGCAGATCGGTGAGCACCGCCTTATATTTTACCCCGCGCTCACGCAGGGCGCACAGCTGCTCATAAGTAAAGCCGCGCGGATCATGTTTCGCCTTGTAACGGTCATACAGATCCTGCGTGCGCTCCGCGTCCGGCGCCTTATCCAATACGCCGCGGCGGCTTTCCGAACTGTAGCGGATGGCAAAGAACATCCCCGGCTCCAGCTTATGCAGCTCCGTCATCGAGATGACCTCGGTCACAACGACGGGCACCGTGTCCCCGCTCTCGACAACGGCGTCAAACACCATCAAGAGTTCCGGCTGTTCGTTGATATACCGGCCCGTGCGCCCCGTCTCCCGCAAAATGCCGACGGTGCATTCGGTAAAACTTGCCTGCAGCTTTCGCTCCTTCCCCTTTTCCACGAACGGAGAAGCGATCGCCCAAACCACAGAGATCACGACGATCGCCACGATGAGGATCAATACCCACATAAGCCCTTCCTCCTTACGGCATCATTATAACACGGCGGAGAAGGGCTTGTCATCCGTTATGCGAAAAATTCTTTGCGGATCTTTTCCTGCGGCAGAGATGCGCCTGCCGGAAAACAGCCTTTGCGGAGAACTTACGGCGGCTTCAGCCTTGCTGCCGATAAAGATCGGGACGGCCGATATGACCGCCCCGACCGTTTTATCGACTGCAAGGATCCGACCTCATTCCGCCCCGTTTTCGCAAAGGCTCGTCGGATACGGGATCCCGTCGACCTCCGTCCAGAAGCCGCCCGCCTCCGGCGCATAGAAGTCGCTGAAATCTCTGTTCGCCGCGTCCGCGATCATGTCTTGCTTCGTCGCATAAAGGGCGAACACGTCTTTCTCGCTGCCGGAGAGCCCGGCTTCATTTTTGCTGAGCGTCACCTTTCCGAGCCCGTACGTATAGACGTTTTGGATGTTCGCGCTGTCCTGCGCAAACTGCCCGAAAATATCCGTCGTTCCCGAACCGCTGCCGATCTCGTCCGCACAGATAATGATATTATTCACCTTGACGTTAGAGAACGGCGCGATGTTTGCCCAGTTCCAACCTCCGTTCAAGAGGATCGAACTCTGTTCTCCTTCGTTGGTCGCATAAAACAGTTTCGTAAAATGAATATAAATGTTTTCGAGCGTAACGTGGACGCCGCTGCTTTCCAGGGACGATGCAAACACGCTTGCATAATTCATGCCGCTGGTTCTGCTAAAGTTTTCGAATGCAATGTTGCGGACAACTGCTCCGTCGCCGAAGCACTGGAACAAGCCGACATAGGAGAGCGCACCCGTCGTATCCACGTCGGTCGGGCCTAAGTCTTTGACGACGTGCCCTCTGCCGTCGAGCGTACCGTAGAATATGCGCCCCGTTGCCTCCCACATCATATACTGTTGGTGGGCAAAGTCGATATCCCGATCGAGTACGAAATAGCCGCCCGTATGGCGCGTTCCCTCCGACGCGTTTTCATCCGCATAGACGTTTTCGCCAATGCGCAAGAAACTCGTGAACTCGTTGAAGTCGCTGATTTTCAGCGTGATGAACAATATCTGCCCGGTGACGTACAGCGTTTCCCCTTCGTTTTCGAATACCGCCGTATAATTCTGATAACCGTAATCGCCGATGGCGAGCGCATGGCTGACGGTGATCGTACCGTCAGCGTATCCGATACCCGTCGAATACTCTTTTTCGCCTACGGTAAGCGCAGTAAGCGTACCGGAAATGCTTTCCGCAATGTCGCTCACATCGATGGTATAACTCTGCGCGTAGCCGCCGGCAGTCGCCGTGTCAAAGCCCGGCGTCAACACCGAAGTCACGACTTCTGCTTCGCTGACGATACTGCTTTCCACCGCAGCTTCCCAAAGAGCGGTAAAAGTCATGTCGTCGTTTGCGGTATAGCCGTTCCCGTCAAAGTCATACGCGGTATCCCCGTCGCCCAGAGCCCAGCCGATAAAAGCATATCCCTCTTTGGTCGGCTCCTGCGGGAGAGTGAAGGCTGTGCCCTTTTCTATGGTCTGCGAGTCGTACGTTTCGCCGTCGACGACAAATTCCACCGTGGCGAGCAATTCCGCAAGTCTTGCAGGGTAAGGCAGCCCGTCGGCGTCTTCTACCCAGAAGCCGTCCGCATCCGCCGCATAGAAATCGCTGAAATCCCTTTCGGGCGCCGCGGCGATCATGTCATCCCTCGTGGCATAGAGAGCGAATATATCTTTTTTCGCATTGCGGTCGGTTCTGTCGTCGTTTTTGCTGATCATCGTATTTCCGAGCCCATAAGCGTAAACATTCTGGATATTCGAGCTGTTCTTTTCGAAATGTCCGAAAATATCCGTCGTTCCCGAACCGCCGCCGATCTCGTCCGCACAGATAATGATATTGTTTACCTTGACGTTAGAGAACGGCTCGATGTTCGCCCAGTTCCAATGCCCGTTCAAGAGGATCGAACTCCAATCCCCTGCGTTGTTCGCATAAAACAGTTTTGTAAAATGAATATAAATGTTTTCGAGCGCAACATGGTCGTCACTGTGTTCCAAGGACGATGCAAACACGCTTGAAAAATTCATGCCGCTGTTCCTGCTGAAGTTTTCGAAAGCAATGTTGCGAACCACTGCGCCGTCGCCGAATCTCTCGAATAAGCCGACATAGGCAACTGCACCCTGCGTCGTATCGGTGGGCCCGAGATCTTTGATCACATGTCCTCTGCCGTCGAGCGTGCCGTAGAATGTGCGCCCAGAAGCTTCATACATCGTATACTGGCCGTGAGCAAAGTCGATATCCTGATCGAGCACGAAATAGCCGCCCGTATGGCGCGTACCGTTCGCCGTGTTTTCCTGCGCGTAGATATTTTCGCCGATGCGCAGGAAACTCCTGAATTCATCGGGGTCGCTGATTTTCAGCGTGATGAACAATATCTGCCCGGTGACGGAAACGGGGTCGGAATCCCCCGCAAAGACTGCGGTAAAGTTGGTATAGCCGTAGTCGCCGATTTCGGGCGCATGGCTGACGGTGATAATGCCGTCTGCATAAGAGAAATTATTCGTATACGTATGCGTACCGACGATAAGCTGCGTCAAATCGCCCGAAACGCTGTCCTTCACGTCGCTGATGTCGATCGTGTAATTCTGCGTATAGCCGCCGACAGTCGCCGTGTCAAAGCCCGGTGTCAATACCGAAGTCACGACCTCCGCCTCGCTGACGTTTACGCTCTCCACGGCCTGCATCCACAGCGCCGTAAAGCTCATATCCGCATTCACTTCGTACCCGTTCACGGCAAAGTCGTACGCCGTTTCGGAATCGCCCAGCGCCCAGCCGACAAAGGCGTAACCGTCCTTTACGGGCGAGGCGGGAAGGGTCATGTCTGTCCCTTTATTGACGATCTGTTCGGAGTAAACATCACCGTCGACGGTGAACGTGACCATGGCCTGTTCCCCTGCCAGGCGCGCGGGATAGGGCAGCCCGTTGAACTCCGTCCAGAAGCTGTCGTTCTCTGCCGCATAGAAGTCGGAGTAATCGTTTTCCGCCGCGACCATATCCGCCCTCGAGGCGTAGGCCCCGAACACGTCGCCCGCGTTGCGGACAAGTTCACTGTCGTTATAGTTGATGCGCACGCTGCCGATGCCGTATGTATATACGTTTTGGATGCCGCCGCCGTTCACTTCGACGTGCCCCAAAACAGACGTCTCGCCCGGACCTTCCGCAAACTCGTCCGCGCAGATGATGACGTTGCGCACGGTGAGATTGGAGAGCGGCGCGATACTTGTCCAGTTCCAGCCGCCGCCGTTGAGGATGATCGAATTCCACTGCCCCACCGTGTTTGCATTATACACTTTATTGACATGTATATAAATGTTTTCGATCGTCGCATGCGTATCGCGCGCTTCCGTGTATTGCGCGATGATCGCCCCGTACTGCACGCCGGTTGTCCTGGCAAGGTTTTCAAAAACGATGTTGCGAACCACCGCGCCGTCGCCCAGGCGGTGAAAAATACCTGTATAGCCTATCGCGCCGGTCGTATCCGTCCCCATATTGCTGATCACATGCCCTTTCCCGTCGAACGTACCGTAGAATATGCGTGTTGCGTTATCGGCGTCGGACAGAGCATAGAGGCCGTGATTATAATCGAAATCGTTGCCGAGAATAAAGTAGCCGCCGTAATGCCTGGTGTTGTTCGCCGCGTTTTCCTCCGCGTAGACGCTTTCGCCCAAATTGACAAAACCGTTGAACTCCGCCGCGTCGTCGATGATCTGCGTGTACAAATCGACCGTGCAGAGGTAAATCGCCTTATCCGTTTCCACCGTAAACAGCACGTCGTCGCCCATGTCTTCATCGTACTTGGGAAGCTTCGCTTTTTCGAGCGTGAGCGTTTTGCCGCTGACGCCGCCGCTGGCGAGCACGTCCGTTCCGTCTGCAAAGTAAGCCTTTTGTATGGTGCCGGCAAGGTCGCTTTCGAGCGTTACCTGCACCGTACCCGTGCCGTCGAGCCTTTCGATCTGCCCCAAATGATCGCTCAGGGTCACTGCCTGCAAAGATACCGTGACAAGAATGCTCACCTGTACGCCGTCGTAAGAGGCGGAAAGCGCGGTTTCGCCCGCGGCAAGCGCGGTGAGCACCCCGCCCTCTGCGGAAACGACGGATCCGTCCTCCACCGTCCATTCCAGCGCGGGGGATCCGACGAGGTCGTCATCGTCGTACACGGCGACGTCGATCGGCTGCGCGGAAGGGGTATCCGTCAGGGAAAGATTCATCTCCGTCCTGTATGCGCGCGCGTCTTCATCGAAGGTATAGGCGTCTCCGAATTCAAAGCGGATATCGCTGTTCACGACGGTGATCGTGACCGTTTCCGTCAAGACGAGGTCGTGTACCGTCGCGGAGACCGTATAGACGGCGGTGCCGACCTTCAGCCCGCTGACCGTAAAGCCGCCCTCTTCCGCTTCCGCGACGGAAGCGACGTCGGAGCCGCTCGACGCCGTCCACGTATACGACGCGCCGGTCAAAGGTTCGCCCTTCCAATAGACGGAGGCGGAAAGGGGATACTGCCCCTCCTTTTCTATGGAGATCTCCGTCTCGTCCACGATGAGCACGGGCGCCACGTCGGAAAGCGTGACCGTGACCGCGCACGTATCGCTCGCTTCTCCCGCGGAAGCGGTAACGGTCGCCGTTCCCTCTCCGACCGCTGTGAGCAAGCCGCTTGCGTCGACCGTGACGACGCCCGTATCCGAGCTCGCCCAAGTGACGGTGCCTCCGCCCGTTACCTCGGCTTCCAGCTGATACGTCTCGTACTTTTCGATGCCGATCTCGCTTTCGGAAAGTGTGACCGTGACCGGATCGGCGTCCGGCGGCGTTTCCTCTTCGGTACAGCCGACGGCTAACCCGAACAAGGCGACCGACAGCGCGCATGCAAGCAGCATCAGCGTCAGCTTTTTCTGTTTGCTTTTCATTGTTGCCCTCCTATAATTTAATATTTTCAGGGATCTTTCCCCCTCCCGCGCGGGGATGCCCGCACGGAACTGCCATGATCTTCGTCCGCCCGTCAGGCGACGCCCCACGAAGCGAACAATTCTTCGAACGTATAATTCATTACGCCGCGGAAGCTGTTCCATTCCCACACATATGTATTGTTGAGGAGACGGATATCGTCTCGGAAGGAAATTTTCATCGCCCGGTCTTCGGCAAGCGGATATGTCGCCGAATAAAACTCGATGAGCGCGTAGCGGGGGAACAGGCTTTCGATGTTGATATGGTCGTACAGCACCTCATACAGCGCGGGATCGGACGCTTCGAGCGGGGCGATCAGCGCATACGCCTCATCGATGTAGGCGAGCCAGTGGTTGAGGAGCTGTTTGGGCCAATACTTTGCCTGATGGTCGTTGCAGTGCATTTTGCCGTTGACGTTTTCCGGATCCGTTTCGCACAGATAATCCATATACGCGACCAGTTCATCGTAAAATTTGCGCATCGGCTCTTCGGCGGGGCCGAAGTAATTTGCAAAAAACTTGTCCGCGATCTCCGCATACGAGAGGTTGACGTTGAACATCGCCTGCGAATCCAAATAGCTTTTGAATCTGTGGAAGCCCGTAGGGCTCGGCATGCCGGAATACTGCCCGAGCTGATTGACTTGCACCATGTCAAGGCTCTTGCAGAAGCGGTACGTTTCTAAAGTCGCCTCAAACGTGTTGTGCGGCAGCATGTACCAGGAAAAATTCGTTTGATACAGCCAGATGAACATATTGTCCGTCAGGGCGCGCCACCCTTCTATCTGCTCCCGAGGGACGGCGTTTGCCTCGTCGTAAAAACTTTTGCTGTAATCTGCCACCGTGGAAGCGATGTATACCCCCGTTTTATCGTGCAGGATGACTTCGTCGTCGATCGCCTTCCATTCGCCGCCTGCATTTTCAACGGGCGGCTGCTCCGTCATCTGATAGGCAAAATTCATGAGCAGATAATCGCGCTCGGCGCCGAGTTCGGCGTAGTGCGCGTCGACAAGTTCCGCGATCTTGTTCGTAAAGATGACGTACGCCGCGGCGTCCGTACCGTATTTTTGTTTCAGCCTCGTGCATTCGTCACAGCCGCAGACATATACGTTATCTTCCTGCGTAAACGTGATGATAAGTTTGTCCGGATTTGCGTCGAGATAGTCGATGACGATATCCGCGACCGTCTCCTGCATCTCCTTCAATTCGTCCGCATCCCCGTGCGCCGTGACGCACAGCTGCCTTGCGCGCGACTCGTACCAGAGCGGGTGTTCCGCGCCGTATGTGTCGTACGGCAGATAATTGAGGGTGTTGTGCCATTCTTCCCCGCCGATCGGAATAAACATCTGATTCCCTCCGTCGGAGCCGAAAGCGTAAGCCTCGTTCACGGAAGCCGTAAAGCCCAGGCGATGTATTTCAAAATCGGGCTTTTCGACGATGTCCATCTCCGGCATCGTGGCGCCGCTCTTCGTATATTTGACCATGTCGATGCTGTAGATCTCGAATCCGACGACGGCATTCAGGAATGCGCGCGCCGCGTGTTCGTACCCGAAACCGAAGCCGGAATCTTCCATGATAAACACGTCGTCGCCCAGCGTCTTTATGTAGTAGCCGGTATAGCCGAGATCTTCCTGCGGCATGGAGAGGCCCGCCGCTTTGAACAGCGTTTCGTCGCCGAGCACGATGTATTTTCCGCTGTACAGATCGCCCGCGGAAACGGATCCGGCGTCTTCCACGCTCACGCGCGCGCCCGTCGCGCCGTAAAGATGATTGGCGATAAACGTTGCAGCCGTCTGCGCGCGGGCGTCGGACGCCGCAGCGATGGAATATTCGGTCTCTTTGTCGGTGACAAAGGGCATATCCGTCTCGCGCACGTTCACCTTGTGCAGAACGTCCGCCGCGTAATGCGCGCCGTCGTCGATCTGCGACGTGTTTGCATGTCCGTTCCCGCTGCCGTCCTCCGTCGTTCGGTCGCACGCGCCGAAAACACAGGTACACGCCAGCGCCAAAGCCAAGAAAATCGTCAATATTTTACCTTTCATACCATTCTCCTTTTCAGACGACCGTAACCTCTACGATATGGCTCGCCGTGTTTCCGTTTTCGTCTATGACCATGAGCACGATCTTATACTTTCCTGCGCTGCCGAAGATGAGATCCGTCTCCGCGTCCTGCAGCACGGTATTGGACCCGCTCGGCGCCGTGACCGAGATAAAGAGCGTATGATCCCCCGTTGCCTGCACGGAAATTTCGGGCAGGATATACCTTTCGCCGACCTTTGCTTCCGACGCCCACTCTCCGTCAAACGAAAGGACGGGCGGGGTATGATTTTCCGCGATCAGCTGATAGGCAAAGGGCGTTTCATTGTCGTTGAACGTATCGGCGGCGGTATAGCGCACGCGGTAAGAGCCGATCTCGGAAAGCCGGATCTTCCACTCCCTTTCGGGATCCGCGCCGTCGAGCGTGACGCCGTTCACGTCCTGCACGGGCTCGCCGTCAGGCCCCGTGACCGTCAGCGTAAAGACGACGTTCGGGTCGAGCACGTCCCCTGCGCGCACGACGGGAAGCGTCACCACGGCGTCTTTCGCGAACGAGCCGCCGTAGTCGCCGTAAATTTCAACGGACGGCGCGATCCTGTCCATACCGGTAAGGTTCATGAGCTGATCGCCTATACGAAGCAAATTATAGACCGAACCGGGCTGCGCGCCCACAAAACTGACCGTGAGAAAAACCTTGTCCTCCGCGAACCCCTCGAAAGGCTGCCCGTCCGTGCGCGTAAGCACCTGCAAACTTGCCCCTTCCAGCGTAAGATAGCCGTCGGCATAGCGGAGCGTGATGTTGTTCTGCGTGGCGGAGGCCGTGAACCCGCTGTTGACCACGACCGACTGATCCCCCACGGCAAAGCGCGTAGATCCGCCGTTGTTGTAGAGATACGCTTCGATCGCGTTGGACGCGTCCGCCGCATCTGCCAGCGTTATTTTCAGCGCGGTATAGTTGCTGTTTTCTATCGAAGTGCGGAACTGGATGTTCGTATTGCGTATCAAGAGCGCATTGGCAAACGTCCAGCTGCCTTCGGGATCTGCCGCCGTCACGGCAATGCCGTCGGCCTCCGTTATCTCTCTTTCGACTCCGTCTGCGACGATATAATTTACAAGCTGCAGCCTGCCGTTTTCAAAAGGAAGGACGGCGGGCACTTCGTAAGATACGCTCGCACTGCCCGCGGTATAGCGGACGGTGACTGTATCTCCGTTGTTTGCCGCGACGGGGATAAACGTTTCTCCGCCCTTTACCTCGTACCCTTCCGGATGCTGCGCGTCAAAGACGGATGCGGCCGCCTCCACCATGACCGCTTCGCCCGCGGCATAGTCGTTTGCGTACAATGCCGGCATGACGTATCGCGAACCGGAAACGAACGCCGCCGGAAGGGCGGGCCGTTCGAGAAACACGGGTACGGGATTGCGTTCCACCGTCAGCATGAACGAGCTTTCGCTCATCTGGCCGATATAGTCCTGCGCGACGTATGTGATCGTCCACTCTCCCGCGATTTCGGGCCGGAAAGCCCCGTCCGCACAGTCGATGACCGTATCGCCGTTCTGCGCGGTCACGGTCAGGGACGTTTCGCCCGAGCCGCCCGAGACCTGTGCCTCGGGAAGGATGAACATTTCGCCCGCCCGACAAGTTTTTGCCCTGTCGTCGACGAGGATCTCGGGCGCGGAAACGTCCGGGCTCGCTTTGACGACGAGCACTTCCTTCGCCGCGTTCCCGTTGTCGTCCTCGGCGGTATAGACGATGCCGTAGACGCCCGGCCGCGCCGTCTCGAACCTGCCGTTCACGACGGGCACGTTGAAGGCGGAATCGGTATCATAATTGTACAACACCTGCACGCGCACGTCTGCCTCGCCCGAACCGTAATCGAACGCGCTCGCCGCAGGGACGGGATATGTGCCGCCCACCTTCGCGTCGGGCATCGTTTCGTACTCGTTATCGATCTCGATCGTCGGCCGTTCGGTATCTTCATAGTCGGCCATCGTAAGATCGGTGCCGTATATTTCCGAGATCAAAAACTGCGCCGAGGAACCGACGTACTCGGCCGCCTGTATAGAGAGTTTCGCCCTGCCGGAAGGAAACCCGTGCCACAGCTCCGTAAAATACGCGGGATCGTCAAAATCGATCACAAAACCCGTATTTGTGCCGTACAGGGCGATCTCCGACGCATCGTAGCGCAGCTTCATGGTCTGCCGCGTGTTCGGGTCGTTCAAGATGGCGCCGTTCGGCTCGCGGTAGTCTCCGTAAAAACTGTGGATGATGCCGGATCCCCAAACATTTTCCACGTGGAGGGTGTCCTTGCCCCCTTCAAAGCCGCTCCGGGGCTGGTTCTGCCCTCCCGCCAAAATATAGGTCGCGTTTTTGTTGACGCCGCCGCCGTCTTCAAACGTCGTGTTCTGCACGCGGATGCGCATGTAGACCGATTCGTCCAAGGCGTCTGTCAGCGTAAAGTCGAGCTTTGTAAAATCCGCCTCGCCCATCGTATGGGGAATGACGGAGAGGCCGATCAGCACGTCGTTTTTCGTCAGCCGCGACACGTCGATCAGCTGTTCGCAAGTAAACACGTCTCCCTGCGCGAGGTCGACGAGCAGGCCTTCCTTTTCAAACCGAACATTGCCGCCGTTGGCAAAAAACTCGACGGACACGTCCGTATATTCTACGGAGCTGTAATCGGAAGAGACGTTGAACGCGCGGGATATGACTTTGAAAGAAATTTTATCCGCATAACTCGCACCCGATGCCGCCGCCGAATAGGTGAGCGTGTAACGGCCCGTCTCCTCAAGCGTGACCCTGCCCGAAACGCGCCTTGCCGAGCCGTCCGGAAAGGTGAGCACGGCGGATGCGTTGAGCGTTTTGCCGTCCGCCGTGACCGTGCGGGCGGGAATGGACAGGTCGGTCCCCGCATAATATTGTTCCTGAAAGGAGACTTCGCTCCATGTCGTTTCCGCATGCGCGGTCGAGACGGCGGCAAAGATACCGGCGAACAACAGCGCGCAGGCCGTCAGCAGCGCCAAAAGCAAGACCCTGTTCTTTTGTTTCGTCATTTTACACTCCTTGTCCGTTATCCTTTGATCCCGCCCAGGGTGAGTTCCCCCATAAGGCGCTTGTGAAACACGAGAAACACCGCAAAGATAGGAAGAAATACCAGCATCGTGCTCGTCATGCGCATGGGGATGGTCGCAAGTTCGTTGTCCGAGGTGGAAGCCATCTCATACACGCCCCTGGCTATAGTCGGATAGGACGGCATATACAGCAGAGGTACCTGGTAATCGTTCCAAAAAGCAATAAAATTGACGAGGCAGACGGTAAAAAAGAGCGTCTTGACCAAAGGCAGCATGATCTTCACAAAGATGTAAAAATTGTTCGCGCCGTCGATCTTCGCCGCCTCGCTGTACGTTGTCGGGATCCCGCGAAATCCCGCGTGAAAGACGAGAAAGTACATCCCGGTAAAGTTCGCCTTCATGATCCAAAGCCCCCAGATATGGTCATATATCCCCAGCGTTTTTGCCATCTGCACTTCCGCGGGCATACTGCCCACGACGGGAAGGATCATCGTTATGAGAACCGTCGTATAGAGGACGTCTGAAAGTTTCCTCTTGAACTTTGCACAGCAATATGCCGTGGCGCACAGCGTGATCGAATTGGTCAGCGTACAGCCGAGCGCATACAAAACGGTGTAGAAAAACATCCGCAAGACCGTGACGCGGTAGGTGCCGACGCCCGGCTTTGTCAGTACGATATAAAACCTTTCGAAGACGTAGGTGTAGTTCCACGCAAACGGATCGGGAAGGCCCAGAATATTGCTCCTGAAATCGTCGTTGAGCTTGCTCGCCGTAAGGAACGCCCACAAAAGGGGCGCGATCAGGCTTACGGCATATACGACGAGAAAGACGAGCAAGATCGCCGTAAAGGGACTGAAGCGCCTTGCAAGCCTGTCGCTTTTACGCGAAAATATCTTTTTGAAAAAACTTTTCATTGCGCACCGCCCTCCGAAGGATCGAATCTATTCAAAAGCCGGCGGATAAACAGCGTGAGCGGCAGCGCGATGCAGGTGAGCAGGAGCCCTATCGCGGATATGATGGAATATTCCGCGCGAGAGGATGCCTGTTCCGTTTCGTTGAACAGCCAATACCCGAACGAAGCGATCCCCGAGGGGACGCTGCCCCCGTAAAACGAATAGATGTTATACTGATTCGTAAACATGGTCGCAAAGGAGGTGATGAGAAAGGTCGTCATCGTCGGGTAGATCAGAGGCAGCGAAATAAACCAAAATTCGCGGATGCCCGTGGCACCGTCGAGCCGGGCAGATTCCAGTACCTCCGATGAAATGCCGGACATCGCGTTGGTATACATCAGCACATTGACGCCGAACCCGACCCAGATATTGTAAAAGACGATGGCACCGAAACGGGTATCGGGATTTTCCATCAGCCCTTTGATGCGGAAATCGAACAGTTTATACACGATCTCCGGCAGGGCGCGTTCGATGAAAAACTGATAGATCGTCGCCATGACGATCGCGGAAATGATGGACGGCAGAAAGAGAAGCACCCTGAAAGCGCCCGAAGCGAACATCTTTTTGCTGATGTAGTATGCAAACAGCAGGCCGAGCGGCGTGCCGATGCCCACGGTGAGTGCAAAATATTTCAGCGTCGTACCCATCATGCCGGTATATTCCAATTGCGACGTCATCAGCCGAAACGCGTTTTCAACGTGAGCAAAAGTCCACGTTACGGTATTTGTAAGGACATCGTACGTCTGAAAGGAATACAGCACCGCATTCACGCGCGTGAGGACGTAAAAGACGATAAACTGCAAGATCGGCCATGCCAGAACGGCGTAATAGAATACGGTATCGTCGCGGGAAAATTTTTTCTTTCTCTTCGTTACGCCGCCTTCGGGCGCGCCGGGCGCCTGTTGTGCACGCTCTTCTTCCCTTGTCAGGTCAACTGATTCCATCTCTCCTCCGTATAATACGACCGCATCCCGTTAAAATATTGTTCCGCGGTGACGCCGTAATCCCTGAACGCCTCGGCCGCCCATTGATAATGCGAATTTCCGACATACGAATTGAACAAACTGATGACCCGGAAGGATGAAACATTGTTCAGATACAGCGAATTTTTCGAATACGGATACACGATCTCAGAGTCGGCGAGCAGGGCAAGCGTGCTCCTTCCGTAGGGCGAAAGCTGCGCCATCTCCTCTTCCGAAAGCGAATAGTTCAACGACTTGGTCGTATTCGTTATCGTCGTGTATTCGACGAGCGATTCCTGCGTATTGACAAAGCGGAAAAACTCTTTGGCGAGCTCGATCTTGTCCTCGTCGATCGTGGATTTGATGAATGCGACGGAATATTGCGCATCGACGATCGTCTGCCTTACGCCCGATTCCTTTTTTTCCTGCACCTTTTGTTCGTTCGCTTTGGGAAGGGGCATGACGCCGATGTTGCGGTTTTCCGCGGAAAGCTCGTCGCCGTAGAAATCCGCCATATTCTCGAATACGTTCGCCGCCTCCATCTGCCACCAGTTGCCGTCGATCAGCATCGCCGCCCGGCCGATGCCCTGATCGTACCCGCCCTGCAAAAAGTATTCCTGCGCGTCCATGTGCGAAAAACCGCTGTTGAACGCCAGATCGAGCTGCGTGACCGGATCGGTATGGTATTTGTTGTGGTCGTTGTCGTCTATACACAGCTGTTCGAGGAATTTGAGCACATAATAGCGGCTGTCGGTACGGCTCAGTTCGTAACCGTTGCCCTCGTCGATATCCGTAGCCTGCCCGTCATAGACGAAGTCCGTTCCGCTGAGCGTGCCGAGATTATCCACCGTGCCGTCGAAGGTGAAGTTGATCATCATATTGTCTTTCCCTTCGTAATCCGCCATCAGAGATGCCATTAACGAAGTCAGATAATCGCGGTAGTTCGCGCCCGTCCAGCGAATGGGCATCACGCTGGTCGAAGCTATGTAATCGCACAGTTCAAAAAACTCTTCGTACGTGGCGGGCAGCCCGTCGTCGTACGTCCCCTCCGTCCCGTCGGGGCCGGCGGAGCGGGTCGGGTTCATGTTGCTGATAAATTTATCTTCGAGGAGCCCGCTCTCTTCATAGAGAGACCGATCTTTTGCAAAATAATATTTGTTTGCCTCGAAAAGGTCGATGTCGTACATGATGCCGTAAAACCCAAAGTAGTGCGGCACGGCATAATACTTGGTCTCGCCGTTTTCCGTCACGCCGTAAAAATCGCGCTGCTCCTCGTACATCTTATCCTCTATGCTCTGCGTATCGTCGGCGTCGATGTCGCTCAGCGGTTCCGTGACCGCATCCGTGATATCGAGGAAGGTACCTCCGTTATACAGGTCGTAAAAATTGACCCCCTCGGTAAAGAACACTTCGTTGGAAGACGTTTTGTACTGCTCCGACGTAAGGCTTTCCTTCCTGTGATCGATGAGGATCTGCACACCTTTCTTCCCTTCTTCATAGCTGTCTTCGGCATGCAGCGCTTCAAAGCGCTGTTTTGCCGCGTCCAGCCATTCTCTGCCGAAACCGCCGCCGTAATTGAAAACGTAGAGCTGCGTCGCTTCCGTATTGATCTCTTCCTTATGATCGTCATTCGGGCCGGTAGGCGTAGCGCAGCCGACGAAAGCCAAAGCCAAAGCACAGCCGAGCGCAAGCGCCGCCCCTCTTTTTTGCATGGACATACTTCTTCCTCCTGATTCGAATAGATATATGATCGCGCATTTCCGTCATGACGCAAATGCGCGTTTTGGTCTGCGTTTCCGCGCGGTAAGCGCGCTCACCGACGCAAGAGCGCCCCTCGGCTTTCTCCGTCGGCGGCATACGCACCGTCCTCGTCGAGCGCGAGCGTGAATGTATCCGTCCCTTTTGCGCTGCGCACTTCCGCCTCGTACTGCCCGTAAAACCCGCGGAAAGAAAACCGCGCCCGAACGCCCTTTTCCGACACGCACGTCTTCCATGTATGGTTGATGAGCCGATCCAATGCTTTGTAGGCGGGCTTTTCTTGCAGGTCGTAAGAAAGAAGCCCCCCGCCGTAGTAATTTTCGCCCTCGCCCGTCCCCTGTTCGGCGCCGGTCGCATACCCGTCCGCAAGATTCCAATAATCGATGCCTTCCATCCCCCCGACGGAAAACCAGAGCCTGTACAGCCTGTCCGCAAGTTCCGCCTGTATCCGCTCGTTCTCTTCTCCTCTGCCGAAATAACTCGGCAGCGTGATCTCGGATATCTGCATGGGGAGCCCCAGCCCGGCGAGAGTCTCCAATACGTCGTAATGCGCGAGCGGATGCAGATAACTTTTTAAGATCTCATCGTCACAGATCCTCTCTTCACGGAAGAAGAGGTGATATTGTATCCCGAGCGCGTCTATTTTTTTGCCGCTGTCCAGCAATTTTTTCGCCTGCATGTAAAACGGAACATATTTACCGCCCCGGGCCCAGGAATAATTCCAGACGGAATCGTTCGTCTCGTTCAAAAATTTTCGGCTGCGCGGAAAATACTTCGCGCCCAGATCCAAAGCAAATTCTTCGTAATCATCAAACAGCGCCTTTCTGCCGACCGCATATGTCGACGCCGATTCGTTGACCACGTCGAAGGAGGGGATCTTTTCCGCGTATCGCGCCGCGATCTCTTCGAAGCGCTTTTCTACCAGGCGTTTTTTATCCTTTTCGCCGTACTTTTGCAGCCATTGCGGATTGCAAAACGCCCACAAAAGGCAATGGCCCTTGGGCTCGATACCGTATTGTCTGCAAAATTCCAAAACAACGTCGGGCGCGGGGCGGCGGTAAATATATTCGGAATCTTTGCCGAAACGCAGGCGCCCCTCTTCCGGCTCCAACGCGTCCCAATACAACGGCACGACGGCGAGGTTGAAAAGCGCCGCAAATTTTTCGAGATAGGCCTTCTCCTTTTTCTCGTCCCGAAAACCGCCGATCATAAAGGCATTGCATCCGAATTTGAAAGCATGCCCCACCTGACGAAGCGCAACGCTCCTTTCTTCTCCGTCGCCGAAAACCAGTTCGAAATCCCCTTTGCGGTTTTTTTCGATCCCTTCTTCGATCTTTTTCTCCGTTTCGGCCGCGTTTTCGTCAAAATATTTTAAAAGCGCATTCCTTTCCATCCCGGCGCCCCTCCTTTCAATCCGTACAACACAGCGGCGACGGCACTTCCGATCGGCAGAGCAGCTCGCCGATGCGCCCGCTTTGCAAAGAAAAAACAGTCACCCCGCCGTCAGATCCGTTGCAGCAGACCAAAAATTTGTTTTCTATGATATGAAAGTCGCGCGGACTTTCTCCGCCGCAGCCCGTCTTTTGCTCTACGGATAGATTTTCGCCCTCTGCCCGCAGAACGTACAGCGCGTTTTCTCCCCGCACGGAGCAATACAGAAATTTGCCGTCCTCCGACAGCCGTATCGCCGCGCCCGTCGCGCCCGCCGCATCCGTCAGTTTTACCGTATCCAGATACCGCGCGCCCGCGTTTTGCCATGCAAACACGCTCACGGACGGCACCAGCTCGTTGACCGCGTAAATGTATTTTCCGTCCTTCGAAAAGACGACGTGCCGTATCCCGTGCCCCGCAGGCGCGTTCGCCGCGCCCTTCGGATCCAATTCTCTGTCGTAAACGTACAGCGTATCCGTGCCCAGGTCTGTGCAGAGAACGTACTTGCCGCAGGGGGAAGGGATGGCGCAATGCGCGTGCGGCGCTTCCTGCCGCTGCGCGTTTACGCCGCGCCCGCTATGCGCCGCCGCCTTTTTGCAGTTTTTGACGATGTTGCCGCTCAGATAGTTGGCGATGTACACGTCGTTTTCTATAACGCACAGATGACAGGCGACCTTTCCGAGCGTGTCGCGCACTTCCGTCTTGTCCGAAAAATCTTCCGAACAGGAAAAATATCCGCTGTTTTCCGAATTTGCAAAGGGGGCGCGCAGAAGAACGTGCAGCCTGCCGCCCGATTTGACCGCGTACATCGGCCTGTCGCACGGGAGATATGCGTTTGTTTTCAGCCCGCCGTCTTGTATTGCGCAGCGATAGATCCCGCCGCCCTTTTCGGGCTTTTCGCACGATAAAATATACATCCGTCAGCACTCTCCGCCGCTTAAAAGAAATCGGTAAACTTTTTCATCGTTATATACGGTTTCCCAGCAGTTATGCCCCAAGTCGGGGAAAATCGTCAACGCGGCACGTCCGCCCCTGCGGTTTATGGCGTTTGCCATTTTTTCGCTCTCATCGGGATACACCGTATCATCCTTTGCTCCGTGATAGATATGTACGGGAACGCCCGTCAGCTTTTCCGCGTTCCAATACATCCCGCCTCCGCAGCATATGGCCGCAGCCGAAAACATACCGCTACGGCTCATAAGCAGTTGATAGGCGGCATATCCTCCCATACTCACGCCCGTGAGAGAGACACGGTTTTGATCGACAAACGGGAGCTTTGAAACCGTATCGACCAATGAAAGCAGCTGTTCAAAAACATCGAACCATGTATCCGCCGAGCAGAGCGGCGCCAATATGATAGCCGGAAACGCTTTCTCCCTTTCGGTATACTTAAAAATAACGGCATTTTGCAGAACATCCGTCGCGTTCCCCCGCGAACCCGCCCCATGTAAATACACGATCAGCGGATACTTTTTATCGGGCGCAAAGCTCTGCGGCGTCTTCAATATATATTGCATCTGAATGTCCGCTCCGTTTTTACAGCATCGTCTGCGTATCGTTCGGATCGCCGTTTTTCGCCGCCTCGTATTCGGGCGACCAATCGAGGCCGCGGTATTTTTCGCCCCTCGGATCCGTCCGGATCCAATGCACGAGCATATCGAGCATCTCTTCCGTCCATGTGGCTCTGTCGATCTGCGCGGTCGTGAACTTGTTCTGCGCGATCATCTCAAAACCGAAATCGTCCTTGACGTGCGTCTTCGCCGCGCCGTCCACCACTTCCGCGGCGAGGTGCGCGGGGATGAACAGCACGCCGCCGCCCGCGCCGTACACGACGTCGCCGGGGAGCACCGTCGCCCTGCCGATGCGGGTGACGCCGTTAAAATCTTTCATGACAAATTCGCGGATGGGCGTGGGGTCGATGCCGCGGTAATACACCTGCACGCCCTCCACCGCCTTCATCTGCTCCACATCGCGGATGCCGCCCCAAATGACGCCGCCGCCCGTCTTTGTTTTCGTCTTGATCGCCGTCGTCAGGTTGCCGCCGAGAAAGGTGCCCTTGTAAATTTTGTCGTACATGTCCGCGACGACCACGTCGCCCTCGGTGAGGCTGTCGATCACCCACTGATTATAATTGCCCTTTCTGCCCTCCGCCGCGCCCACGCCGAACATCACCTCGTGCAGGTCGGGGCGCGCAGGCACAAACGTCGCCGTCACCGCCCTGCCGATAAGTTTGCGCCCGTCGCCGTGCAGCGCTTTCAGATCGCCTTCGAACTGGCTTTCGTACCCCTTCAAAAAGATGGGCTTCCACAGCTCTTCCAGCGTCATCTTGCGCATCTCTTCGAGATATCTGTCGGGCACGCGCGGCCTGCCGTCCGGGAAGCGTTCTCCCTTCCACAGCGGCGTCAGCGCGACGATGTCTTCTCTGTCGTTGAACCGTATCATCTTTACGCTCCTCACAAGCTCATGCCGCCGTCTACGGCGATGTCCGCCCCCGTTATATACCCTCCGCCTTTCCCGCAGAGGAACAAAACCGTGCCCGCGCAGTCCTCCGGCCCGCCGAAACGCCCCATAGGAATGGCGTCCTCGACCTTTTTGCGAAGAACCGGATCGTTATAAACGCCGGCATTCCGCGGCGTTGCGATCGCCCCGGGGGATACGTTGTTGACGGTGACGCCGAAAGGCGCCGCCTCTTTCGCAATGGTTTTGACCAGACGCATCACCGCACATTTCGTAGCGGAGTACACGGAAAGTTCCGGATGGCAGCGATGTTGATTGACGCTGCCGAGCGTGACGATCCGCCCGAATCGCTTTTCTTTCATCGCGGGGTAGTATGCCTGCATCAAAAGCAGCGTGCTTTTGACATTGACGCAAAACTGACGGTCTATCGCTTCTTCCGTGATCTCCTGCCAAAGCTGTTTGTACTGTACGCTTGCATTTAATATCAGACAATCGACCGCGCCCGTCTTGTTATATAATCCCTTCACCTCGCCCATATCCGAAAGATCTGCCGTGACCGCGGCAGCGGCGCCTATCTCCGCGCGCACCCTCTCCGCTTTAGACAGATCTTTGCTGCAATGCACGATCACTTCGCCGCCTTCCTCTGCAAACGCCGCCGCGATCGCTTTTCCTATCCCCTGCGTAGAACCTGTAACCAAAACTTTCATATGCAAGCGCTCCTTACGACCATTCGCGGTCGTTTGCCCATTCCTCGTCCCAGCGGGAAGTCTCCTCAAAAAAGCCGCCGCGCTCTTTATGCAGATATTTTTTGACGGTATTTTCGTCTATATCCTCGATACCGAGCCCGGGCGCGTCGGGCACCTGCACATAGCCGTCGCGGATGAGCGGCTTCGGCAGCCCTTTGACCAAATGAAACCAATCCGGATAATCCGCCGAATGAAATTCAACGGCGAGCACATTTTTCATGGATGCCGCAATATGCACCGCCGCCATGAACGCAACGGGCGATTCCGCCATGTGGATCGCCGCGGCGATGCCGTACCTGTCGCACATCCCGTCCAGTTTTTTCGCTTCCATCGCGCCGCCGATCGTCAGCACGTCCGGATGCACGACGGAGACCGCCCTCTCCCGCATCAACGGTTCGAAGTTTTGCGCGAGATAGATGTCTTCTCCCGTGCAGATCGGGATGGTCGTGCGCCGCGAGATCTCCCGCAATATCTCCGTATACATCCAGGGCGCCACATCCTCCATCCACGCAATGTTATATTTTTCCAGCCTCTTTGCCAGCGCAATGATGCTTCCCGCCCCGATATGCCCAATGTGGTCGATCGCCAACGGGATCTCGTAACCGATCGTATCGCGCACTTCCTTTACATAATTTTCGAGATAGTCGAGCCCCTTCTGCGTGACGGAGATCCCCGTCACGTGATGCGGAACGGTAAAGACCTCATAATTCTTTTCATGCATCAAACACTTGTCGATGGAACCGCTCTGATGCGTGATCGCCTTCAGGTTATACTTTTTCAATTCGTCCAGCGAGCCCGCGGGCGCGTTCAGCGCGCCCGCTACATCGAGCAGCAGATCCATCCCGAGATCCATCTTCAAATACGTAAACCCGCTGTCCATGCGCTTTTTCAACGCCTTCCCCATATCGCGCCCCGTATGCCTGCCCGCCACGTCGGTATCGCAATAAACGCGGACTTTATCCCGGTATTTCCCCCCGAGGAGCTGATAGAGCGGGATGCCGTAATATTTCCCCACGATGTCCCACAGTGCGATCTCGATCCCGGAAACGCCGCCGCCCTGGCGGGAATGCCCGCCGAATTGCTTGATGCGGTCAAATATTTTTGTCACATTCAAAGGATTTTCGCCCAAAATACGGCTTTTGAGCATGAGCGCATATGTGGCGGAGGAGGCGTCACGCACCTCTCCGAGCCCAACGATCCCCCGGTCCGTATAGATCTTCAACAATATGCAATGTTTAGGCAGCCCCTCAATATCCGCAACGCGCATATCCGTGATCTTTAATTCCATATGCTCGCACCAACCTCTGTTTTTTTTATTTTTTGATGAAATCGTTGACACTTTTCACGTTCTTATTATATAATACGGATGGATCAAAATTCAACAACTATCTTTCTGAATTTACAAACAATATTTCTGTCTTAGAGAGGGAAAATATGGAAACGATAGGCTCTTTAAAGAATAAAGTCGGTTCGACCGTCTGCAAAATGTTCACCTCTTCCGCCAATAAGCGAAGCAACGAATTCAAAGTCCATAAGCACGCGGAACTGGAAATATCGCTGATCCTGGAAGGACAGGGGCTCTACAACACGAATACCGGGATCTACGATATCATGCCCGGCGATATCTTTTTGTTTTCCACCAACGAATTCCACTGCATCACCGATATCTTTGCCAAAGACGGCGCCGGGCACATGGAGCTGTTGAATTTACATTTTCAGCCATCCTTTGTTTGGAGCGCCGGCAATGATTACCTGAAAAACGACTACCTGCGTATCTTTTTCGGACGCAATAAAGATTTTACGAACCGTTTGGACAGGGGCAATGCCGCGATAGGCAAACTCTCCTCTCTCCTCCTTTCTATCAAGACGGAATTCGAAAACAAAGAACTTGATTATGAGGCAGAGATAAAATCTCAGATCCTGCAGCTGATGATCGCCATCCACAGGCATTTCCCCGTCACGGAAGAAAGTTCCGCCGCCGTGCCGAACCAACTCTTCGAACGCATCGAAAGCGCCATCAACTACATCGATCTGAATTACTGCTCTCATATTTCTCTGACTGAGATCGCGCAAAAAGCATTCATGTCCAAGGCATATTTTTGCACCGTGTTCAAAAGCATGAACGGCCTGACCCCTTGGGAATATATCAACATCAAACGCATCAACAAGGCGTCCGAACTTTTGAAAACGACGGACAGTTCCATCCTCTCCATCGCCACCCAATGCGGTTACAACAACACGGCAAACTTCAACAAAATTTTCAAACAGATCACCAATACCACGCCGAAAAAGCTGCGGGACTGATAAAGATCAGTCCCGCAGCCGCGTTCGTCATCAAGTTTTTCCGCTGTGATCTTGCCAAAACGCCGACAGGCGGTCAAATACATCTTCGCCCTCGCTCGATGCTTTGACCGAACAGTTCGCGCAGCTTTTTGCACGCCTTTTCCACCGTCTCCCCGTCCGCGAAGGCGGTAAGGCGAAAGTATCCTTCCCCGTTTTTGCCGAATCCGCCGCCCGGCGTGCCGACCACGCCCGTCCTTTCCAAAAGGTGGTCGAAAAAGGCGAAGCTGTCGAGATCTTTTGGACACTTCAGCCAGATATAGGGGGAATTTTTGCCGCCCGTATACCCGATCCCCGTCCCGTCGAGCGCTTCGCAGATCTTGCGGGCGTTCGCGCGGTAGACGGAAACGTTCCGCCCGATCTGCGCTCTCCCCTCTGCCGAAAGGGCCGCCGCCGCGCCGCGCTGCACGATGTAGCCGACGCCGTTGAACTTGGTCGTTTGCCTCCGCAGCCACATCTTGTGCAGGCTTGCGCCCTCCCGCACGAGCGCAAACGGCACCACCGTGTAGCCGCACCGCGTGCCCGTGAAGCCCGCCGTTTTGGAGAAGGAACAAAATTCGACGGCGCACTCCCTTGCCCCCTCCACCTCGTAAATGCTGCGCGCAAGCCCCTCTTCGGATACAAAGCTCTCGTACGCGGCGTCGTACAAGATCACCGCGCCGCGCTCATTCGCATACTCCACCCACGCGCGAAGCTGCTCGACAGAATACGCCGCACCCGTGGGGTTGTTGGGCGAACAGATATAAATAATGTCCGCCCCGACGCGTTCGTCGGGCATGGGCAAAAAGCCGTTTTGCTCGTTCGCCGCGGCGAAAACGATCTTCCGCCCCGCCATGAGATTCGTATCGACGTAGACGGGATAGACGGGGTCGGGGATCAGAACGGTATTGTCCGCATCGAACACATCGAGGATGTTCCCCAGATCGCTCTTGGCGCCGTCGGACACAAAGATCTCGTCCGCGTCCAAAAAAACGCCGAACGTCTTGTAATAATCGCGGATCGCCTCGCGCAGGAAGGGATACCCCTGCTCGGGGCCGTAGCCGCGGAAAGTCTCCTTATCCCCCTGCTCGCGCGCCGCCTCTTCCATCGCCGCAACGACGGCGGGCGCAAGGGGGAGGGTCACGTCGCCGATGCCCATTTTCAAGATCTCGCGTTCGGGGTGCTTTGCGGCGAACGCCGCGACTTTCCGCGCGATCTCCGAAAAGAGATAGCTCTCTCTTAAATTGCGGTAATTTTGATTGATCTTCATGCTCGTTCACCTTTTCGGGCGGATCTTTGTGCTCTCTCCAACGCCGCGCGGACAAACTCGCGGAAAAGCGGGTGCGCCGCATTGGGGCGGGATTTAAATTCGGGGTGGAACTGCACGCCGACAAAAAACCGGTTTGCGGGCAGCTCCGCCGCCTCGACGAGGCGGCTGTCCGGCGAGGTGCCGGACAGCGTCATGCCCGCCCTTTCAAACGCTTCGCGGTAGGCGTTGTTGAACTCGAAGCGATGGCGGTGCCGCTCGGAGATGAGCGCTTTTCCGTACGCCGCAAACAGCTTTGTCCCTTCTTTGACCTTGCACGGATACGCTCCGAGGCGCATGGTGCCTCCCTTCTTTACGCCCAACTGGTCGGGCATGATGTCGATGACGCTGTGCGCGCCCGCAGGGGAAAATTCGGAAGAATTTGCGTCGGCAATGCCCAACACGTTCCGCGCGAACTCGATGACCGCCGTCTGCATCCCCAGGCAGATGCCGAGGTAAGGAACGTCGTTTTCCCGCGCGTACTTCGCGGCGGCGATCTTCCCTTCGATGCCGCGGCAGCCGAACCCGCCCGGTACCAAAATGCCGCATACGTCCCCGAAAAATTGTGGCGCGTTCTCGGAGGTGAGCGCCTCGCTGTCCACCCAGTCGATCTCCGCCTTTGCGCCGTTTTCGAAGCCCGCGTGCGCGAGCGCCTCGGCGACGGACAGATATGCGTCGTGCAGCTGCACGTACTTGCCGACGAGGGCGATGCGCACATCCTTTTCGCACGATCTCGCGCGGCGGAGCATCGCGTTCCAGTCGGAAAGGTCGATCTCGCGGGGAGAGAGCCCCAGTTTGCGGCAGACGATGGCGGAGAGGTTTTCCTCCTCCAGCATCGCAGGCGCCTCATATAAAAGGTGCAAGGTGCGGTTTTCGATGACGCAGTCGTCCTCCACGTTGCAGAACATGGCGATCTTCCTTTTGATCTCCTCGGGCAGGGACGCGTCGACGCGGGCGACGATGATGTCCGGCACGATGCCCATGCCCTGCAATTCCTTGACGGAGTGCTGGGTGGGTTTGGATTTAAATTCGCAGGAGCCGGAAATGTACGGCACGAGGGTGACGTGGATAAAGCAACAGTTGCCCCTGCCCTGCTCCATCGACACCTGGCGGATCGCCTCGATAAAGGGCTGGCTCTCGATGTCGCCGATCGTTCCGCCGATCTCGCAGATGACGATGTCCGCCCCACCCTGCTTTCCGACGTTGTAGATGAAGGACTTGATCTCCCCCGTAATGTGCGGGATGACCTGCACCGTCTGGCCCAAGTACTCGCCGCTGCGCTCCTTGTTGAGAACGTTCCAATAGACTTTGCCCGTGGTGAGGTTGGAAAATTTATTCAGGTTTTCGTCGATGAACCGCTCGTAATGGCCAAGATCGAGGTCGGTTTCGGCGCCGTCGTCGGTGACAAACACCTCGCCGTGCTGGTACGGGCTCATGGTGCCGGGATCGATGTTGATGTACGGGTCGAGCTTTTGGGATGCGACCTTATAGCCGCGCGCCTTCAAGAGCCTGCCCAGGCTCGCCGCCGTGATGCCCTTGCCGAGCCCCGATACGACGCCGCCCGTTACAAAAATAAACTTCATTGTTCCTCCTTCGCCGTGTTTCCGCCTTGCCCGCCCGAAAACATGCCGAGCTTTTGTTCGAATTTATCTCTCTTTCCTCCCTCAAAGACGCGCGTGGGGTACTTGCCGTCAAAACAGGCTCTGCACGCGCGCACCCCGCGGGGGAAAGGCGCCAATCTGTTCAGCTTTCCGAGCGGAAAATAGCCGAGCGAATCGGCGCCCGCGATCTTTGCGATCTCCTCCGCCGAATATTTGCAGGCGATGAGGTTTTCCTTGGAATCGATATCCGTGCCGTAGTGGCACGGGAACAGGAAGGGCGGCGCCGTGACGCGGAGATGCACCTGTTTTGCGCCCGCCTCCTTCAAAAGCCGGACAATGCGGCCGATGGTCGTGCCGCGGACGATCGAATCGTCGATGAGCACCACCCGTTTGCCCGCGACCGCGCTTTTAACGGCGTTGAGTTTGATGCGCACGGCGTTTTCCCGCAGGGAAGAGGCCGGCTCTATAAACGTTCTGCCGATGTATTTGTTCTTGACGAGCCCCACGCCGTACGGGATGTGCGACGCCTGCGCATACCCGAGCGCCGCGTCGATGCCCGAATCGGGCACGCCGACGACAACGTCCGCCTGCACGGGATATGCCTTGGCAAGGATCGCCCCCGCGCGCTTTCTCGCCTCGTGCACCGAGATGCCGTCGAGCACGGAATCCGGCCGCGCGAAATAAATATATTCGAAAATACACGGCGTCGGCCGGCACTTTCCGCCGAGGGTGAGGGAACGGGGCCCCTTCCTGTCGAACACGAGCATCTCCCCCGCCCGTATGTCGCGGACGAAGGCGGCGCCGACGGCGTCGAGCGCGCAGCTCTCGGAAGCGACGATATAGCCGTCCTCCGTTTTGCCGCAGCAAAGGGGGCGGAACGCATGCGGATCGCGCACGGCAATGAGTTTGGTCGGCGACATGACGATCAGCGAATATGCCCCTTGCAGGCGCCGCACGGCACGGCGCACCGCCTCTTCGATGCAATCGCTTTTCAGCCGCTCCCTCGTGATGAGATAGGCGATGATCTCCGTATCGCTCGCCGTGTGGAAGATGGCGCCCTTTTCTTCGAGTTCGGCGCGCAGCTGCCGCGCATTCGCGATGTTCCCGTTGTGTACGAGCGCCATCCTGCCGTTCTTATGGTTTACCATGATCGGCTGCGCGTTGCGCACGTCGCTTCCGCCCGTAGTGCCGTAACGGACGTGCCCCACCGCCATGTTTCCCTCCCCCAGCGCCGCGCGGACAGGCGGAGAAAGCACTTCGCCGACCAGCCCCGCCTGCTTATAGCAGCGCAGATATCCGTCGTCGTTCACGGCGATGCCGCAACTCTCCTGCCCGCGGTGCTGTAAGGCGTATAGCCCGTAAAATACCGTATCCGCCACATTCTGCCGCCGCCCGCAGACGACGCCGAACACGCCGCATTCTTCATGGATCCCGCTCATCGCCTCTCCTTTACAATTCGATCTCTCCCGTAAATACCGTGCGCGCTTCGCCCGTCATAAACACGCTTTCCCCCACGTTGATGGTTAGCGTGCCGCCGCGCAGCCGCACTTCGATGTCCACGCCGCGGGGGAACATCCCCGCTGCCACCGCCGCTGCCGCCGCCGCGCATGCGCCCGTACCGCAGGCGAGCGTTTCGCCGCTGCCGCGCTCCCATACCCGCATTTTTAAGGTGCGCTCTCCGATCTTCTGCACAAATTCCGTATTGACCCGTTCGGGGAAAATGGACGCATTTTCAAACAGCGGGCCGATTTTTGTTAGATCGAGCGCGTCCGGGTCTTCGAACACGACGCAATGCGGATTGCCCATCGAGACGCAGGTGATGCGGTGCGTTCCCCCGGCGATCTGTACGGGATGATCGACGGCCTGCCGCACGGGCAGGACGACGGGTACCTTTTCGGCATCAAATACCGCCGCCCCCATATCCGCGCGCACACGGAAAACGCGGCCGCCTTCCGGATACAGTTTGAGCTTTTTTATCCCGCTGCGCGTTTCGACCGTCATCTCTTCCTTTCGCACCGCGCCGCTCTCGTACAAGTACTTGCCCACGCAGCGGACGGCGTTGCCGCACATCATCCCTTCGCTGCCGTCCGCATTGAACATGCGCATCTTCGCGTCGGCGATCTCGCTCGGGCAGATCAGCACGATGCCGTCGCCGCCGATGCCTTTATGCCGGTCGGAAAGGCGGACGGCGAGCGGCCCCGGAGCAAAAAGCTGTTCGCGCAGGCAGTCGAAATAGATATAATCGTTGCCCGCGCCCTCCATTTTCACAAACCTGCGCAACATTTTTCCTCCTTTCGATCCGTATGTTTTCGGCATTTCCGGCGCCGCCCGAGCGATCTTCGAGCGCCCCTTTCCGCATTGGCGCGGCATTCGCCCTCGCCGAAAAATTTTTTAACAACAAAGTTTATTATATTTCCGCGCCCAGCATTAGACAAGCGTATGAGCGCAATTTGTTTTTTCGCACTTTTTTATGGAGCTTATAAGCAAAATGAAAGTTTTTAATTGTTTATGCCGTCCATAAGTCCGGGTTATAAGATCCGCATCTTTCGGATCCGGGAACGGCGTTTACATGATCCCGCCTCCGGTCACGCGGTCAAAAACATAGATGTCCTTGGGCAAAAAACCGATCGCGATCTCGTCGTTTTGCGATATGCACCGCTCCGCGTCGAAAGAGGAATGTTTTTATGGACATAAAAAGAAACGCCTGATCGTAATGAACAGGCGTCTCTATTTCACTATATAGGCAAATTCAATCAACCGAACATAAGAACTCCGTATAATGCTTGATCGATCTTTCTCAATATTAAATGTAAACCAAACAGGAAAAGCAGCATTACCAGAGGTATAATAACAATCGGATAAAGTAAGCCGCAGATCTCCTTCTTCGGTTACATTTTCTCCGTATTCGATGATATTGAACTGTTCTTCCGAAAGTTCATACACCAAGACGATTTCACCGTTTACTGTCTGTTTCTCCTGTCCGACAGGCAACCGCCCGTTGTTCAAAGCTATACTCAAATCATTACAAAATGAAAGCTGTTCTGCATCATCCTCTGATGAATACAAAAACATGGCGTCCGTTTGCGGATCATAAGAAAAATCTGTAAAATTCAGCGTACCCCGCACAATAAGAAAATATCCGTTGTATTCCGTCCCGCTTGCACTCAGATTCTCATAGACGGATATTTCGGTAAAGACAGCCGTGCTGCCGTCCGTCCGCTCGTAAACTTCGTTTGCTTCGTATGCAATGATCGGGTGTTCCTGTTCGAAAGACGGTATGAATACGAAAACCATGACCGGGATAATAAGTATGCAGGCGGCAGCGGCGGCGATTGCAGCTCGCAAAGAGCGTCTTGCACGCTTTTTGGAAGTCGTAGAGCCATCGCCGTCTTGAATTTCTTGCATGAGAATTTCGGCTATTTCTTCCTTTTTTTCAAGGCGGGCTTTAATTTCCGTTACGGCTTTCTTGTAATCTTCGATCTTCATTTTGACGTTTCTCCATCGATCAATAGTTTCAAACGACTTCTTGCCCTCGTCAGAATAATATGCACTGCATTTTCGGACTTGCTTATCATTTTTCCGATTTCTTTTGCCGTATAACCTTCATAGTAATGTAGGTAGATAACATCTCGTTCCGTTTCGGGTAATAACATGATTTCTTCCATGACCTCATTTGAACTATCGGTCATCACAGCAATGTTGCTGTGCTCGGAGAGCGGCAGGATTTTTCGATAAGATGACTTCATATAATTCTTACATTTGTTTATCGTTACCCGTATGATCCAAGCCTTCATATGTTCTTCGCTATGAAACGGATATTTTTTTATCAGAGAAACAAACACGTCTTGCATAATATCTTCACATTCAGTCAGATTTCCTGTGTGATGATACGCAATCCGCATGATCATATCGGAGTATCGCTCAATAATATCCTTGATTATGAAATTGTCTATTTTGGGTTGCCGCATCCTTGTTCTCCTGAACACTCAAAGCACAGGTTCCTCTATATTATACTGTAAGGGAAAAATACGAACACAGCTTTTTGTGGCATCTTTTGCGCGCCTTGCCGTTCATCGTCTTTGCAATACGCGGGTATTGCCGCATCCTCTTCGCGGCAACTCATCCCAAAATTTTGCCGCAAAAAGTGCAAAGCAATCAAAAGCGGCAAGACGGACGCTAAGGCGCGGCGAAGTCCGCAGCGCGTGCCGTGTGGCACGGGCAAGGGCTTCAACAATGCATGAGCGCCTCGGTTTCCGCTTTTGATCGGGTTCGTATTACTCCCTTACAGTATACAAGAAGATCGATACTTCCGTCAAATCTCGTACAAACATCTCACTAATTCAGATCTGTATGTTTGAACTTTATTAAGGAAACAATGAAAAAAGGGATGAGATATGCAAGAGTAATTAAGATAGCAACCCAAACGGAATTTGCTTCTGCCGAATAAAATACTTTATCTATGTTCAACGTGCATGGAAGCAAATACTTAGAAAATGTAATCGTTCCGTATATGCCCCGGTCGACGGCTTCTATGAGATAGCCGCTTAAACAAACAAAAGCAGTAACCAGCAAGGAGGCTACATTGTTATGTATCAAAAGCGAAACGATATATCCGATTGCAGAGCAGGCAATGATGTAAAACAATCCAAAACCCAGAGATAAAAATACAGCCGCAGGCGGTGACAATAAAAGCGCCGCAGAGCCAACAGCCGCAACCGTATAGTAACCGCTCGGTTCGAAGAAAATGACGGAACATATCAGAACGATGATTGCAAGGACGATATAGAGCAAAATAAATTTCAGTGTATCGGCGGCATAACGAGCCAAAGAGTATCGCGTTTTTCCGATAGGTAAAACAAATGATAATTTTGCCTGTCCCTCTTTCAGTTCAGAAGGTATATTGCAGGATATTTTCAAAGCTGCGAACAGCCCGACAATGATCCACGAAATGAACAGGATCGTAATTGCAACGCTTGCTCCGTTTTTTACATTAAAATTGTGATATGCCGTCGCGTGGTCAAACGAAATACTATTCTCCGACAAGACAGTCATTACGCTTATATTTGTTTCAAGGTACTGTATATTTCTTTCTGCGGCGGCGATCTGCAAATCATTCAGGGAGCCGTTTGCAATGCCTTCCGTAAGTTCGTTTTCTTCTGCTTTCAATGCTTCTTTTGTCGTTTCAATCTGCTGTGAAAGTTCTTCAAACGTTTCGTAGTACGCAACACCATACAAAACCTGTTTTCCGGCAGACGAATCGTCCCTGTTCATTACACAATAGACCGATATAGCCAAAGCCATCACCGCAAGACCAACGAATAAAATTAAAAACCATTTGGACGTCACGGCTCTTTTCAGTTCGAATTTTATAAATTTTGCCATCTTCATTTTTCCTCGGCTGTCTCCATAAAAATTTTTTCCAGCCCGCCGTTCACGGTCAAGTCGATGAAATCAGTATCAATCGAAAGGATAAAATCTTTCATAGCTTTGACATCGCCGTATAGATAGACGCTATCTTCTTCGAAAGAAACATTAAAATACTGTGACGTTTTGGCAAAAACAGCTCCGGCAAGTTCGGCGGTTGCAAAGCGGAAACGACATTCTTTCTTTGTATCGTTGCCGTGCAAAATATAATCATTTATAATGCGGCCGCTCTCCAATATCAGCACTCTGTCGCACAAATTCTCTATTTCGGCGAGATTATGACTGGAAATGAGTAAAGTCAGCTTATTTCTCTGTTTGATTTGGCTGATGAACGCGCGGATCTCCGCCGCGCTCTTTGGATCGAGCATCGACGTCGGCTCGTCGAGCAACAATATGGAAGGCTCATGCAGCGTCGCGATCAACAGGCACGCTTTTTGCTTCATGCCCGATGAAAACGTTTCGATTTTTTTATCGAAGGCATCGTCAATGTTGAGCAATTTTGCCGTCTGCTCATACCTTTCGTTATATTCGGTTCCTCGCAGGGAAGAGAAATATTGAATATTCTCCCGCAGCGTCATACCGCTGAATAAGGACGGATATTCAATCAGGATGCCCGTCTTGGAGGCAAACTCTGCATAGTTTTCTTTGATCGGTTTACCATAAAAAAGTATGTCGCCCCGGCAATGCCACAGACCTGCGATACATTTTAATATGGAAGATTTGCCGGCACCGTTGATGCCGACCAATCCGACAGATTCACCCTGTTCGATTGTAAAAGAAACATCGTTTAATATTGCTTTTTTATGAATTGTTTTTTTCAGTCCACTGACTGTAAGTGCCTGCATTTTATTCCGCCTCCGACACGGAATAGGAAACACTTCGTCCGTTTTCATCTTCCGTAAAAGCAATGGTAAAAGAGGAGCCTTGATATTTTGCGGGTGTAAACGACGCCCCGCCCTGATTGATCACTTCTCCGTCTGAAAGGGTAAATTCTTTGTTCCATTCAATGGACAGAAAGCTTTCGTCTTGCGTAACGACAAAGACGCCCGTTTTTTCATAAAATTGCTTAAACTCATCAGCCGAACCATTTACGATATATTCCTTTCCCTCTGTAACTTCCCAAATTCCGTTATCGGATAGTGCTAAATCGAAAAGATGCTTCGGGTACAAAATCAAATCGTTGGATTCCGAATTGAAAGCGGGCATTCCAAAATCATAACTGTTTCCGCTTAATTTCGTAACGACATAGTAATCCACCCGTTCTCCGTTTTGCTTTTCTATCAGTAAACAATCTCCATATAATTCCGCAGTCGTTCCCTGCTGACTGTCGATCTCATGTTTCATTTCTTCAAGCGTCAGATCGGATACGAAATCCGTACCTGATCCATGATTATTCGCGCTATTCGGAGTAAACGGGAGAGTGTAGGAGCTACTGTCAAATACAGAGATTGCCCTTGCTTCCGGATCTTTTGCGCAACCTGTCAATATGCAGCATATCACAACCGCCATACTAAATATAAACGCCAGCTTTTTCATATAATGACCTCCGAGTCCTTTTACTAATAACACAATTCAAAGCGACAAAACCTTTCAAAGAAAACAGAGATTTTTCATCGATACGCAGTAACTTGGCACCGCAGCGTGTGCTTGGCATAGACAAGTGCGGCGCGCTGACGTGCGCCGCAGCCAAGCACACGCCGCGGAAAAGACAACAAGAACAGCACGGAAAACCAAACGAAAACGCGCCGCACAGTACATCCTTCTTTATCTGTATAAATCCATTGAGGAAACGGCCAATGAATTCAATTTTTCATCCCCCGTGTTTTTTATCAGGCAATTTAAAAAACATTTCGGGATGACGCCCCTCCAATATAAAAACAAAATGGTGAAATCCGAATTGTGACCGACGCCGCCTTCGGCGGCGCCCCGTCATGTAAAAACGGATCTTACCGTTTTAAAAGGCAGCCCTTTCGGACTGCCTTTTCGGATGCTTTGAAAATTTTCGAACAGCAGAGATCGTACAAACGAACGATCTTCGGCTCATTCCGCGGGGAGCTCCGCTACGATAGAAACCTCTTTAAGGACGATCGACCCCGTCGACGAAACGCCTGCATCAAAATAATATTCGATGATAAAATCGGTCGCCGCTCCGTCTTTGATCGGAAAGTATATCGTATGTTCTCCGGCTTCGTAATCCGCTCTGTGCATCTGCGTTTCGTCGGCTCCCGTCGTATCTGGAACATAACATACATAGACGTTCGTCTTTTGCTCCAACGTAAAAGTCATTTTCAGGTAGCCGCCGTCTTCGGCAGAGTACCCGGAAACATCCTGCCAGACTTTTGCCCAAACATCGCGGGACGTCGTCCAGCCGATCGCGATTTCGCCGCCGTTCTCCTCGATCGTATAAGCGGCGGCTCCCCACCCGAACTTTACGTTCGGATCGTAAGGCGTGCCGATATCGACGCCGGATCCGGTATTTTCCGGCTCCGTTACGATCTCGATCGCCGTAAAGGTGACCTTGCCGGCCGCCACAGCGGCGTCCGCGTTGAAATAATAGTTGAGCGTGAAATCCTCCGCCAACCCGTCGGGAAGCGCGATGTACACATCATGGCTGCCCGCTTCAAAGACGGTATGGTTCTGTATCGCATTGCCGTTCAGCCATACGCCGATCTTGACATCCTGCTCTGTCACAAAGGAGAGATGCAAGTACTTGCCGCTGACATCCGCAATGTAACCGGTAAATTCCTGGTTGACATAATCCCATTGCGGGCGCCCTTCCTCCCAGCTGACGACGGTGCTGCCGTCTGCCGTTTCAACGGCGTACGATTGCGCCATGCCGACCGCAGGGGAAGAAGAATTATCGTACATCATACCGATGCCGACCTCTTTGACAAAACTCACTTCGGATATCGTGAAACTGCCCGCTTTGACGGCAGGCTCTTTTGCGTCGAGATAATATTCGATGATAAAACTCGAAGCAGCCTCTTCATACAGCGGGAAATACACGGTATATTCGCCCGCATCGTAATCCGCCCTGTGCATCTGTGTTTCGCCGGCTCCCGTCGTATCCGCAACATAGAGGATATAGACGTCCGTCTTCCTTTCCACCGAGAAGGTCACCTTTACAAAACTGCCTTCCTCCGCCGCATAACCCGATACATCCTGCCAGATCATCGCCCAGGACCCGCGCCCGTCCGCCCAGCTGATCACGGTCTCGCCGTCTTTTTCTTCCACGTTGTAAGCCGCTTCGCCCCAACCCAATTTGACGTTCGGATCGTAAGGCGTGCCGATCGAGAGCACTCTGACAGGGGCGGGAGGCGTATCAATGATGTCGCCGGGGTCTTCTTCCGCCGTCTGCGGGGCAGCGGCATCCGTGGTACCGAGTACCAACTTGCCGTCGCGCGCGATCGCCGGGGTCGCCGCGTCGGCGACATAGCCCTGATTAACGCCGAGCGAAATGCGCGACATCGCGGTATCGCCGAAACAATTGGTGCGCGCAAGTTCAAACAGGCTGCCGTCCGCATCCTCGACATAAGCCGTCATCCAGTCACCGTCGCGCACGAAGGTGACATAGACGCCGGCATTTTCCAAAAACGCCTCTTCGATCGCCTCTCCGCCGTTGGAAAGCAAGTTGAAATGCACGAAGGCGTCGCTGTCGCTGAAGCCACCGAACGCGCCGTCCGCATCATAACCGAGTTTGAAATGATACCACTGACCGTTCGCAAGCGTTCCTTCCGTGTCGATATTGAGATTGAGGCGGAATTCAAGCCGATCCCCCGCCATTTCTTCGGCTACGGCAGCAAAGTCCCGATCGCCGATATCCCAGCCGAGGAAAATACGGAGGGCAAACTGCGTTGTCGGTACGGCGAGGGTATAATTATTATCCTGCACAGAGGCATAGACGCGCTCCGTCGTTTCGGGCACGGTGATCTGAGCCGAAGTGAGCAGAAAAGTCTTCTGCTCATAGATATCCTTCGCCTGCAATGCAGAAGTGCACGCCTCTTCCGCAAAGTTTTTGCCGCAGACGGTGCAATGGTAATACTCGATCGCATCGCAGGCAAACATTGTTTCCGCGATGAACGCATCCACCTTTTCGGGCTTGTGCGCGGCAGGGATAACGGTTTCTTCCTGCGTGATCTCCTCGGTGCCCGCCGCGTCCGCAAAGAGCCGGCCGCAATCGTTACATTTCCAATATCGAATGTTGCCGTCGCGTTCGCAGCGCGCTTCCGTCGCGGCAACTTCCGTCAGCGTATGAACGTGTTCCGTCTCTGCCGGGCCGCAAGCAGCCATGCACGCAAGGATCATGATCAGCGCGAACATGAGTGCGACGGTGCGTTTGCAATAGTGTTTCATTCCTTTTTTCCTCCTTTATCTCCGCCGCTTTTGCAGTTCCCTGCGCGGCGGTATTTTTTTCATCGTCTGTGCGGTACGCCCGCAGACGGCCGCTCCTTTCACTTCAAAAACATGCAGCTGTCCCGCGACAAAAGGGCGCCGCGGAGTTCCCTTTATTCCGCCGCGGCGGGCATCTCTGACAAAAATTCCATATGCGTGATCACGGCGCTCCCCGTTTTGACGGCTGCCCCTTCCTCGGAATCGAAAAAGAAAGTGAGAAAAAAGCTCTTCATCCCGAGCGCAGAATCGGGCGCTTCAATATAGAGAGTATGCTCGCCCGCCGTCAGCACGGTATGCGGATACCACGTCACATCGCTGCTGCCGAGCTTTTCCGCATGGCACACGCAAAAACGCGTATCCCGCTCCAATACGATGTCAACGCGCAGGTATTTAAACTGCTCATCGAATCCTGTCACTTCCGCGGCGACCTTTGCCCATGTATCCCGCCCGTCCTGCCAGGAAATGCTCGTGCCCGTTTCCATCTCTTCAACGGCAAACTGCTGCGGCAGACCGACGCGGGAATTGGTGTCGAACAATGCACCGATCTCACCGGGCGTTGCGGGGATAAAGAATTTGCAATCGGAGATGCGCACGCTGCCTGCCCTGTCTTGATAGCCCGCGGCATAGTTGAGGAAAAAGTATACTTCGTGCATGGTCGTGCCGTCGATATTTTCGGCATTTACCGTAAACGTCCGCCTTTCCCCCGGTTTCAGCACGGTATGATCCAACCAGCAGATGCTCCAACCGCCCCAGTAGACGCCTATGCTGATATCTTCTTCGCCGATGTTTTCCGCCGTAAAGGTAAATTTTGTATGATCGGAAGTCAATCCGATGACCGCCATGGTCACATAAGCATCCGCTTTGTTTGCCGCCCACGTTGCGTCATAACTGCCGTCTTCATTCTTTTCGACAAATATGTCGTTGATACCGGTGACACCGCCAAGCTGCGGTTCCTGCGGGCCGGAATCGGCGCTGTAAAAGTCGATGGACGTGATCTCTACCGTGCGGGTACCCGCAAATGGTTCCACCCACTGGCTGTCAAAGTAGAAATTGAGCATCGCGATGCGGCTGACGCCGGAAAGGTTGACGGTAGCGGTGTATTCGCCCGTCGCCTCGTCATACGGCAATGCCTTGACGGGATTATACGCCAGCTCGACGACCGTCGTGGAGGAATTGACACCGATGCCGTACTTTTCCGCACCGACGCTGTCCATCGCCGTGCCCCAAGTCCTGAATTTGACGACCATGGTGGAAAATTCGGGCGTCCAGTAGCGGACGGGAACGTCGAGGTGATCCCAGCCGACGTCTTCATCGTAAGTTGCCGTGATCTTCCCGCCGAGCGCCGCGCCCTGCATGTGAAATTTGCTGGTGGCATCCCATTCCGCCGTAGCAAAAGGCGTATAGATCAATTCCAGAGAGATCAGTTCAAAAGACGCCGCCCCGGAACCATGCGAATCGATATAGAAGCGGATCTCGTTCAGGGCGGACTTACCGCGGATATCGACGAGGATGCAGCCCGACGGCGACGCGAGCGCGCCGTCAAGCGTCACCGCGGCGCCCGTTTCCTCATTGGTGCCGGAGAATGCGCCCGATCCATCGGAAACGGTAAGCGAGGAAACGTTCGAAGAAGTATAGCGGATACGGATGCGGCCGTACGCACCCGTGAAACGGCTGATCCCGACAGAAACGTATGCATCGTCGGAGAGCCCGCCCGCCGCGTAATCGGCGGTAAATACGCCCGCATAAGAAGGATCGTCCTGCGGCGTTTTCAGCGTGTAACCGCTGCCGACTGCCGTCACCTCGTTGATCGCGGGAGAATTATCCACTTCGGTCGCGGGATCCCCTTCCTTGTGGAACGAGATAGCGGAGATCGTCAGAGAACCCGTCTCGTCCGTCGGATTCTGCGCAGGATTGCTGTCGAGATAGACGAACAAACGGCAGACGGTCTGCGTATTCAGCCGCGTTGTCGTCGTACCGTAGGAAGCATTGACCGTAAATACGTTGGCGAGATCCGCCACGAAGCTGAGTTCGCCGTCCAACAGCGACTCGACCAAAATCCCGGGAGCCGGCGCCGTGTCATACCCTTCCAAATAAGCGGCGGATACGGAAACCTTTTCCGCGCCGACGATATTCAAAAAGTCAAAACGCACATAGTCATACCCCGCGCCCGGCCGATAATTATATACGTCAAACCAAACGATGCTGTATTCGGGCAAGGTCTCCCCCTCCTTGGGGTAAAAGATATCGACGCCTTCAAAACCGTCCGAACCGAGCTCGGTCACCTCGTAACCGTCGCTCCATCCCACGGCGCCGATATAGGGAGCCGCCCCCTCTTCCACGGCGGGCAGCTGCGGCGCCGCAGGTTTTGCGGGCGGATCGGGCACAGGGGTGATCGGCGTTGCCTCGGGGACAGGGATCACGATCTCCCCTCCCGTACCGGAAGGCGTCCGATCGGACGGCTGCGCGGGCCCGCCGTCGGTGCACGCAGCGCCCATCGCCAAACATCCTGCAAGCAGCAGAGCCGCAAAAGCGGCAAGGAACTTTTTCATTGTTTTCCTCCTACCAATCAAAATAGGTATAACGGGAAACGCGCCGGGCAAGCGGATCTCCCCTCTTATCGCGGCTCGGTCACTCTTTGACCGAACCGAGCAGAATGCCCTGTACAAAATACCTCTGCATAAAGGGATATACACAAAGGATCGGGATCATGGAAATAAATATCTGCGCGGAACGGAGGGTCAAATCGTTGCTTTTGAGCATCTCCTCGATCTGTTCCGGAGGATATTGCTGCATATTGTACTCGAGTTTTTGAAAACTCTCCATAATGTTGTAAATGTACGTCTGCAACGGCCACTTTGAGGAATCATTCATGTACAAATACGCATCGAACCAGTTGTTCCAGTGCCCCACCACCGACAAAAGGGTGATCGTCGCGATGATGGGCAGGGAAACGGGCAGCACGATCTGCAGCAGAATGCGGTAATCTCCCGCTCCTTCGATTTCCGCGGATTCCAACATTTCATTGGGGACGTTACGGAAAAAGTTGACCAAAAGGATCAAATTCCAAGGAGAAAGCGCGCCGGGCAGGATGAGCACCCAAAAACTGTCCACCAGCCCGTATGCCGCGATCATGCAATAGGTGGGCACCGTACCGCCGTTGAAAAACATGCACATGAGGATCAGGCAAACATAAAATCTTCTTCCCTTAAGTTTTTTGCGCGCAAAGGCGAGCGGGTATGCCGCCAGCGCCGTGACGGCGAGACAGACCGCCGTACCGACGAGCACGCGCGCCACAGAAATCCCGAAAGCGACGAAAAAGGCACTCTGTTCGAGCAGATATGCATAGCTGTTGAAGGTAAGATCGACGGGCCAAAAGGTAACGATGCCCGCGGAGACCGCCGACCGGGAGCTCAACGACACCGCCAATATGTAGATAAACGGGAGAATGCACAGAATGCTCCAAAGGCCGAGGACGGCGATGATCACCGCGAGAAATATCTTTCTGGAAAGGGAGACGCCGATCTTATTCGGTTTTTTCTTTAATGCTGCAGCCTGCATATCACAGCACCTCATAGTCCAGTTTTTTCGCGGCGAACAGATAGCTTGCACCGAACATGATACAGCAGATCACCGATTTGAAAAAACTCACCGCCGTACTGATCGAATAGGAATAGATCCCGCCGCCGCCCGAACTGCCCTTGCCGTCGCCGAAGGCGATGCGATATGCCATCGTATCGATGATGTCGCCCGATTGATATACCGCCGAATTGTACAGGGAAAGGACTTGTTCGAAGCCTGCGTTCATGATGTTGCCGATATTGAGCACCACCATAAGGATGATGATGGGACGGATACAGGGCAGCGTGACGTGCAGGCACTGCTGTACACGATTCGCGCCGTCGATCTGCGCCGCCTCGTAAAGCCCGGGCGCGACGGCGGTGATCGCCGCCAAAAAATAGATCGCTTCATAGCCGAGACTCTTCCACATTTCAGAAACGAACAGCACGACGGGAAACCAAGTATTGCTGCCGAGAAAAGAGACCGCCTCTCCGCCGCACGCTTCGATCAGCCTGTTGATGGGGCCGCTCAAACTCAACAGATCCATCATCACCGACGCCAAAATGACCCAAGACAAAAAGTACGGGATAAAGACAATGACCTGGATCGTTTTTTTAAGGCGCAGATACGGGATCTCGTTGAGCAAGAGGGAGGTCAGAACGCCCAATCCGATGAGAAGCACCAACTTGACGATGCTGATATACAGCGTATTGAACAGCACTCGCTGAAAATCCGGGCGGGAAAAAACCATACTGAAAAACCCCAACCCTACGAAATCCGCACTGAACAGCGCCTCGAAATATCCCATCCCGTACTGCGGTTGATATCTGCTGAACGCCATCCACAAGCCCAAAATGGGCAAAACGTTGAACAGGATAAGGAGCACGGCTCCCGGCAGCATCATACTGTGCAGGACGATCTGTTTTTTCGTCTTGGATCTGATCTGCATCATTGCGCCGCCTCAGACTGTACCCGATGCGCGTCGTACCACCGGTTGACCTGTTCGAGCACCGCACTGCCGCCGTTTTTGTTATAGGTGTCTACGAAGGTATCCCATTCGTCCAAACTCTTTTCGCCCAAGATCACGCCGAGGAAAAATTCGTCCATATAAGTATCCAGCCAGTCTCCGTACGTCTGCTGCGCGGGCGTTCTCTCACCGTAAAAAGCATTGACGCGGCCCGCTTTTTCTCCCGTAGACAATTCCGCGACGTAAGAATAGCCGCCGTTCGGATCGATCGTCTGCTCGTAAATGCCGTAACCGTTCTTTTCAACGCTGTTCATATCCGCCGTACCTTTGCCGCTTCGGACTGCCTGCATATACGGATAGCCGTATTTAAAGCCGTTGTCGCGCTCGCGGATCCACAGTTTATTGAAGATATCGGCATGATCGCCGCTTTCCATCTGCGCATACCACGCCTGCCAATCGAAGCCGTCTTCGCACATGGCCGTCAAAGTCGATTCGGGAATACGGAAACCGGCGTCCCAAAGTTCTTCAAAAACCTCTTCGAGGCGGTAATACGAATCCATGGAATACGGCGTGTACCAAAGTTTAACGGGCACCCAGCTGTAGAAGAATCCGCCTTCGGGCGTCGCGAGAGAACCGTATTTATCCTGCGCTTCATCGCTGTAGAACATATCATAGAACAGGTTGCACAGCTTTGCCGCCGCTTCGGGATGTTCGAATCCCCTGCGCACGACGATATAAGAGCCGAGGTTGGCGACGTCCACGACCGGCAAAGACTGTACGCCGTCTTTCGGCGGCAGTTCGATGGCGATCCACTCCGCATCCGGCGTATAAGCGTTGCTGACCGAAGACTGCAGCGGATAAGAAGCTGCATGCCACATACCGGACACGATACCGATCTTGCCGGCAGTGATGTCGGAAGTGACGTTGCCGTCCAATTCCGTATAAAACTCTTTGGAGATCAGCCCCTCTTCATACAGTCTGCGCAGCTCTGCAAGCGCCTCTTTCATCTCGTCGGAAGTGTTTGCATCGATCAGTTCGCCGTTCTTTTCGAAGAAAGCATTGGGTTGAGTACCGAAAATATTGAACAACCCCGACGCAGTATTGTTGCCCTGCGCAGCCAATTCCTTGGTGATGCCGATAGGGATGATGTCGCCGGCGGCTATTCCCTGAGAGGCTGCCGCGATCGTTGCAGCATTGTCACGAAAAGCGCGCGCCGCGTCGATCAACTCCTCATAAGTCGCGGGGACTTCTTTGCCGACGAGATCCAGCCAGTCCTTGCGGATATATAGCTTTTGCGCCGATTCGTTGGGGTTATTGACACCGGGGAAAGCATACAGCTTCCCCTCTTGCATGCAAGTTTCCAATCCCGGATAATAGAGATCGTCGAGGTAGTAATTCTCCCTCAGCGCTTCATTCAGGTACCAAAAAGAGGTGCCGAGATCTTCGATCAGCCCGTTGTTGCGCAGCTTTGAAAAAGTCATTGCATCGTTGACGACGAACATATCGGGCAGCTCGTTAGACGCGATGAGCATCTCCAGGCGCTGATCGTAGTTGCCGCTCGTGAGTACGGCGTCGTACTCGAGCTCGATATTGAGATAGCGGAGCGCCGCGTCGTTAAACGCATTGTTTGCGGGGCCGGACGCCGCGCCGTTGTACGTCTCCGGAACGTTGCCGATCCTGTCGTAGTTGATGCCCAGCACATGGATCGTCACCGTTTCGTCATAAGGTTCAAGCGGGTCGTAATCGTCGCCGAGCGGATTTTCGGGCAATGTGCCCGGATCGATAACTTCGTAATCTTCATATATCGATACGGAGCCGCATGCAGCAGCCGAAGCGCCAAGCATCAGTACGGCAAGCAGTATCGCGGCCGGTTTTATCATTTTATACCGTTTCATAGAATATCCTCCTCCGTTTTCCCGACGGATCAATCGACATAAAGGCTGAGTTCGCTGATCCACATCAGATTCGGGCGAGTATCCGGGCCGTCGCCTGCCGTCTGTACTACGCGGTAAAGATCGGTCGGCGACGAAACGGTCAGCGCGATCTCGCTGCGCGGCGTTTCGGCGGGGATATCTGTCGCTTCGCCGGCACGCACCCAGG
>CALVHS010000039.1 GCA_944328665.1 uncultured Clostridia bacterium | reverse complement strand
TCCGCCTTGCTGTTGAGATCGAGCACCATCGCCCTGTCGTACACCTTGTCGGAGATGGCAAACGTAGAGTCGTCGTTGTTCGCCGTGCCGATGAACCACATGTTCTCCGGCAGTTTGATGCGCCCGTCTTTCAGCTCTTCCGGGTCGTCCTCCCATTTGTCGGACACCACCTCGAGATAGCGGGAATCGGGGTTCGGGATCTCCAAAAGGGACAAAAATTCGGCAAAGTAATATTCCACGCGCGCGATGTTCAGCTCGTCGAGGATGGTGACGTACATCTCCTCCCTGCCGTTCGCTTCGTACATCTTTTCCAGCAGCAGCGTCTCGTTGAAGTGCTTGGTGAATTCGTTATAATACCCCAACAGGTCGGTGCGCTCCTTCCACATCGGCTGCACGGGGATGATGACGGAGGGATTTCCGATAAATTCTCCGAAGGCGTAGGCGAGCGACGTCTTGCCCGTGCCCGACATGCCTTGCAGGATGAGGATGTGCGACACCGCCATGCCCGCGATGAATTCGCGGATGGTGCCGATGTCGTAATACAGCCCCAATTTGCCCGCGGCAAAGAGGCGGAACTCTTCGCAGATATCCTTTAAGGTGACTTCGTCCGCAAAGGAGGAAGAGGGCATATCCTTCTTTTCCTCGTCATATTCTTTGAGCATGGCGAAGCGGGAATTCGGCCTTTCTTTTTTGTCCTTTTCCTGTTCCGCTTCCTGCGCCTTTTTATCCTCTTCGACGATCTTTTTCGTCACCTGAGAAAAGCGGCGCTCGTTGAGCATGACCGAGATGACGATCAGCAGCATGATCAAAAAGATCACCACGATATAGACGATGATCAACGCCGGTTGTGTAAGTGTTTCCCAAACTTGGTTCATTTGTCATCCCGTCCTGTCCGATTATTTTCTTTCTCCTTGCAGCAGGCGGCGATCCTCCTGCAAAAAGAGATCTCTTCGCTGCCGAAGATCTCCGCCAACGCTGCCGTGCCGTCCCCCTCTTCCTCGCCGCACAGTCTGTCCTCAACGCAGACGAGCATCTCGCCCGCCACGGCGGAATCGAGCGCGTCCGTCGGCGCGATGCCGCAGGCGAGACAGACGGAAACATGCATCTCCGCCTTGATCCAGAGGCGGTTGCCGAAGCGGAACCCTTCTCCCGCCCGCTCTTCCAGCTTATCCGCGCGTTTCCACAGCCGCTCTTCGAGGGGGTAGTCGTCGCGTACGCGGCGGCAGAGGTGGGCGAACTGGTAATACCCGAGGGGCTTGACCGCCGTCTTTTCCGCGCTTTCGCCGCTTTCGGTGAAAGCGGGGGCGCAAAACGCCGCGCCCTCGGCGACGCCCTGCGGCAGGAAAGAAAAACCTTCCCCTTCCTCCGCCAGGGCGATGACGCGCAGGTTTTGCGGGAACCCGTCGTCCGCGTTCTCCGCCCCGCCCGGCAAAAAATTGCAAAGAGGTTCCAGTTCTGCCAAAGACTGCACGCCCGCATGGCGCAGGAGCACGATGTGCAGCAGGGGCTTTGCTTTTTCCGCCGCCGCGGCGGCCTTGTCGAGGATCCCGCCTTCCTGCGGCTTGCCGAGCACGAAGAAGGGACTGCACGCATCTGCGTTCTCCGCAAACAACTCCGTCCCGCAATAGGCGGCGAGGATGGAAGCGAAGGCGTTCCATTCCTTTTCCGCGCCGCCCGGAGCGATGACGAGGCGGGCGGAAGCGAGGCAGGCGAGCAGGGAGGAAAGATCTCCCCCCGAAAGGAAGACGCCCCGCTCCGAAGCAAATTTTTGCAGATCCGCACCGATGGAGGCAAACGTCTGCGCGGGGTCGAAAAACTTCGGCTCGTCGGGGCCGCCCGCGACGCCCGCCCCCTCCTGCCGCGCGGGGCGCATCGCCTCGGCAAAGACTTCCTCGGGGATGGAGATCCCCGTGATGCCGTCGGAAAAGCGCAGCTCCTGCGCCAACTTTTCGGCAGCGAGCAGCTTCGCGCGGCGGCGCTTTTCGATGAGCAGCAACAGCCCTCCCACGGCGGCAACGAACAGGCAGACGCCCAGGCCGATCCCTTCCGAAAGGGAGATCCCGCCGCCCGCGAGCGCGGGGAAGGCGATGACCGCCGCCAGCAGCGCCGCCACGGTCAGCCAAAAGCCCGTGGCGCGCAGCGGCTTGTTTTTGGCGGGGCGGGTCTTGCCCGCGGCGCTGTCCAGGCCGTCCGCCTTGCCGACGTCGGCGAGGTCGCGGAAATAATCGGCGGGCCGATCCTCTCCCTTCCGCCTCTTTTCCCCCGCAAGGGACACGACGCCGCGCAGGCGGACGTCGGAGACGGAAGAACAAACATAGACGGCGTAGTCGCCCTCTTCCACGCCCGCAGAAAAGGCGGCCCCGTCAAACGTGGCAAAGCGTTCTCGCGGGAGAGGCAGCGTCACCTGCCGCTCTTCTCCCTTTTCGAGATAGACGCGGGTAAAGGCGGCGAGCTTCTTTTTGGGGTACACGCCCGCAAGAGAAATGCCGCCGACATACACTTGCGGCACCTCCCACCCGGCGTATCCGCCGATGTTTTTGACGGTGAAGGAGACTTCTTCCTCCCCGAGCCGCAGCCCGGAATAGGCAAAGCGGGTATAACTCAGCCCGAAGCCGAACGGATAGCGCACTTTATGCCCCGCCGTGTCGTAATAGCGATAGCCGACGAAGTCCGCGACGCGCGTCCTGCCCTTGTCCTTGTCCTCGCGCAGGGCGCCGAACAAGGCGTCCGCCCCGTCGTAAAAGGTGCGGGCGAGCCTGCCGCACGGCTGCGCCCTGCCCGTGAGCACGTCGGCGAGCGCCGCGGCGCAGCCGCCGCCCCCGACGGGGGCGAGCACGGTCGCCGCGCAGCATCCGTCAAAGGAGAGATCGGCGGGGCGGGAGGCGGGCAGCACGGCGATCATCTGCCTGCCCGTGCGGGCGAGCGCCTGCAGCAAGGCGTCCTGTTCGGCGGACGGATGCAGGCTCCCTTCCTGCGGGGAAAGAAAGAGGATGAGGACGTCCGCGCCCTTGGCAAGGCGCGCCCCTTCCTCGGCGTCCGCGCTTTCCCCCGTGACGAGCACGGGGGAAAGCGCCTGTGCAAACCCCGCGGGCACGTCGCCGAAAAGCGCCGCTTTTTTGCGGGGGGAGAGGGGCAGCGCCCCCCTGTTTTTGAGCAGCACGACCGACTCGCGCGCGAGCGCCGCGGCGATCTCCCCGGCGGGCTCCGTCAGGGAGGAAGCGGGCACGCGGCTGTTGACGCGGAAGGCGAGATCCACCGCCTTGTCGACGGCTTCGTCCACCGCCTGCGGCGGGATCGCCGAACCGTCGTCCAGCGCCCCCTGCAATTCACGTTCGGTCGCGCTCCCTTCGCGGCAGCGCTCTTCCAGCATCGTATAGCGGCCGATCGCCCTGTCGAGCGCGACGCCCGCTCCGCCGATGCAGGCGCCTCCCGCAAAATAAGAATGAAAATCGACGGAAGGATCCGTCCTTTCCGCAAAGAGAAAGACGTCATCCCTCCCGCAGCCGGCGTGCGCAAAGAGCTTTTCGTTGACGTCGGTATATCCCGCGCACGGCCGCGTCAGCGCGCCCGCGGCAGCCTCGCACGGCTCCGCCTCCGCGGCGAGCAAAAAGGGGCGGTAAAACAGTTCGTATACGGCGCGCGCGTCCGCGCGCACGTCGAGCAGGGCGACGTCCTCTTCCTTTACGGCGAAAAGAGAAAGCGCGCAAGCCGCCCCCGCGGCATGCACGGCGCGCGCGGCGGCGGCGCCGATCTCGCCGTTGAGGCAGGCGTCCTCGGAGAGGCCCGCTGCATAAGGAGACGCCGCGCATTTGAGGTCGGGCGTATACAGAAGGTTGATCCCTTCCCGGCGCGCGCGCAGCGCGAGCGCCTCGCTCATCTTGCCGATGAGGGAGACGTCCCACGAGCAGGCGGCGCTTTCATAATCGGGGAAGAGCCCGCTCTGCGCGCTGCGCTCTTTGAGCGTTTCCCCGCGCACGGCAGGCATGCCGATGCGCATGAGTTCGGCGTCGGCAAGGCAGGAAGGATCGGTCAGCACCGCCGTCTTCCGCTCCGCCGTCATCCTTTCGATGATGCTCTTATACTTCATTCCATTCCTCCGCGAAAGAATACGGGCAGGCGGCGCTCTCCTGCCGTCCCGCCGAAAGGAGGGCGGGCAGACAAAGCGCGCACGCCAGCAACGCCGCCAAAAAGACGGACGCCGCCGTCCAAAGGGAAAAGGTCTTGGAACGGCGCACCGCCCTGTACCTTTCGCCCCCGCGCGGCTCGGGCGGATCGTCCGGAAGGTAGCGCGCCCGCACGCCGTTCCCCTCCCGGACATACACAATATCTTCCGAGCGGAAAGATTCCGCCTCGACTTCCACCCGCACCCGGCGGGAGGGAAGCTTGCAGCAGGGCAGGATGAACGCCTCCCCCGGCAAGACGCGCAGCCCGCCGAAGCGGAACCTGCGCACGTCTCCGTCCGCATCGAAGAGCCGCACGGCGAGGCATACGCCCGTCAGCACATGCCCGGAATCGTTTTGCAGGCGCACGGCGAGGAGGTCGTCTTCCCCCTCCCGCGCGACGAAAAACTGCCGCACCCAGACGAAGGGGATCGCCTTCCCCTCTCCGCGGCAGAAAATTTGCTTTTTATCCACGATGCACCTCCTCCCCTGCCGGGATGCGGAGGCGCCTCGCCCTGTTTTTGCCCGGCAGGCGGGCGCGCAGCGCGGAAAAAACGTTGGCGGCGGCAAACGCCGCCGCAGCCGCCGCCCGCCGCAGGGGGGGCACCGCCCTTTCCTCGAGCCATGCGCGCGGGACGAGCAAGCGCGCTCGCGCGCGCGATAAAAGAGAGCGCAGCCGCGCGGAGAGACAAAATTGCCGCCAAAGGGCGACGATGCCCGCGGCTGCGGGCGGCAGAACGGCAAGGACGCCGCCGAACAGCCCCGCCGCCGCCGAAAAGCGGGCGATCTGCCAAAGATCCCCGTACGCGTCCCGCAAAAAATAACAGAGCAGCCCGAGCATGCAGCAGAGCATCGCCGACGCCGCCAGCGCCGCCGCGCACGAAAAGAGGGCGAGGCGAAGAAAGAAGGGAACGCCGAAGGCGTACTCCCTTTCGACGCGCCTGCCGCCGACGCGGGTAAAATACACGGTGACGCGGTCCGTCTCTTCGGGCAGGAGCAGCGTGCGCGTGAAGGAGCCGGAAGCGTCCTCGCGCACGGCGTGCACGGAGAGGGGCGCCCCCTTGCCGTCAAAGGCGACGACGGTGTAGCGCGCGTCCGAGACGGGCTGCGCCCACATGCCGACAAAGCGCTTGGGGCGCGCGTCTCCGCGGGCGATCAGCTGATAGTACGGCATCCATGCGCGCGCGCGTACGGAGGGCTGATAGAGGATGCCGACCCCTTCGGAAAGCATATATTTGCCCAGCGCCCTGTCCCTTACGGGCAGCGAGGCAGCAAACGCCCGCAAAAACAATTTGGGCAGCACGCCCGCCGCAAACGCGAAGACGAGCAGCGCGCCCGCGGCAAACCAAAGTATCCAATAGACCATTCTTTTCCTCACGCGGCTCCCGCCCCGCGGGCGGACAGCTTTCATCCTTTCGATTATAACATATTACAATATAAAAAAGCAACCGTTCTGCATATACAATATGCAAAACGATCGCCCTCTTTTCCGCAAAACGCAGCCGCCGCTACTTTTCGTAGACGCTGCGTTTTAAGATGCCTATGTAAGGAAGGTTGCGGTACCTTTCCGCATAGTCCAGCCCGTACCCGACGACAAAGGCGTCCTCGATCTCATACCCGGCGTAGTCCGCCTCGACGGGGGCCGTGCGGCGCGCCTTTTTATCGAGAAAGGCGCAGATCTTGACCGACGCCGCGCCCCGCCCGGCAAAGAGCGCCCTGAGCCGGCAGAGGGAATTGCCCGAGTCGACGATGTCCTCCACGAGGATGACGTGCCTGCCCGCGACGGGCGTCCCGACGTCCTTTACGATGCGCACGTCGCCCGAGGAGACGGCGCCCGCGCCATAGGAGGACGCCTGCATAAAATCGAGGGAGAGGGGGATGTCCGTCGCCCGCACCAGATCGGAAAAAAAGACGCACGCCCCCTTTAATATACACACCATCAGCGGTTCTTTGCCCGCATATTCGCGGGCAAGCGCCGCGCCCAGTTCCCGCACGCGGCGGGCGATCTGTTCCTCCGTGAAGAGGATCTTTTCCACGTCTCGGTTCATTCTTCATTTTCTCCTTTGCAGACGATCGCCGTATAGACCTTTCCTCCTGCGCGCACGCGCACTTTTTCGGAGATCTCCGCCCCGCAGACGACAAAGACTTCTTTGCCGCAGGCGACGAGAGGAAAGAGATCCCGCCGCCGGGCGGGGATCTTTTCGTCGATAAAATATTCTTTCAGTTTTTTGGTGCCGCCGCCGAATTTGCAGAACACGTCGCCCGCCTCTCTCGGACGGATGACCGCGCCCGCAGGCAGGCGGGACGCGTCGAAGCGCAGCCCCTCCCCTTCCCCTTCGGCGATGCACAGCCGCACGCCGCCGCAGGCAAATACGCCCGTGCCGAAGGGATGGCGGTATGCGGGCGACGGGCGCGGACGGTAGACGGCGACGCTGCCGTAGTCGTTGACCGCCTTCAGCCCGCAGGGAAGATCCGCCGCGGCGCCGCTCCTCTTGCCGAACAGGGCGCACATGGCGGCGATATGGGCGGACGTATAGTCCTTTTCCGCCCCGAGCGCGCGCAGCGCGCGCACGCAGCAGCGGCGGAGCACGGGCGGCGGCGCGCCCGGACGGATGACGCACTCTTCCCCCTCCTCAAAAAAGCGGTCGGTAAGGGAATAGAGATAGTCGTCGTCCTCGCGCGCGGCGCGCGAAAAAGCATACACGTTTTTTTCCAGCGCGGGGAAGCGCTCCTTGGCGGGGGCGAGCACCTTGTGCCGCAAAAAGTTGCGCGCATAGGAAGGGTCGGCGTTGGTCGCGTCCTCCCGCCATGCCGCCCTTCTTTCGGCGAGAAAGGCGGCGATCTCCGCCTCGGTCAGCGAAAGGAAGGGGCGGACGATGCCCTTTCCGTCCGCGGCGGGCACGAAGGCGCGGATGCCGCCCCCTCCCGTGAGGGAAGCGCCGCGGAACAGAGAAAAAAGCACGCTTTCGGCATTGTCGCCCGCATGGTGGGCGGTGGCGACAAAGTCGACGGCCCCCTCCTCGATCAGGCGAAAAAAGACGGCGCGGCGGAAAAGGCGCGCTTCTTCCTCCGTCCCCCTGCCGGAACGGGCGCAGAGGGCGGGAATATCGGCGGAAAAACAGCGCAGCGGCACCCCGTTTTGTTCGCAGAGCGCGCGCACGAAGGCAGCGTCGGCGAGGCTCTCTTCCCCGCGGATGCCGTGCTCGACATGCACGGCGGAAAGGGCGATACCGAGCGCTTCCTTCCTTTCGCAAAAGAGCAAAAAGAGGGCGACGGAATCTGCCCCGCCCGAGAGAGCGACGGCGACGCGCCTGCCCGCATAGAGGGTGAGATCGACGTCCTTCATGACAGTTCCCTCCCGCAATATGCCGCGACCCCCTCCCGAAGAGGGGGCTTTTTTTGCCCGCTTTTCGGCATAAGGGGGAAGCGGAAAGCAAATTTTTGCGCATAGACAGACCTGCCGAAGTGGAAAACATACGCCGACAGCGTGCAGACGAGCGCATACGGCAGCATGCCGAAGCCGAAACTTTCCGCACACAGCAGGACGGGCGCGAAAAAGGTGTTGGTCGCCGCGCCGAACACAAAAGCGTAGCCGAGACAGACGGCGAGTTCGGGCGGCACGCCGAACAGGGGGGCGAGCACCGCGCCCAGCGCCGCGCCCGAAGCGAACATCGCCGTCACCTCGCCGCCGACAAATCCCGCGCCGAGGGTGGCGGCGGTAAAGAGGATCTTGACCGCCCAATCGTAGGCGAAGATCTCTTTTCCCGCAAAGGCGTCGGAAAAGAAGGAAGAGCCGAGCCCCGCATACCTGCCCCCCGTCAGAAAGGAAAGGCAGGCGAGCAGCACCCCCGCCGCCGCGGCGCGCAGAAAGGGGCTGCGGACGGCGGCGCGGAAAAACAGGGAAAAGGCGCGCAGCGCGCGGGAAAAGAACAGCCCCGCCAACCCGAAAAGGGCGCCCAGCGCAAACACTTTGCCGAAGAGAAGAAAACTTGCCTGCGGCAGGGAAAACGACGCTTCCGCCGCCGCCGACAGCCCCAGCGCGCCCGCCGTGCAATATGCCGCGGCGGCCGCCGCCAGCGAGGGGAGCAGCGCGCGGATATCCAATTTTCCGACCACGGTCACTTCCAATGCAAAAAAGAAGGCGGCAAGCGGGGTCATGAAGAGGGCGGTAAAACCCGCCGCCATACCCGCGACGGTCAGCGCCCTGCCCGCCCCGCGCAGGGGCAGCAGCCTGCCGAAATTGTTGCCGAGCGCGGCGCCGATCTGCACGCCCGCGCCCTCTCTGCCCACGCTGGCGCAGAACAGGTGCGCGCTCCACGCGCCCGCATACTGTACGCCCACCGCGCACAGGGAGACGTTCCCCTCTCCGCGCGCCGCCGCAAAGACGGCGCCCATGCCCTGCCCTTTTCTGCCGGTCAGGCGGTAAAGCGCCGCCGTCAACAGCCCCGCCAACGGCAAAAACCAGACGTTGAAGGCAAAATGCTCCCGCGCGGCGGCGGCGATCTTTTCCACGCCGAACCCGAACCCGCCGCACAGGACGCCGCAAAAGACGCCCAAAACGCTCCCCGCCGCCGTCAGGGCGAGGCAGTTGAGCGCGGCGCGCAGCGGCTTCATTCCGTTTCCTCCGCGCGCAGGGGCGCAAAGCGGGCGCCGAGAAGGGCGGCGAGCGCCGCGGGCGAAAGCCGCATCTGCAGACCTCTCCTGCCCGCGCTGACAAAAAACGCACCGAGGGGGGCGGCGCTTTCGTCCAAAAAGGTGCGGAAGCGCTTTTTCATGCCCACGGGGCTGCAGCCGCCGTGCACATATCCCGTAAGCGGCTCCAATTCCTTTTGACGGATCATGGCGACGGACTTTGCCCCCGCCGCCTTTGCCGCCTTTTTGAGGTCGAGCGTGGCGTTGACGGGCACGCAGAACACGAGGTGTTCCCCCTTGTCCGAAAGGGTGACGAGGGTCTTAAATACGGCGGACGGGTCTTCCCCCAGCGTGCGGGCGACCTCCTCTCCGTCCGTCGTCTCGGGCGGATAGGAAAAGCTCTCGTACGGGATCTTCTGTGCGTCGAGCAGGCGCATGGCATTTGTTTTGAGCATATTGCAATTCTCCGTTCTATCAAAATTATAACACTTGCGGGCGAGATTGGCAAGCGCAGAGCGCGCCCTGCAAGCCGCCGCCGCATTTTTTATGCGGGCAAAAAATTTTTTCCGCCCGCAAGCGCACCGCCGCGCGCCGAAGTTGAATTTTCCGCACGGATGTGCTATACTGTAAGGGAGAGATGCGAACCCGATCAAAAGCGGAAGCCGGGGCGCTAAGGCGCGGCGTTCGGCTTTGCCGAATGCCCGCAAGGCGAGTCTTGCCGCGGCGAAAAGGCGCGGTTCGTATTGCTCCCCTACAGTATCCTGTTAGAGAAAGAAACGGACAATGACGGAGGACTGCCGCTTTTTATGTTCATCGATACGCACGCACATCTCAATCACGAAGAGGACTTGCCCCGCCTGTCCGAGACCGTCGCCCGGGCGGAAGAGGCGGGCGTCAAAACGATCGTCTGCGTGGGATGGGATCTTCCCTCCTCCGCGCGGGCGGCGGAGGAGGCGCGGCGCTGCCCCGCCCTGTTTTTTGCGGCGGGCTTTCATCCTTCCGATGTGAACGGCTGCCGCGCGGGCGATTTCGACGAGATCGCGGCGCTGCTCTCTTCCCCAAAGGGGGTCGCCGTGGGGGAGATCGGGCTGGACTATCACTACGAAAACACGGACGAACGGGCGCAGAAGAAAATGTTCGCCGCCCAGATCGAACTGGCGGACGCGCTCGGCCTGCCCGTGTGCATACACAGCCGCGACGCCGCCGCCGATACCCTGCAAATTTTGCGGGACAACCGCGCCAAACTGACCCGCGGCGGGGTGATGCACTGCTTTTCGGGCAGCCCCGAAACGGCAAAAGAATACCTGAAGCTGGGGATGTACATCTCCTTTGCGGGGCCGGTGACCTTTAAGAACGCGCGCAAGCTGGACGAAGTCGCCAAAATGGTGCCGAAAGACCGCATCCTCGCCGAGACGGATTCCCCCTACCTTGCGCCCGAACCGCTGCGCGGCACAAAAAACGTGCCCGAAAACGTCGTGCGGGTGTACGAAAAACTGGCGGCGCTGCGGGGAGAAGAATTGGAAGCGCTCGCCGCGCAGATCGAAAAGAACGTCTGTTCCCTCTTCCCGAAACTGGCCGCATGGCGGCAAAACGGAGAAAACGCACATGGATAACCAAAAAAGAGCGGAGACCTTTACCTACGCGCTGGACGGAAACCTCTATCTCAACCTGACGAGCAAATGCACGAACGACTGCACCTTTTGCGTGCGCAACGAAAGGGCGGATTACTTCGGACATAAGCTGTGGCTCTCCCGCGAGCCGTCCGCAGAGGAGATCGCCGCGCAGCTGCCCGAGGACATCGGCAGGTACAAAGAATACGTCTTTTGCGGCTTCGGCGAACCGACGCTGAAACTGCCCGTCCTTTTAGAAGCCGCCGCCGAGATCAAGCGCCGCGGCGGCGTGACGCGCCTCAACACCAACGGACAGGCGAACATGATCTGGAAGCGGGACGTGACGGGAGAGCTCGCCCCCGTCGTCGACAAGATCAACGTCAGCCTCAACGAGGCGACGGCGGAAGCCTATGCCGCGCTGTGCCGGCCCGCCTTCGGCGAGGCGGCGTTTGCAGGGCTGCAGGATTTTGCCGCAAAGTGCGCCCGTCGGGGTATCGAGACGTGGTTTTCCGTCGTGGATATCATCGGCAGAGAAAAGATCGACGCCTGCCGCGCCATCGCCGCCGCCTGCGGCGTATCGCTGCGCGTGCGGAAATATATCGGGTGACGCCGCGCGGAATGCGCCGCAAAGGACGGCAAGAAAGCCGCCCTCGCGGCGAGGGCGGCTTTCCCTTTTCTTTGGTTTCCGGCGGCGCTTTTGCGCCCCTTCGCTATACAGTATGCCCGCTTGCGGGCGGGCTATCCGCCTTTTACGGAGACGAATTATGGAAAATTTGCGGCTGCTGCTCGCCAAACACGGCTTTTCCTTCAAAAAACAGTTCGGACAAAATTTCATTTCCGACACGAATCTCTTGAAAAGCATCGTCGCGCTGGCGGGCGTAGACAAAGATACCGCCGTCTTGGAGATCGGCTGCGGCGCGGGCACGCTGACGCGCGAACTTGCCGCGGCGGCAAAGCGTGTCGTCGCCTACGAGATCGACGTCAAGCTGCAGCCCGTGCTCGCCGAAACGCTGGCGGGCATAGACAACGCGGAAGTCGTCTTTCGCGATTTTCTCAAAGAAGACCTGCGCGCGCTCGAACGGGAGCCCTATACGGTGGTGGCAAATTTGCCCTATTACATCACCTCTCCCCTGGTGATGAAATTGATCGAAGAGAGCGAACGGGCGGAAAAATTGGTCGTCATGGTACAGGACGACGTGGCAAAGCGCTTTACCGCGCGCGCCGGCACTCCCGAATACGGGGCGATCACCGCGGCGATCGCGCGGCGTGCGGACGCCGAGATCGTAAAATATGTTCCGCGGCAAATGTTTACCCCCGCGCCCAACGTGGACAGCGCCGTCGTGAAGATGACCTTCGTCAAAGAGCGCATCCCCGTGCAGAGCGCCAAGGCTTACCGAGACACGGTGCGCGCCGCCTTTTTGTCCCGCAGAAAGACGCTGGAAAACAACCTGATGCAGGCATTCGGCATGCCGCGGGAAAGGGCGGCGGCGCTTTTGCGGCAGGCGGGCATCCCCGATAAAGCGCGGGGCGAGACGCTTGCCCCCGAGCAGCTGGCAGCCCTGTCCGACCTGCTTTATGCCGAACGATAAAAGGGCGGCTTCCGCTTTTGGCGGAAGCCGCTTTCTTTTTGTGCCCGCACGAAGCGCCCGTTTGAAAGGAGAGATCCGTGCGGCGCCCGGTCGGCGCGGCGGATCGGATCTTTGAAGCCGCCCGCGCGCCCTCCGTCACGCGCGGCGCGCCCTCCGCAATCCTTCCACGCATTCTTTGACGATGTCCGCGGCGGCGTCCGCCTCCTCGGCCGCGTTGTCTTTGCCGAAGGAAAAGCGCACGCCGCCGCGCGCGCGCGCCGCGGGCATGCCCATCGCCGCAAGGACGTGTGACGGCTCTACGGAACCGGAGGCGCACGCCGCCCCCGCGGAGGCGGCGACCCCCTGCAAGTCGAGCGCGTAGAGGAGCTGCTCTCCGTCCACGCCCTCGAAGGAGAGATTGGAAACGGAGGGCAGGCGCGCCGCCCCGCCGCCGTTGACCAAAACATTTTCGACCCCGCGCAGCACCCTCTCTTCAAAGCGGTCGCGCAGGCGGGAAACGTATGCCGCATTTTGCGCCCGCTCCGCGCAGGCGAGGCGGAGCGCTTCCGCCATGCCCACGGCGCCCGGCACGTTGTCGGTGCCGCCGCGCATGCCGCGCTCCTGCTGCCCGCCCGCGATCAGCTTATGCAATTTCAGCCCCGCGCGCACATACAGCGCGCCCGAACCCTTCGGCCCGTAAAATTTATGGGCGGAGAGGGAGAGCATATCCGCGCCAGAATCCTTCACGTCTACGGAAAGCGCGCCCGCCGCCTGCACCGCGTCGGTGAAAAATAGGATCCCGCGCGCATGGCAAAGGTCTGCGATGCGCCGTACGGGCTGCAAAACGCCGGTCTCGTTGTTGGCGGTCATCACGGCGGCAAGGACGGTGTCCGGGCGGAACGCCCTCTCCAAGGCGGCGAGGTCGGTCACCCCTTCCCCGTTTACGGGGGCGAAGCTGACGGAAAACCCTTCCGCGCGCAGAATGTCCGCCGCGGCGAGCACGGCGTGATGTTCGCTTGCGCCTATGACGATGTGCCTGCCCTTCTCCGCGAGGGCGTGCGCGCAGCCGCGCACCGCCCAGTTGTCCGCTTCCGTCCCGCCCGAAGTAAAATAGACCTCGGCGGGCGCCGCGCCGATATAGGCGGCGACGGCGTCGCGCGCGCCGTCTAAGGCGCGCGCGCCCGCCCTGCCGTATCCGTGCAGGGAAGAGGGGTTGCCGAACGTCTCCCCGAAATACGGGAGCATCTTTTCCAACACGCGCGGCTCGACGGGGGTGGTCGCCGCATGATCGAGGTAGATCTCCCGCATCCTACACCGCCCGCGAGCCGTCCGCGCGCTCGCCGCACTTGCAGGGGCGCACCTGCCCGTGATCGTCCAAAACGGACTGCAACGTCATCGAATCGAGCACGGCGTTGATGCCCGCATACAGCTTGCGCCACACCTCGCCCGAGGCACACTCTTCGCAGGAAGCGGTGATGCAGTCGGCGATCTCCATATTGTCCTCGAGGGCGCGGGCGACGTCCCCGATCGTGACCTCGGAAGGGGCGCGGCGCAGTTTGTACCCGCCCGAAACGCCCCGTTCCGCCGTCACCACGCCCGCCCCCGCCAGCAGGCGCATGATCTTTTCGATATACTTGCCGGAAACGGCGATCTCCTTTTCGAGACGAGAGGCGCTCACGCACCTGTCGGGATAATTTTTTGCGAGGATAAAACAGGCCTTCAGCCCGTATTGCGATTTGGAAGACAGACGCATTTTGATTTTTCTCCTAATTGCTACCGATTTGGTAGTGATTATTATACTCCTTCCGCGCGCGGCTGTCAAATCTTTTGCGGAAATTTTTGCCGCAAATAAAAAAGGCGGCGATCGCCGCCCCGGCAGGAGATCAAGTCCGCCTTGTCCAATCGGAAAAAACACAGCCGCAATATACCTGCCGATAGAGCCGGTGCTCCTGCGCCAGCTGCACCGAGCGCAGATAACCGTTCTCCTTTTTAAAGTCGTTGTACAGCCAGCGCACGCCGTACTCCCTTTCCAGCCCGGCGCCGATCTCGTTCAGCCAAACGGCGTCCTTGTGCGGGCTGACGGAGAGGGTGGAGCAGAACCAACCGAAGCCGCCCGCCTTGGCAAAGCGGGCGGTGCGCTCAAGGCGGAGACGGTAACATGCATAACAGCGCGCGCCCCCTTCCTTTTCCCCTTCCAGCCCCTTTGCGGCGGCAAAAAACTCCTCCGGCCGATAGTCGCAGTCCAAAAGATCCGCCCAGCCCGTTTCGGCAAGCAGGCGGATCTGCTCTTTTTTGCGCTTTTGATATTCGGCTGCGTCGGTGATGTTGGGGTTATAATAGAGGACGGTGACGGAAAAGCGGTCTTTGAGCGCTTCGAGGCAGCGCGTAGAACAAGGCCCGCAGCAACTGTGCAGCAACAGCCGCGTGCCCGCAGGCACCTGCGCCGCCTGCTCTTTCATCTTCTTGTTGTAGTCGGGTCTGTTCATGCCCGCATTATACCACAACCGCGCGCAAAAAGCAAGCCGTCAGCCCTCGCCGAGCGCCGCAAGGATGGCGCGCACCGTCCCCTCAAGGTCGGTGCCGGTACAGTCGGCGACGGCGTCGGCATATTTTTCATACAGAGGGGCGCGCTCGGCGTACAGTTCGGCGAGCGTTTCTCCCCACGCGCGCATCACCACGCCGCGGCGGAAAATGTCCCTGCCGCGCAGGCGGCGCTCCAATTCCTCTTCTGCCACGCGCAGATAAACGACCTTGCCCATACGCCGCAGGTGCGCCATCGCCCGCTCTCCGTAGACGGCGCTGCCGCCCGTAGCGATGACCGCGCCGCGGGCGGAAAGGGAAGCGTTGACCCGCTCTTCCGCGGCGATGAAGCCCTCCGCCCCCGCCCGCGCGAGGATGTCCCCGAGCAGCGCCCCTTCCGCCTGTTGGAGCAAGAGGTCGCAGTCGATAAAACTTCTGCCCGTCCGCTTGGCGAGCAGCACGCCCGCCGTACTTTTGCCGGAGGCGGGCATCCCGATGAGGATGACGTTTTCCATAACGGAGAAATTATACCGCAAACGGGCACGTTCGTCAATTTTTTTGCCCGCCCTGCCCCTTTCGTTTGAAAAAGCTGCCCGCCTTCTGCTATAATAGAGGCATGGAACGGGAAGAAAAATTGCAAGGGCTTGCCGCGCCCCTGCTCGCCTGGTACGAAGCGAACAAGCGCGACCTGCCCTGGCGGGAAAACAACGACCCCTACCGCGTGTGGGTATCGGAGATCATGCTGCAGCAGACGCGCGTAGAGGCGGCGCGCGAACACTATATCCGCTTTTTGCAGGCGCTGCCTGCGGTGGAGGCGCTCGCCGCCTGCCCCGAAGAGAAATTGCTCAAACTTTGGGAAGGATTGGGATATTACAGCCGCGCCAAAAACATGCAGAAAGCCGCAAAGGAGATCGTCGCCCGCGGGGGATTTCCGCAGACGGCGGCGGAACTTGCCTCCCTGCCCGGCGTGGGAGAATATACGGCGGGCGCCATCGCCTCCATCGCCTTCGGACAGCCCTCCCCCGCGGTGGACGGCAACGTCGTGCGCGTGCTTGCCCGCCTTTTGGGGGATGCGGAGGCGCAGGACGTGCTGCGCAAGCGCTATTTTGCGGAGCTTGCCCCCGCCTATCCGCAAGGACGGTGTTCCGACTTTACGCAGGGCCTGATGGAACTGGGCGCGCTCGTCTGTACGCCCGCTTCCCCCCGCTGCCTGCTCTGCCCCCTGCAGGACATGTGCGCGACGAAGAGCGACGCCCTGCCCGCCAAGCGGGAAAAACCCGCCCGCAGGGAGACGGAGATGACCGTCTTTCTCTTTACCGACGGGCGGGGGATCTGGCTGCGCCGCCGGGAAGGCGGGGTGCTTTCCGGCATGACGGAATTTTTTAACATCGAAGGGGCTCTTCCTCTCCCGGAGGCGGAAAACTACCTGCGCGGCGCGGGGCTGACCGAATTTACCCTGCGGCGGGCGGGAACGCACAGACACGTCTTTACCCATCTCGTCTGGCAGATGACCGCCTATGCCGCGGAGACGGGGCAGGCGCTCTCTTCCCTGCCCGCCTTCTCCTCGCTGCGCTATTATACGAAGGAAGAGGCAAAAGAGCGCGTCTCCCTCCCCTCCGCCTTCCGCTGGTGCATGGATCGCTTATAAAAGGCGGCAGCCCGCGCAAAACGCGCGGGCTGCCTTTTTTCTGCCGAAAATTCAGCCGTCCTGTCCGTCGATCGCCCTTTTGCCCAGAGCAAAGGCGCGGCGGTTGATCTCGATGAGCGCGGGCCTGCCCACGAATTTTTCGTTAAAGCAGTTCAAGACGCTCTTGTCCGTCACGACGTGCGTCAGCGCGCACAGCGCGCCCAGGATGACGTTGTTGGCGCTGCGCATGTCTCCCGCTTCCAGCGCAAGATCGTTGGCGGGGATGTCGTAGACGGCGACGTCCTCTCTGCCCGCATAGCAGTCGGAGAGGGAACCGTTGACGAGCACGATGCCGCCCGGGCGCACGCGGGGAGTAAATTTATGAAAGCTCGGGCCGTTCATGGCGACGAGCACGTCCGGTTCGTTGCAGAGGGGAGAAGCGATCTCCTCTTCCGAGATGACGACCGAACAGTTCGCCGTGCCGCCGCGCATCTCTGGCCCGTAGGCGGGAAGATAGGACACCTCCTTCCCTTCGCGCAGGCCCCCTTCCGCGAGCATCTTGCCCACGGACAGGACGCCCTGCCCCCCTTGCCCTGCCAATAAGATCCTGATCATTCTCCTTTTTCCTCCGATTTGTCGCGGTAGACGCCCAACGGAAAGGTACGGCTCGTCTCTTCCGCCATAAAGCGCAGCGCGTCCACCGGCTTCATGTGCCAGTTGGTCGGGCAGGACACGAGCACTTCTACAAAGGAATATCCCCTGCCCTCCGCCTGAAAGCGGAGCGCCTTTTTGATCGCCTTTTTTGCCGCAAGGACGTGTTTGACGTCCTGCGTGGAGACGCGCTCGATATAATAGGGCGCGTCGAGGGTCGCCAGCAATTCGCAGACGCGGACGGGATAGCCGTTGACGACGGGATCCCTGCCGTTTTGACAGGTGGTCGCCTTCTGCCCGATGAGGGTGGTGGGCGCCATCTGCCCGCCCGTCATGCCGTAGATGCTGTTGTTGATGAAGATGATGGTGATCCGCTCGCCGCGCGCCGCGGCGTGCACCGTCTCCGCCATGCCGATGGAAGCGAGATCGCCGTCCCCCTGATAGACGAACACCAACCTGTCGGGCAGGCAGCGCTTGATGCCCGTAGCGACGGCGGGGGCGCGGCCGTGCGCCGCTTCCTGCATGTCGCAGTTGAAATAATCGTAGGCGAACACCGCGCAGCCGACGGGCGCGATGCCGATCGCCTTCTCCTGCAAACCGAGCTCTTCAATGCTCTCCGCCACCAGCCTGTGCACGATGCCGTGCGTACAGCCGGGGCAATAGTGCATGGGCACGTCGGTCAGCATCTTTGTCTTGGTAAACACTTTTGCCATACGCCACCTCACTCGGGCAGGCGCGCCTTGGCGAGCGCGCTCTTTGCCGCCTGAACGATCTCCCCCTCTTCGGGGACATTGCCGCCCGTCCTGCCGTAAAAGGCGACGGGCCGCCTGCCGTTGACGGCAAGGCGCACGTCCTCTACCATCTGCCCGAGGGAAAGTTCCACGGAGAGAAAGGCTTTCGCATGCTCCGCCGCCTTTGCATATGCCTCAGACGGAAAGGGATAAAGGGTGATCGGGCGGATGACGCCCGCTTTGATCCCCTCCTTGCGCAGCTGCTTTGCCGCGCTTTTGCAGATGCGCGCCACCGTGCCGTACGCCGTCAGCACGATCTCCGCGTCCTCCGTCATGTACTCCTCGCAGCGCTTTTCCTGCGCGGCGATAAGCTCGTACGTCCTTTGCAATTCGTTGACGTGCGGCTCCAGCTCTTCCGGCTTGATGATGAGGCTGTTGAGCACCCGCCTCTCCGCGCCATAACCGCCGTCCGTCGCCCAGTCCTTTTTGGGGATGGCGGAAAGCGGGCGCATAGGCGGCAGTTCGACCGGCTCCATCAGCTGCCCGATCATGCCGTCCGCCAAGATCATGGCGGGCACGCGGTATTTGTCCGACAGGTCAAAGGCGAGGTACGTAAGGTCGCACGCTTCCTGCACGGAACAGGGCGCGAGGACGAGCAGATGATAGTCGCCGTGACCGCCCCCCTTCGTCGCCTGAAAATAATCGCCCTGCGCGGGCAGGATGCCGCCCAGACCGGGGCCGGCGCGCATGATGTTGACGATGACGCAGGGGATGCGCGCGCAGGCTATGTACGAAATGCCCTCCTGCTTTAAGCTGACGCCGGGGCTGGATGAACTGGTCATGGCGCGCACGCCCGCACCGCCCGCGCCGTAGACCATGTTGATGGCGGCGACTTCCGATTCCGCCTGCACAAACGCGCCGCCCACCTTGGGCATATTGACGGACATGTATTCGGGGACTTCGTTCTGCGGGGTGATGGGATAGCCGAAAAAGGCGCGGCAGCCGTTGCGGATGGCGCCTTCGCAGATGGCTTCCGTCCCGTGTAATAAAATTTTCGACATAGTAGACCTCCGTCTTGCGTTTGCTTATGCGATGCCATCTGCCCTGTCAGATGATACAGCGCCTCATCCGTTTCCCCTGCGCGAGTTAAAATTTAGGGTCCACCGGGTTTTTTATCGGTGTTGGGTTCGCTTCGTTTATTTTTCCACTTCGATCGCGCAGTCGGGGCACATGATCGCGCAAAAGGCACAGCCGATGCAATTTTGCGGATTGACCTTTTCCGCCACAAAATACCCCTTCGCGTTCATGCGGTGCGCGCTGAGGGAGATCACCTTTTTCGGACAGGCGTTTGCACACAGCCCGCAGCCCTTGCAGAGCGATTCGTCTATCGTGATTTTCGGCATGGCTTTCCTCCGGTTTATCGGGTTCTCTTCTATTATATACCTTTCTCCGCCAAAAGGAAAGCCGTTTGCGATTAAATATGCGAATTGATGTGATTTTATACAGAATTTTACGGAAAAAACGGCGAACCTTGCCAAAACGTTTGCCAAACGCGCAAAAAACGTGTATGATATTGGCGATATGAGCTTAAAAAAGAGGATCAAGGTCTCGCGGTTTATATTGAGCTGTATCTTTTTGGCGGGGTATGCGGCATATACCGTTTATGCCATATATTACTATCGCAATTACGAAGACAGCCGCATCGGCACCATCCTGCTTTGCCTGATCGGCTCGGCATTGGCGCTGAACATTATCATCACCTTTGTGAGTTACCGCATCAACTTAATGGACAAGCCGCGGCCGAAGATACACCGCTTTTTGAAGATGGCAAAGTACACCTTTCAGCTTGTCGCCTCGGCGATCACCGTCTTTACGGTCGTGTCGACGGTACAAAATTTGAACGTCTTTTCGCTGATCATGAGTATGCTCTCCATCCCGTTTTTGCTGTGGAGCCTGTTTGTGAACGTATTGGCGGAGCTGTTCGACAGGATGCGGCAAAAGTTTGGCCGACGCGTCTATGTGGCGCAGGAGATCAAAGACGGCGAAGGGAACGCGCTGCGGGTAGACGACGTGATCGCGCGGGTAGACGCAAAAGAAAACATTTTACGGCAGAGCATACGGCCGAAAGACAAAAATCATTGAAAGACCTCTCTTGCGGGAGGTCTTTTTGTGTGTGCTTTGGTTTGCGAAATTTCGTGAACCCCCTCGCGCAGCGGCTGACGGATGAGGCGATATATAATCTGACATCCCACCCTCATCAGTCACTTCGTGACAGCTTCCCCCTCCCGAGGGGGAAGCCTTGGGGGGGGTGCTTCAAAATTTTTACTCGCGCAAGGAAAATCGCACTTTTCCGCAGCGCACCCCTATTTGCCAACGCTTTGGCTTACGGAAAGGGTGAATGCGCGGCATGCAAATGGCGTGCCCTTAA
>CALVHS010000038.1 GCA_944328665.1 uncultured Clostridia bacterium | reverse complement strand
TAAGTCGAACTGTTTGAATTCGCCGTTTGCAAACCCGACGAGCAGAATATAATCGGGCAGCGTGGCGAGGGAAGTGATTTTATGGAACATTGCACAAACCTCCTTTAAGTTATTCGATGGGCGGGAGCGGGGTAATGTTCTGCGTTTCCCACATGGTAAGCAGGGCGTCGCGGTGTATGCCCACCCATTCCTGAACGATCTTCAACGCCTTGTTCGGCAGGTCGCCTTCGAGCATTTTGCTCGTGCGGATGTCAATCACGCCGAGGTATTCGCCGTACACGACGTGGATATGCGGCGGATTGTGCTCGGCAGCAAGGAAGTACATTTTGATGACCATACCGTAGAAGCGTGAGATGACAGGCATAAGAAAAATCTCCTTTTATCTTTTTACAAGTACATTATAGCATATAAGATATTATATGTCAATAGCATAAAAGTTATTGACTAAAAATTTTTTGGAGGAAAGCGTGAAAAGGAAGAGAAAAAAGCGGGACAGTCTTTGCTCAGGCGACAAATCATTGACGGCATTTATAAACTTTGCTATTATGCGCGCGCGCACGACGAATGGCAGGGCAGCATTTTTATCCGCTAAAGCCATACGGGAATAATACGAACTCTTTTTCGGAGTTCGTATTATTTTTTGCCCGCGATTTCTTCGGCGCCGTTATCCGATCAAAATAAGCCTCTCGAATTTGCTTTTTCGGGTCGGCTATGGCAGCATCGTCCTCGCGGACGTCAACGGCTGCAAAATCGTTGCTGAAATTACCTATAAGAGATTTTCAGAGCCGAGTAAGGTTTGCACCCTTGCCCGGCTCTTTTGCTGTCCGTGAAGCTTTCTGCGCGCCCACAACGCAACGATTTTGTCTTTTTCCCGTTGACTTCCGCAGACCGACAGAGAATTTGCATTTTTTCCACCCGTCCTATGCCCCTCCGCCTGTTGCCCGAAAAAGGCAAATAAATACGAGAGGTGTCAAGATGGAAATGTTGGTAACCAAGTTCTCAAAAGGTAAGTATCGCAACGAAGGCGATTTGTTCAACGAGCCTATCTCTGCCGAGAACGTCAAACTCATGGGCGAGATGATAGCATTGCAGGCATTACGCGCGCACAAAAAGTTCGATATGAAAGTTGCGGACAGGCTGTATATCGGCCTTATCAAAGACTTGCATCATATGGGCGAAATAGACTATATCGTATGGGACGGCTATAATGACATCGAATAAAATAGCAGGCCTCCGTATCAGCAATCCACCCATTTCATTTCTCGTTCGGCTTGCATGAATGTCCTGCCTCCCCACAGTGGAGCGGTAAGAAATGCTTCGACGACCTCACCACGCTTGTCATATGGTTTTGTCATAGTCCATAGTGGCACATATGGAGTGGGGTTAGGAGGCCCGGGATCCATTTGATCCATAACAAGCGTAAAATTATTGTTCTTTACCCAACCTTGTATAAAATATTTAACTCCTTTGTAAAGAACCCACCTTTCATCTCCATAGTAAAGTCCATCTACAAATTCATTCAAATTTCCGTCTATCAATGTTCTGTCACCCCCCTTAAAATATTTCTTGTAGAGCTCATATTTTGTTTTGATATATCCCCTCCGATTTATACTGGCATTAAAGCACATACTTTTCGCAATGTCAACCATTTGGTTCAAAAAATCCGCAAAAAAGTTCAATCATGCTAAAAGGCAACATCAACCGAAACCAGAAAAACCACCTATCGGATTTTCCGGCCCCGACAAAAAAGCCGTAGTGATATGCCCCCCCGAAAGAAAGACAGGCTTTCGGAGTCATATTTATTTTAAAGATACGGTTTACAAAAGCGAAAGGATATGTTACAATAAAAGTGCGTCCGAGAGGCGCCAAAAGGAGAACGGGCATGATGTTACAGGGATCGTTTATCGGAGTCAAGGAACAGGCGGATACTTTCGTCTTGGAAAGAGAATTCACCCTTGCTTCCGTTAAAAAGGCGACGCTGCGCGCGACGGCGCTCGGCATATATTTTGCGGAGATCAACGGCAACAGGGTGGGAGACGCCTATCTCGCGCCCGGTTGGACTTCGTACAGGCATAGGTTACAGGTGCAGGAATATGACGTGACCGCTCTCTTGCGGGAGGGAAAGAACACGCTTTCCCTGACGGTCAACGACGGCTGGTATTGCGGCAGGCTGACATGGCAGGGGAAGAGAAAGATGTTCGGAGAACAGTCTGCCGTTTGCGCCGACCTGATCGCGGACGGAGAACGGATCCTTTCCACGGACATGCAGTGGCGGGCGCGGGAGAGCGCTATCCGCCGGAGCGGCATTTACGACGGCGAGCGGACAGATCTGACGGCGGAGCGGAAAGCGCTGACGCCTGTGGATGTTCCTTTCGACAAGCAAAAACTTGTCCCGCAGGAGAACGAGCCCGTGCGCACGGTGCAGCGCCTTCCCGTCAAAGAGGTGTTCCGTACGCCGAAAGGGGAGCTCGTGTACGATTTCGGGCAAAATTTGGTAGGCGTCGCGGAGATCAGGACGCCCGCGGATTTTGAAGGAACGCTCACCGCGCGCTTTGCCGAGATCCTGGTGGACGGAAATTTTTATACGGATAATCTGCGCTCCGCCGAGGCGACGGACACATTTACCGCCAAGGGCGCGCACATCTTTGCGCCCGAATTCACCTTTCACGGCTTCCGTTACATGAAGCTGGAAGGGGCCGTCCTTCCTGCCGAAAGCGTGACGGCCCTCGTGCGGTATACGGATATGAAGCGTGCGGGACGCATTGAGACGGATAACGGGCGCTTTCAGAGGTTATATGAGAACGTGATCCGCGGGCAGTGCGGAAATTTTGTGGACATCCCCACCGATTGCCCCCAACGGGACGAGCGTCTCGGCTGGACGGGGGATATCAATGCCTTTTGTACGACGGCGGCGTACAATTACGATATCCGCGCTTTCATGAAAAAGTGGCTCGCCGACGTCCGCTGCGATCAGGCGGAAAACGGAGAAATGCCGCACGTCGTCCCCGACGTGCTGGGGAATTTTCATACCGGCGCCATGTGGAGCGACGTCGTTACGATGGTGCCGTGGGCGCTGTACCGCATGTACGGCGATCTCTCTTTCCTCGCCGATAATTTCGGCGCCATGCAAAAGTTTATCGCCGCGCGGGAAGGGAACATGGAAAACGGGCTGATCGCCCGCGGGCAGGAATACGGCGACTGGCTGGCGATGGACAACGAGGCGCTTCTCGGCAACGGGGTGCTCGGCAGGACGGATCCTTATTATTTGACGAACGTGCTGCATGTCAATTCCTTGAAAATCGTCGCGCGGGCGGCGGGTTTGCTCGGAAAGGCGAAAGAAGAGGAGATATACCGCAAAAAATACGAGGGGCATCTCGCCCGTGTGCGGCGGGAATATGTCACGCAGGGAGGCAGGCTCGTCTTGGATACCGTCACCGCACAGGCGGTCGCCCTGCAATTCGGCATCATGCCGGAAGAACACCGTGCCGCGCTTGCCGCCCGGCTGCATGAAAATGTCCTCCGCCACGGGTACCGCATGGTCACGGGCTTTATCGGTTCGCCCTTCTTGCTGTTTGCGCTCGCCGACAACGGGTATTTCGAGACGGCGCGCCGCGTGCTTTTGAACAACGGATTCCCCGGTTGGCTGTACGAAGTGGATATGGGCGCGACGACCATTTGGGAGAGATGGAATTCCCTGATGCCGGACGGTACGCCCAATCCGGACGGGATGAACAGCTATAACCATTATGCGTACGGCTCTGTCATGGAATTCGTCTATCGCCGCATCGCCGGCATCGAGGCGAAGGAGGCGGGGTTTGCCTCGGTACGGATCGCCCCGCACCCCTGTAAGGGGCTGCCGCATTTTTGCGCGTCGTACGACAGCGTGCGCGGGAAGATCACGTCAAAATACAGCCAAGAAGACGGAAAGATCACATACGTCATCGAAATCCCGGACAATATCGCGGCGGAGATCGTTCTGCCGGGAGAGGCGCCCGTAGCGGTCACGGGCGGCGTGCATACGCTGGAGCGCCCGTCCGAGGATCTGTACGCGGAGCCGTACACGCCCGAAAGCGCGGTCACGGAAGTGTTCGAGAACCCGAAGGCGGTGCAGGCGTTCAACGAGGTGTTCGGCGGGATCTTCACGGGGACGGAGATCGCTTGGATGAAAGACGGCCCCAAGACGCTGCAGTTCATGGCGGAATTCCGCGATTCGGAAGGGAAGATGAAACTTGCCGATTTTCCCGCCATGCTCGCGGAAGCAAACGCGATCTTCAAGCGGCTTTCCCGCGCGTAAGGCGGACATATTCGGATATATCGCGAAAGGGGCGGATAACCTATGGAAAAAATCAAGATTTCATTGGCGGGAGATCTGGGCAGCGGCAAATCGACGGTGGGCAAGATCTTGTCCCGCCGCCTGGGCGCGGAAGTGTATTCGACGGGCACCATCCAGCGGCGCATCGCGTCGGAGATGGGAATGACGACGCTCGAACTCAACAAATATTCGGAGACGCATCCCGAGATCGACGGCATGATCGATGACGGGCTGCGCGCGCTCGACGGGCAGGATATCTCCGTCATCATCGATTCGCGCATGGCGTGGCACTTTGTGCCTTCCTCTTTTTCTGTGTATATGGCGGCGGATCCCCTCGTCTCGGCGGAGCGTATCATGCACGACGGCCGCGCGAGCGAGCCGTTCTCCTCCATCGAAGAGGCGGTCGCTTCCATCGCCGCCCGCCGCGCGAGCGAGCAGGCGCGCTATATGCAGCTGTACGGGGTGGACATCAAAGACCTTTCCAATTACGATTTTGTTATCGACACGTCGCACATCTCTCCCGAAGAGGTGGCGCAGCGCATCCTCGAAGCGTACCGCAGAAGGGCGGACGGGGCAAAATGAGCCGCTGTCGGGAGATCGAGCGCGGCATCATCACCACCTACCGCAAGACCATTTGGAGCCGATTCGTGCGGGCTGTCAAAGAGTACGCCCTCATCTCGGAAGGGGACAGGGTCGCTGCCTGTATCTCGGGCGGAAAAGATTCCATGCTGCTCGCAAAATGTTTGCAGGAACTTTGCCGCCACGGGCCTGTCCCGTTCGGGCTCGAATTTCTTGTCATGGATCCCGGTTATAACCGGGAAAACCGCGCGCTGATCGAAGAGAACGCCGCCCTTTTGGAACTTCCGCTGCACATCTTTGAAACGCAGATCTTCGACGCGGTCACGGCGGTGGACAAAAATCCCTGTTATCTCTGCGCGCGCATGCGCCGCGGTCATTTGTACGAAGAGGCGAAAAAGCTGGGCTGCAACAAGATCGCGCTGGGGCATCACTTCGACGACGCGATCGAGACCATCCTGCTCGGCATCTTTTACGGCGGGCAGATGCAGGGGATGCCCCCCAAACTCAAGAGCAGCAGCCATCCCGGCATGCAGCTTATCCGGCCCCTCTATTATGTGCACGAAGAGGACATCGTGCGCTGGAAAGAGCGTAACGGCCTGCGGTTTTTGCGTTGTGCCTGCAAGTTTACGGAAAACTGCGCCGTGCGGGAAGAAGATTCCAAGCGGCAGGAGATGAAGCGGCTGATCGCTTCCATGAAAAAGACGAACCCCAACGCGGACATCAGCATCTTCCGCAGCGCGTATAACGTGCATGTCGACACGCTCATCGAATATGATTCCAAGGGGAAGCGGCATCCTTTTTTGGAGCGCTTTGCGGAGGAATAGGCGATATTTTGCGCCGCCGCCCCGGTATAAAAAGAGGGGCGGCGGCGCAAAATGCTTGTATGAAAAAGGTGTGCGTGTACGATCCGGAGGGGATCCGTTCGCGGGAAGAGCGCGAGGTGCTCGTGAAAAAGTTTTCCCCGCGGGAAGAAAAGAGCGGGAGGCGGCGTTGATGCGGGGGGAGAGCGCGCCGCAAGGCGGCGGAGAGAAGAACGGTAACTATCTTGCCTATGTGCGCTCGTTCGCGCCTCCGACAAAGCATTTCCATAACTGTCTGCGCGCCTTTACGGTGGGGGGAGGCATCTGCTGCTTCGGTCAATTCGCGCGCGTCATGCTGGAAAATTGGGCGCACCTTTCGGGCGACGAACTGGCGGGCGCCGTTTCCGTCGTGCTCATCTTTTGCGGCTGCCTCCTGACGGGGCTGGGGGTATACGACCGCATCGGCAAGGCGGCGGGTGCGGGCTCCATCGTTCCCATCACGGGTTTTGCCAACAGCGTCGCTTCCCCCGCGCTTGAATTCAAGGCGGAGGGGTTGATCACGGGGCTGGCAGCCAAGATGTTCGTCGTCGCCGGCCCGATCATCGTCTACGGCGTGCTGGCGGGTTCCTCCGTGGGCATCTTGTATTGGCTGCTTTCTTTATAGGGATCTGCGCCGCCTTCGGGCGGCGATTTCTTTGCGCGGGCACGGCAGCTTACGGGCGGGATCTTCCCGGCAGGGCGATTTTTTCCTTACTTTTGCGAAAAATTGCGCCCACGGGCGGCATGCGGTTTGATTTCATGCCCGCGATGTGGTATAATAAGGAAAATTTCAGCAGCAAAGAGGTCATTATGTATTGGGCTGACAAGCTGGCGGACGAGGTCATCCGCCGCAAACCGGATAAAGAGGAATACGTCTGTGCGGCGGGGATCTCGCCGTCGGGTTCCGTGCATATCGGCAATTTTCGCGACATCGCCACGAGTTGGTTCGTCTGCCGTGCCCTGCAGAAAAAAGGCAAAAAGGCGAAGCTGCTCTTTTCCTGGGACGAATTCGACCGCCTGCGCAAGGTAAAATAAAATGTCTCCGACTATCTGGGCAACGATTCGTACGAACAGTATATCGGCTATCCTTATGTGGATATCCCCGATCCCTTCGGCAGGGAGGAGAGCTACGCCGCGCACTTTGAAAAGGAATTCATGGCGGCGGTGGAAAAGTTTGGCATCCGCATGGAGTACCGCTATCAGGCGAAGGAATACCGCTCGGGCAGGTATGCAAAGTATGTGATCTTCGCCCTGCAAAACCGCAAAAAGATCTTCGATATCCTCGATAAGCACCGCACGCAGGACGCGACGGAGGAGGAGAGGGAAAACTATGTCCCCGTCAGCATCTTCTGTCCGCACTGCCATAAGGACAGCACCAAGATCGTCTCCCTCTCCGAGGACTGCACCAAGGCGCACTATGTCTGCGCCTGCGGGCAGGAAGGGGATCTCGACTTTACAAAAGATTTCAACTGCAAGCTGCAATGGAAGGTGGACTGGCCGATGCGTTGGCTCGCCGAGGGGGTGGATTTCGAGCCGGGCGGCAAAGACCATGCCTCCAAAAACGGCAGCTACGATACCGCCAAAGATATCTCTCGTCAGGTGTTCGGCTACGAACCTCCCCTCTTTCAAGGATACGAATTTATCGGCATCAAGGGGAGCGTGGGCAAGATGAGCGGCTCTTCCGGGCTGAACATGACGCCCGACTTTTTGCTCAAGCTGTATCCGCCCGAACTTATCCTTTGGCTGTACGCCAAGACGGAGCCCCTCAAAGCCTTCGATTTTTGCCTCTCGGACGAGATCTTACGGCAGTATTTCGAGTTCGGCAAGATGCTTGCCGCATACCGCGCGGGGACTGCGGACGACAATACCAAGCGCATCATCGAAAACAGCCTCGTGGACGGGCGCGATTTCGTTCCCGTCCCCATGAGCCAGCTCGTCGACCTCGGCAGCGTCGTCAATTTTAACGCGGACATGATGGAAAAGCTGTTCGAAAAGATCGGCACGCCCTATAAAAAGGAGGATTTCCGGGAGCTGTTCGAAAAGGCAAAATTTTGGCTGCGCACCTGCTCGCCCGAAAGCGAGTACGTCATCCTCTCCAAACGCAACCGGAAGTATTGGCGCACGATGAACGACAAGGAAAGGGAGTGCGTCCGTCTCCTGCACGATTTTATCGCGAAGGGCGGATATACCCTCGATTCTTTGCAGTCGGAGCTGTATGCCATCCCCAAACAGGTGTACCCGGAGGCGGCGGAGGATAAAAACGCCCTCAAAGAGGTGCAGAGCAAGTTCTTTAAGGACGTGTATAACCTGACCCTCGCGAGGGATAAAGGCCCGCGGCTGTATCTGTACCTCTACGCGGTCGACCCGTCCCGCTATCTCAATTTGCTGGATTTTTCTTTGCCCGAAGAGCAAGACCCGGACGCCAAGGAGGAAGAGGCGGCGCCCGCACCCGAAGAGGAAGCGGCGCCCGAGGAGGATGTGTTCGTCCGGACGCCCGCGCCCGTCAAAGAGCAGGTCAAACTCGAAGATTTTGCCAAGCTCGATATGCGCGTATGTAAGGTGTTGGCGGCAAAGCCCATGCGCAAGACGAACAAACTGATGAAGATCACCCTGCACGACGGCATGGGGGAGAGGGTCATCGTTTCCTCTATCGCGGGCGAATACGAGCCGGAAGAACTGATCGGCAAAAAGATCGTCGTGCTCGTCAATCTCGAGCCGCACAAGTTCGGCAACGAGTATTCGAACGGAATGCTGTTGGCGCCGGTGAACGAGGACGGCAAGTGCAAGGTGCTGTTCGCGCCCGCCGGCAGCGAGATCGGTTCCTGCATCCATTGAAAAGAGCAAAGAGGGAGCGCCCGCAGCCAAAAGGCTGCGGGCGCTTCCCCTTTCGTACGCTCATGATGCGGGATGGCGGCGGGCGATCGCGTCGGCGAACATCTCTTCCATCTTGTCGATGCATTTTTCGATGCGGAAGCGTTCGGCATATTCGATATAGCGCGCTTTGAGTTCGCGCCGCCGTTCGGGGTGTTCAATCATAAAATCGATCTTACGCGCCAAAGAGCGGGGCTCGCCCGATGTGTACAGATCGTCCACAGTCAGGGCGAATTGCTTGGCGGCGGACATCTTGCTGTCTGCAATGACGGGCACCAGCCCGCAGGTGATCGCCTCCACGCAGGCGATCGACTCGATCTCCGCATAGGAGGGGTGCACATACAGGTCGCAGTAGTTGATGACTTCGGCGAGGTCAGCCTTTTTAAAGAAGGAGATGACGGGCGGGTTTTTCAGCTTTCTGCCGGCGCGCTCCAGCTGTTTTTTGAGGGGCCCGTCTCCCGCGACGATCGTCTGGATCTTGTCCGCGTATCGAGAGGCGGCGACGGCTTTCAGCAGATCTTTCTGACATTTTTCTTTGGAGAGCCTGCCCGTGGTGAGGATGCAGAACTTGTCGGCGAAGGCGGCGGGTTTTTGTACGTCGGCGGGGGCGTAGACGGGGTCGACCCCGTTGGAGATCACCCTTAGATCCGCCGTATACCCCTCCGCGCGCAGTTTGTCGGCGATAAATTGCGTGGGGCAGTGGATATATTCCGAATGGCAGTAAAAATGTCTGTAAAAATTTTTGTAGAGATATTTGTTCAGCCGTCCGTTCTTTTGCAGCCCGAGGTGGCTGGTCACGTTTTCCGGCTGTACATGAAAGGCGGTCGTGACCGGTTTTTGCAGGCGGTTGGCGACGCGCATCGCCGCCCTGCCGAGGGCAAAGGGCATCAGGATGTGCACCACGTCGCAGGAGGAGATCACCTGTTCCAACACTTCCGTGTCCGGTTTGGCAAGCTCTACCCCGTTCTTTTTGACATATCTGTTGAAGATCTTAAAATCGATCGCCTGTACCCGGTGATACCCTTCTTCGGTCGTTGCGGAGGGGGAGACGACCTGCACGTTGTGTCCGCGCGCCTTCAGGTTGTCGATCAGCCGCTTTACCGTAATGGTCGTGCCGTTGTTTTCCTCTCCGAGCACGTCCGCAATGACGGCGATCTTCATTTTTGTCACATCATATACTATATTGTCATGATTTACCATGACAATATAGTACAACAAAAACGGGAGTTTGTCAAGCGTTTTGCAACGGGTCGCGCCCTTCGGTCAGCGCTTCTCGCCCTGCGGCGAGCATCTTGGCGCAGCGGTCGAGGATGGAAGGGAGCGGCTGCTTTTTGTCGGAAAGGAGCCAGGCGGTGAAGGTGTTCAAGGTGCCCGCCGTCATAAAATTGATGAGATAATAGGCGTAGGGCGTGCCGTTGGGCGTCTCGCCATAATACTCGTCGAGGGCGCGCGTCACGAACGCCTTTTTCAGGTCTTCGAGGAAGTATGCCGCCTCTGCGGAATGGCGCACAAAATTTTCGAGCCCCTCGTAGGAGGTGATCGCCTTCATGCACACGTTCAAAAAGGGCAGGGGATGCTCGAGCGCGTAGAGCAAAGATTCGCCGCGATATCTTTCGAAGATCCCCCCGACGATCTCTTCTCGGATGGATTGCTGCACTTCGTCGGTATTCGCATAGTGCAGGTAAAAGGTGGTGCGGTTGATGTCTGCGCGCCGGCAGAGGTCTACGATCTTGATGTCCGCCAGGCTCTGTTCTGCCAGCATGTCCAAAAGCGCGTTTTGGATGGCTTTGACCGTCTTGCGGCTGCGCTTGTCCTCTCTTTTCGTCATCCGTTTTCTCCTTTTGCGTATCGTTCCCTTACAGTATACCGCAGCCGGAAGATTTTGTCAACAAATGTCTATTATTTTTTTCAAAACGGAGAGAAGGGCGCGCCGCGATTTCGTTGACTTAAAGGCGCGCGCGTAGTATAATGCTGTTCGGGGCTTTTGATTTTCCCCGCAGAGGTGTTGCATGATACGGAAAATTTGCGAGGCGGACAGAGAGGCGTTTTTGCGCATGTCCGCAGATTTTTACGCTTCGGCGGCGGTGTCTCATCCCGTTCCCGCGGCGTACCATGCGGACGCGTTCGACGAGTTGATGCGCTCGGACGCCTATGCGGAAGGGTATATGGTGGAGGCGGACGGCAAGCCCGTCGGCTTTGCTCTGACGGCGAAGACGTATTCGCGCGAGGCGGGAGGCGCCGTGCTTTGGCTGGAGGAGTTGTACATCCTCGAAGGATACCGCAGCCGCGGCCTCGGCAAAGAATATTTCGCCTTCATCGAAGAGCATGCGCGGCGGAAGGGGATCGCGCGCATCCGCCTCGAGGTGGCGCCGGACAACGTACGCGCCCGCGCCCTGTATAAAAAATTAGGATACGTTCCATTGGAATACGATCAGATGCTCATGGAGCTGCGCGGCGGGATCAAGGGAGAATAAACATGCGTCTCGGCGTCGGACATACGAAAAGCGCTTGCTATCTCGGCTATATCACGCAGGCGATCGTCAACAATTTTGCTCCGCTTTTGTTTTTGACGTTTCAGAGCGATTTCGGCATTTCGCTGACGGTGATCGGCATGATGATCACCGTCAACTTCGGCGTACAGCTGCTCGTCGATCTCGTCTCTTCGCGCATCGTGGACAAGCTCGGGTACAGGCCGTGCATGGTGGCGGCGCATCTGCTTGCGGCGGCGGGGCTGCTGCTGTTGGCGCTGCTGCCGAACGTGCTGCCTCAGCCCGCCGTCGGGCTGTTTGCCGCCTCTGCCGTGTATGCGGTGGGGGGCGGGCTGCTCGAAGTGCTCGTCAGCCCCGTCATCGAGGGATGCCCGTCCAAAAACAAGCAGGCGGCGATGAGCATGCTGCACTCCTTTTATTGCTGGGGGCAGGTGGCGGTCGTGGGGCTTTCCACCCTCTATTTTGCCTTGGCGGGGGTGGAGCGGTGGGAACTGCTCGCCTGCATCTGGGCGCTCCTCCCCCTGTTGAACGCCGTCTATTTTCTCTTCGTGCCCATCTTTCCGCTCGTGGAAGAAGGGGAGGGGATGAAGATCGGGCAGCTCTTGTCTTCCCGGGTATTTTGGCTGCTCGTCGTGCTCATGTTTTGTGCAGGGAGCGCGGAGCAGGCGATCAGCCAATGGGCGTCCGCCTTTGCGGAGGCGGGCCTGCACGTTTCCAAGGCGGTGGGGGATCTGCTGGGGCCTTGCCTTTTCGCTCTGTTGATGGGTACGAGCCGGCTCCTGTATTCCCTTTTCGGCGGAAAATTAAACATGCGGCGGGCGCTTGCCGTCACGGCGATCGGTTGTGCGGGCGGGTATGCGATGTGCGCCTTTGCCCCGCAGGGCGCGGCGTGGCTGGGCCTTGCCGGCTGCGGCGCGGTTGGCTTTTTTGTCGGCATCATGTGGCCGGGAACGTTCAGCCTTTCCTCCGCGCGCCTGCCTAAGGGCGGCACCGCCCTTTTTGCCTTGCTCGCTTTGGCGGGGGACGTGGGCTGCAGCGTCGGCCCTTCCGCCGTCGGCGCGCTCTCTGACGCCTTTGGGGGCAGCTTGCAGGCGGGGATCGCCTTCGGCATCGCTTTTCCTTTGCTCTTGTTCGTTGCCCTCTTTTTCTATCGGGAAAAGGGAACGCAGACGAAAATGCTCGAAAGATAAAAACGTGGGCAAAAATGCTTTACAAGCGCTCGCCGCGGTGCTATAATGCCGCACGGAAAAATCAGTAAGAGGCATGGCGATGAATACCGATCTCACTGTCGGGACTCCTTGGAAGGTGTTGCTCAAATACATACTGCCGCTGTTGGGCAGCGCCGTCTTTCAGCAGCTGTATACGTTGGCGGATACTGTCATCGCGGGCAAATTTGCGGGGCAGACGGCGCTCACCGCCATCGGGGCTTCCAACGCCATCGTCAATATCCTGATGGCGATCGCTCTCGGTGCCAACGCGGGCTGCGCGGTGCTCGCCGCGCGCCATTTCGGCGCCAAGGAGAACGGCAAGGTCAGATCTGTCGTCTTTACGGCGCTCATCGCCTTTGCGGCGCTCAGCGTCCTGCTGCTCGTCGCGGGGGTGGCGACCTGCCGCATCATCCTCTCCGCCCTCAATACCCCTTCATGGGCGATGGGGGAGAGCGTCACTTACCTCAACATCTATTATTTCGGGCTGCCCTTCCTCATCCTCTATAATTTGGGGACGGGTATCTTTTCCGCCCTCGGCGACAGCCGCACTCCTTTTATTTTTCTCGTCGTCTCGTCCCTCTCCAATATCCTGCTCGATTATTTTATGGTGCGGCCGTGGGGGGTGGCGGGCGTCGCCTGGGCGACCTTCATCGCGCAGGGCGCGGCGTGCATCCTCACCCTCGTTTTTGTCCTGCGCCGCGTCCTGCGGCTGGATGTGGCGGAAAAGCCCGCGGTCTTTTCCTTTCCGCTCCTGAAATCGCTCGTGCTGCTCGCCATCCCCGTGGCGCTGCAAAACAGCTTCGTTTCCGTCGGTAACCTCATCATCCAGATCAAGATCAACGAATTCGCCGTCCTGCAAGGGGAGGGGATCACGTCCGGCTTCACGGCGGGGTTTAAGCTGCTCGTCTTTTGCACCACCTGTATCAACACCTGCGCGAGCGGGTTGACCAATTTTGTCTCACAAAATTACGGGGCGCACCGCTTCCGCCGCATCAAGCGCGGGTTTTCCGCCGCGCTCGTCATCTCTTCTTTGCTGACGGCCGCCCTTTTTGCCGCATCCTTCGCCTTTGCCGAAGGTCTCGTCTCCCTCTTTATGCCCGCCGAAGAGGATACCGCCCTCGGCATTGCCACGGGCGCGGGGTATATCCGCCTCGTCTCTCCCTTCTATCTCGTGGTCAACGTCAAGATCATGGCGGACGCCGCGGTGCGCGGCTGCAACGGCAACGTCGGGTTTATGGTCAGCACCTTTACCGACCTCATCCTGCGCGTGGCATTCGTCTTTATCCTCACGCCCTTTCTCGGTTTTTCCGGCGTCGGCTGGGCGTGGGATGTGGGCTGGGTGCTCGGCACGGGCGTTGCCGTCGGGTTTTATCTCGGTATCCCCTGTTTGCGCAGAGAAAATATGGCAAAGTACGACGAGGAGGGCAACTTGCTTCCCGTGCCCGGGGCATAGCGCGCACACTTCTGTTTTTTGCGCCATATATTGTAGAAGAGAGGGCTCTCTCATACACAAAAGGGGACAAAAAACATGTGTCTGATCTATTTGCTTCTGTTCGGGTGCGGCGGATGCTGCGGCAGCGCGCAGGAAAGCGCGCGCTGCGGCTGCGGGCAGGATGCCGTCGCGGAGCGCCGCTGCGGGTGCTGCCGCTGCAGTGCCTGTACGGGGTTCGGCCGCCACGGGAACGGATCTGTCTGTTGTGACGAGGCGTACTATGTGCGGCAATACGCGTTGTGCTGCAAATGCACGCCTTGCTGCAAAAACTAAAAAAAAGGCGGCGTTTGCCGCCTTTTTGATTGCCTTTTTTGTAAAAATCATGTAAACTGAACGCACGCGGATGTGGCGAAACTGGCAGACGCGCCGGACTTAGGATCCGGTGGGTGACCATGCAGGTTCAAATCCTGTCATCCGCACCAA
>CALVHS010000037.1 GCA_944328665.1 uncultured Clostridia bacterium | reverse complement strand
GATCTGTAACAGCACTTCTTCGACGAATACGGTTACGTTTACCGGGACGCGGAAGGAGGAGGATGATGGTTCGAGCGGCATTTGGTATGCCGGGACATGCACAAATGACGAAAATCAAGTTGTTAGTGTCCTAACAAGTTTAACGATCGAATACGGTACCTTTAAAGGAGAAAGCGCGGGTTTGCTTTTTTACAATCGAACATCCGACAAGGTATCCATTATCGGCGGAAGGTTTGAAGGAAAGACAAGTGCATTCGGCGGGAACGATGACGTTTTGAATGATATCAAAACGACGGATATTTTTGTCACACACACGGGTACAGGGAACGAAACAGTTGGTTGGCTGTATGAAGAAAACGACGCTCCTATTCGAGATAGAACATATCATGCTCTAGGTATTCATTTTTGCAGCTGGCATATTGGCGGGGCAGAAAACGGCCGTTGCTATGGCGACGGGCCGGGTCGGTCATGGACTTTGGGCGGCGGGGATAATGATGATACGGACGAGCAAGCTCCTTTGAAAGATAGGGAAATAATTATCGTTAAGAGCGGCCTTCCGGATAATGATAAACCACTGCATTGTAATGACAAAGGATATGGTGAACCATAAAACGGAACGGACAACAAGGTGCGGACGATCTTACAATACCAAAAGGCGCGGCATTGCCGCGCCTTTTGGCTGCATGGGGTTTGAGGGGGATGACATCCGCAAGGCTTCCCCCTGGGAGGGCTGTCGGCGAATGCACCGCCCCACAAGGCTTCCCCCTGGGGGGAAGCTGTCACGGAGTGACTGATGAGGGGGCATCTTGATTTATTTTCAACAGGGCTCCCAAAAAGTATCGAAGAACTTTTTGGGAATTAGCGCCTCATCCGTCAGCCGCTGCGGGCGGCTGCCACCTTCCCCTACGCGGGGAAGGCTATAATAGTGTGTTCACGCGATTTGTTTTAAGCTGTTAAAACAAATCGCCGTGAGTTGGAGGGGAAACCCGAACGGTTTTCCCCTCTGCGCGGCATATTTAAGGGCACGCCATTTGAATGCCGCGCATTCACCTCTTCCGTAAGCCAAAGCGTTGGCAAATAGGGGTGCGCTGCGGAAAAGTGCGATTTTCCTTGCGCGAGTAAAAATATAACCTCACGACTTTTTTCGCACCTTTGTGCGAAAAAAGTGTGAACATTCCGATTTTTAAGGCGTTTGCCAAAACCACGCTTTTGGCAAAAAGCCCCCTGTTTGCGCCGACGAGGGGCCTTGAGCAGGAAAGGTGAATGCGCCGCATGTATAGTAGTGTAAGCCCCTAAAAAGCGGCGCAGAGGAAAACTCCGGACGCAGAGCCGTTTGGCAAAACGGCGAACGTCGGGGTTTGCCTCAACCTCACGACTTTTTTCGCACCTTTGTGCGAAAAAAGTGTGAACAAAAAAACAAGTTTAAAAATACGGGGGTAGGGCATGACGAAAAAATCATTTCATCATCGCCGCGGAACAAGGGCGTTTACCCTTGTCGAGCTGGTCATCACCATTGCCCTGTTCGCCTTGGTAGCAGGGCTGGTCATCTCCTTTATCACATTCATGAACCGTTTTACCGCGCAGAACGAAGCGCTTTCCGACAGGGTAGAGCAGGCAAGCGAATTGCGCGCGGAGATCGACCGTTGGTTTTCTTATTTTGACAGGCAAGAATACACCATTTCGCTACTTGCCGACGGCGAAGTGCGCGCGACGCCTGTAGACGGCGGCACTTCTTATTCTCTCACTTTCGTCAGCCCGGGCGGGGAAGAGGGGGGCGAGATGACGCTGCTCGCCTCTTACCCGAGAGGGAACGGTTATAACGATCAGATCTTTGACCCGGAAAGTGAAGAATTTTTTGAGGGCGAGTATGCGCGCGTCGTCTGCGACGAGATCGCTTCCGTCGCCTTTTGGCAGTACACGTCCGGTTGGAATTTTACCCCGGGGGAGGGGGACGCTTCGCTGCGCTTTCTCATCGACTGCCGCGTGAAGGGCACGGCGTACGCCTGCGAGATACGCTACGCGTAAGGAGGTGGGCATGCTGAACAGAAGGACGCACCGCTTAGGGCGGGGATATTCGATCGCGGAGATCGTCATTTCTATGGCGCTCATCGTGCTTTTGACGGTGGCGGGCTTCACCGCGTGCTATGCGGCGCTCGCCGTACAGGGGCGCGCGGATGAAAATATGCAGGCATGGAACGGCGCGGGCACCGTGCGGGAGGCGTTCGTCTCCGCGCTGCACGGCGGCATCGAGGGGGACACCATCGACGAGCGTGCCCGTTCCGTCACGGAAAAATTCGGCAGCCGGCTCGGCTTCGCGTTGAACGCGACCGTGTTCGGTCTGCACACCGTCACCTTTGACGGAGAAGGTTGGCAGCTTTCCGCCGTCATGGAAGCGGACGTCCGGCAGGAAGGGACTGTGGGCGAGGACGGGCAGCTGACCGAAACGGAGATCCAACTGCCCCGCCGCGGGCTCGTGCTCTCTTACGGGGGCAGAGGCACGGGCAAACTCACTTATGAATACTATTCTACCGAACTGGCGTTGACCGCAGAGGTGACCGTCACTTCGGGGGGGTGCGATATGACCGTCACCGCGTATGCGTCCGTCTGGTCGGACGAGGCGGGGCGGTATGTCGCGGACGGCAGCGCGATCTGCGCGCAGGAGGCGCATTATGAAGGGTGAACTGCGCAGGCGGCTGCGCCGCGGGCTGACCATCGAATACGCCATCGTGCTGATGGCGCTCGTCGCGGCGTTCGTGGGGCTGATCCTCATCACGGCGCGGCTCACCACGGAAAGCGCGGTGCAATACCGCACCTATACCGAACGCAAGGCGTACCTCGACGAGATCGGCGACGGCTTTTTGCGGGAGCCTGAAACGTTTGACGCCGAAGAGTATGCGGGCAACGAATTCGGCTTTACCGTCACCGTCGCCGTCAGCGAGGACGGGCGGACGCTCACCGTCACCCGCACCGATTCTTCCTCCGTCGCCCTGCGCGTCATGGTGGATGCGGAGGGGGAATGCCTGCAATACAGCTACGGGCCGTAAAGAGAGCGGCAAAGGGAAAATATGGAACAGTTTTATTATGTGACGGCGTGCGTGTTGTTCGCCGTATTCGGGCTGTGCATCGGCAGCTTTTTGAATGTGGTCGTCTACCGCCTGCCGCGGGAGATGAACCTCGCAAAGCCCGCCTCGCACTGTCCCGGCTGCGGGCACCGGCTCGCCTGGTACGATAACATTCCGCTGCTCTCCTTTCTCATCCTGCGCGGAAAGTGCCGCTATTGCGGCGAGCCCATCTCTCCACGCTATTTTATCGTCGAGCTTACCAACTGCCTGCTGTGGCTGTGCTGCGCCCTCTCCTTTTACGGCGTAAGCGTGTGGTACGCGCTCGTGTGCGCGACGGCGCTGTCCGTGCTGCTCGCCATGGCGCTCATCGATATGGAGCAGATGTTCATCCCCGACAGCCTGCAGCTGGCGCTGCTGGCGCTGGCGGTGGCGGCGATCTTTTTGGGAGATCTTGCCCCGCGCGACAAGCTGTACGGCCTGCTGCTGGGCGGAGGCATGTTTTTGCTCTTTTATTTTCTCTGTTTTCCCCTGTTCGGCAGGGAGGGGCTGGGCTTCGGCGACGTCAAACTGATGGCGTGCGCGGGGCTTTTGCTCGGTTGGAAGGCGTGCTTCATCGCCATCGTCATCGCCGTGCTGTTTGCGCTGGCGGACATCCTGATGAAGCGGCTGATCCTGATCTCTCCGCACGACAGCCTGCCGCGGCAGGAAGCGGGAGAGTTCGCTTTTGCGCCGTATCTCGCCTACGGTGCGGCGGTGGCGCTCTTTTTCGGCAATGCCATCGCCGATTGGTATGCGGCGTTTTTTATCGTAACATGATGAGGAAAATTTGCGTATGAAATTGTTTATCGGATTCGACATGCAAAACAGCAATGTCAAGATCATGAACGCGGAAAAACCGACGGAGAGCGCCACGGTGGAGTTTTTGCACTACACCTCGCACATCTTCAGCGACGAGTTTTTTGCGGAGGCGGAAAAGCTGTTGGAGGAGTATTTTGCAAAAAAACCCTCCCTTTTGAACTTGCCCGCCTATGTCGTGCTGCCCGATCAGGCGGTGGGATTTGAGACGTTCAATATACCCAACATGCCCCGCGCCAAGATGCAGCAGGCGATGGACGCGGAACTGGCGAACTTGTACGATACCCGCTTTCGCAGCAAAAAGATCAACCGCTTTATCCTCGCGCAGAACAAGCAATATACCACCGTGGGGGCGATCTACTTCGACAAAAAGCTGATCGCGCAGATCTATAAGCTGCTCACCGACGTCAAAGTGTTCCCCAAAGAGACGACATACAGCGGCAACGCGCTGATGAATTGCGTGTATTCGTTCATGCCCAAGGCGCGCGGCAAAAGTTTTCTCTTTGCGGACATGCATCTCGACTATACCGAGATCGCCGTCTCCAGCAAGGGCAAGACGCTGGGCGTTGCCGTCATCCCGCACGGGACGTCCCTCATCAAGTCGGACAAGGTGGAACTCGAATATATGCGCACCGATCACGAGATGGGCGAGATCGCCGTCATCAACGCCCGCGAAACGGCGAAGGCGAAGGCGCTCACCCTCTCGGACGAAGAGGTGAATGCAGACCTTTCCGTCATTCCCGAAGGGGCGACCATCGGCGATTACGCCGTGGACGCCGCCAAACAGGCGAGCGAATATTCGGGCGCAGGCGCGCACGAACACGCCGCGCGCGTCTGGGGCATCACCGGCGAGGACGGCGAGGAAGCGCCCGCGGCGGATGCCGCGCCGGCTGCCGGGGAGGAGGAAAACAAGACCGCTTCCGCCGCGGCGGACAACGCCGCAGAATTGAGCGCCCCCGCCGAAGAGGAAGCGCCCGCCGAAGAGGGAGCGCCCGCCGAAGAGGGAGCGCCCGCAGAGGCTTCGTCCGCCGAAGGGGCAGGCGAAGAGGGGGAGGAAAATTCGGAGTTTTACGAATCGGAAGAAGAGGAAGCGCGGCGGCTGGAAGAGGAGGCTGCGCGCGCCAAGGTGAAAAAGACGAAGGTGTACCGCAAGATGCCCAAACGGTATCCGAAGTTCATGGTACGCCCCCTGCCCGAAACGGAGGAAGGCTTCCGCTACGAAAATTTCCGCATCATCATGAAGTGGATCCTTTTATATGCGCGGCAGGCGGAACTGTCGGAGTATACCTCTTCGCCGGAATATGTTCTGGTCAATATGCCGCCCGAACTGTACGGGCTTTTAGAGATGGCGAACGAGGAGCAAAAGGAGAGCGGGGGATTGGAATTCAGGCCCTTTACCGCGGCGGAAAAACTTTCCGCGGAGATCAAGGGGAACATGAACTTGTACGGCTGCCTGTTTGCCAAACATTTTAATAAAATCCACAATTTCTGAGCGCGATTGCGCCGAAGCAGCGGGGCCGCGCCGTTTTTGGTGCCCGCATGAGGAAACAAACCTGTGAAAAAATATAAGTATAACGCGATCAATCTATATGGCAAAAAGTTCGAGGGGACTTTTCTTGCCGAAAGCGAGAAGGATCTGAGGCAGCAGCTCGCCAAACAGAACCTCTTTCTCGTATCCGCGCGGGTAGACACGGATAAATCGCCCAACCCCTTTTTCAGCCTGACGGGCAAGGTCTCCGTCAACGAGCTGTCCTCCTTTTGCAGGCAGTTCTCGATCATGATCACCTCGGGCACGAGCATCGTCGATTCCCTCGCCATCCTCAAGGGGCAGGCGTACAGCGCCTATCTCAAAAAGATCCTCGAACGCGTTCATGAGGACGTCAAGGCGGGCAAACTGTTGTCCGAGGCGATGGAAAAGCACAAGCGCGTCTTTCCGAACTTTTTCCGCAGCATGGTGCGCGTCGGCGAGATCTCCGGCGCGATCGACAAGGTGCTCGTCGCCGTCGCCGATTATTTCGAGACGGATACCAAGATGCGCGCCAAGACGAAGTCCGCGCTCATTTATCCGTGCGTGCTCATCATCATGGCGATCGGCATCATCGTGCTGATGGTCGCCTTCATCATCCCGACCTTTCGCGACGCGCTCGAATCGTTGGAAGTGGAGATGCCCGCACTGACGCTTGCGCTCTACGATATCAGCGACTATTTCCGCCAGCGATGGAAGCAGATCGTGCTCGTCCTGATCGCGGTCGTCTTTTTGTTTTTTGTGTTCGTGCGCACCAAAAAAGGTCGGTATCTGTGGGATAAGTTCAAGTTTTATTTTCCGTATGCGGGCAACGTCATCAAAAACAACGTCACCGCACGCTTTTGCCGCGCCTTTTCGCTGTTGATCGGCAGCGGCATGGACATCGTGGACGCGATGGACGAAGTCTGCATCGTGTTCGGCAACGCTTACGTCGCCACGCAGTTCAAAAAGGCGGCGGACGATGTGCGGCAGGGCATGACGCTGACGCTCGCGCTGCAGAGCTATAAACTCTTTCCGACCATGCTCGTACAGATGGTTTCCGTCGGCGAGCAGACGGGCGAACTCGAATCGGTGCTCAGCCGTTCCTGCTCCTTCTTTGAAAATCAGGCGGAGCGCGCCGTCTCTTCGTTGACGAGCGTCATCCAGCCGGTCATCCTATGTATCATCGGCGCGTCGGTCGGTATCCTCTTCTATGCGGTCTATTCCCCGCTTTTGCAGGTCATGAACACGCTCGGCGCGTGAGCAAGGAGAAAAAATATGGATCTGAATTACGAGATTTTACAATTTTACGTCTATAAAAAGATCATCAAGCGCAAACAGATGAAGGGGATCTACGCCGATTGTACGCGGCTGAAGATGCCTATCGAAAATTATATGATCGCCAAGGGCTACTGTACGCAGGTCACGGCGCTCGCCGCGATGGGGGAATTTTTCTGTCTGCCGTATTGCGAGATGGACATGCTTGAAGTGGACAGGTCTCTCTTGCAGGACGTGTCCTTCGCCTTCCTGCGCAAGCACAAATTTGTGCCCGTCTTTCGCGACAGGAAGGGCGTCATGCTCATCGCCGTCGCGCGGCCGCTGGACTTTTCTTCCATGTCGATGATCAGTCAGGTCTATATCGGCCCCATGGACTTCGTGCTGGTGCCCTCGGTGCAGATCGATATCTTTATCGACTCGATCGTCGCCGTGCAGTCTACGACGACCGCGCTCGAGGATCTGCAGCGCGCCAAGGACAAAGAACTGGTGGATTCGGCGATGCGCCCCATCCCCATGGGGATCATCGACCGCGACGAGGACGTCATCAACAATCCCGCCGTGCGCCTGGTCGATTCCATCATCAAGGAAGCCATCCCTTTCCGCGCGAGCGATATCCACATCGAGCCGTTTGAAAAGGCGGTCAAAGTCCGCTACCGTATCGACGGCGATCTGCAGGTGCGCGCGGAATTTCCTATCGAAAGTTATCCCGCCATCTGCGCCCGCCTCAAAATTTTGTCGGGCATCTCCATCGCCGAGCGCCGCCTGCCGCAGGACGGCCGTATCAGCATGACCATCAACGGTACCGATTACGACTTCCGCGTGTCCACCCTGCCCACGGTGTACGGCGAAAAGTTCGTTATCCGCGTGCTCGATAAAAGTTCTTTCAACTTCACCCGCACCGAACTCGGTTTTACGGCGGAGGAAAACGAGGTCATCGACAAGATCCTCGCCCATGCGTACGGCATCGTCCTGCTGACGGGGCCGACGGGCTGCGGCAAATCGACGACGCTGTATTCCTTCCTCAAAGAGATCAACAACCCCAAGGTCAACGTGATCACCGTCGAAGACCCTGTCGAATATACGATGCACGGCGTCAACCAGATCCAGGTCAACACCAAGGCGAACCTCACCTTTGCAAGCGCGCTGCGCAGCATCCTGCGTCAAGACCCGGATATCATCATGGTCGGCGAGATCCGCGACGAGGATACGGCGGAGATCGCCGTTCGCGCCGCGATCACGGGGCATCTCGTCTTTTCCACCCTGCACACGAACGACGCGCCGGGCGCCATCATTCGTCTCGAGGACATGCACGTCACGGACTACCTCGTGGCGGATGCGTTGGTCGGCGTCATCGCGCAGCGCCTCGTCAAGCGCCTGTGCCCCGCTTGTAAAAAGCGCGGCAAGACGTCGGAGGCGGAAATGAAGATCTTGGGGCTTACGGAGCCCGCCTCCATCTTCCGCCCGCAGGGCTGCCAGTTCTGCGGCAATACGGGGTACAAGGGGCGCGTCGCCGTGCACGAGATCATGTACATGACCGAAAAGATCAAGGCGGCGGTCACGGAGGGCAAGCCCCTCGAAGAGCTGCGCGCCCTCGCCGAAGAAGGCGGCATGGTCAACCTGTGGGACAGCTGCAAAAAGCTCGTTCTCAAAGGGGTGACGGACATCGCCGAGCTGATGGGGCTCTTCGATGACTGATGAGTATGTATAAAATTTTATCCCTTGCCAAGGAGTAAAGATCGTATGAAAAAAATTGTCAAGACCACGATGGAAAGAGGGATAAAGTCGATCGTCTTTGCGGCGGTCGCCTGCTTTATCCTTCTCTTGCTGAGTATCTGCTACGTCTATACCGTAGACGGGGCGACATGGGGGCTGATCGGGCTCCTCTTCTTTGTGGCGGCCGTGCAGTGGACGGCGCTCTGTTTCGTCTTTCATTACCGCACGGACGACAGGGGAGAGCACCCCGAAATGGATTGGATGTGGTGGCTGATCGCCTTTTCCCCGTCCGCCTTTTTCTTGCTCGTGCTCATCATCCTCTATTCGACGCTGCACTCCGTCGCCGCCTTTTTTGCGCTCGACTTTTTGAATTTTCTCTTTTCGCTGCTCATCATCGCGGCGGGTACGGCTTTTTGTTACCTGATCGATTACGCCTATATCAGCGCGATGAAAAAACATCAGGTCGAGACGACGACGTTGGTCGTCCGCAAAGAGAAGGTGGTCAAGGAGAGGAAGAGGAAAGAGGACGGCGAGAGGAAGGAGGAGGAAACGCGCGTCCGCAGGACGGATCCGAGCGCGTCCGTCTTCCCCGATCTCACCGCTATGGACAACGCTTACCTGCTGCAGCCGTATCGGCCCGTTCCTTCGGCGGATATCACCCTGCGCGATCTGTGCAGCGGCTTCAACCGCTATCTCGAAAGCAAGGAGATGTACTATACGCCCGAGGCGCTGCGCGCCTTTGTCAGCGGGCTGGCATGCTCGCATTTTATGATCCTTGAAGGGCTTTCCGGCACGGGCAAGACCTCTCTTCCCAAGTTTTTTGCCGAATACGCGGGCACGAACGTCTGCTTTACTTCCGTGCAGGCGTCCTGGAAAGACCGCAGCGACATCCTCGGCTACTACAACGACTTTGTCGGTAAATTCAAAGAGACGCCCTTTTTGCGCGCTCTTTACGAGGCGAGCTATCAGACGGACGAGATCAACCTGATGGTGCTCGATGAGATGAACCTTTCCAGGATCGAATATTATTTTGCCGACTTTTTGTCCGTCCTCGAATTGGATCAGTCGCAGTGGAAGATCGAGCTGATGCCTGCCTCTACGGAGGGCGCTCTGCCCGTCAAGCTGGACGACTGCGCCGTCGTCATCCCGCCCAACGTCTGGTTCATCGGCACCGCCAACAAGGATGATTCCACCTTTACCGTCACGGACAAGGTATACGACCGCGCCGTGATCATCGAGTTCAGCCAGCGCAACGAGCCGAGTATGGCGGTGCGCAACGTGCCGCCCATCCACATCGGCGCAGAAAAGCTGCAAAAGCTCTTCGACGACGCGATCGCCAACCCCACTTATAACCTGTCCCGCGCCGATTACGAGCGCTTCGGCACCCTTACGCAATTCGTGCTCGACGCCTTCGATATCAATTTCGGCAACCGTATCCTCAACCAGATCATGAAGTTTGTTCCCGTCTATGTCGCCAGCGGCGGCACGGCGGCGAAGGCGCTTGACCTGATGTTCGCGCGCAAGGTGCTGCGCAAGCTGGAAGGCAGGTTTGACGACGATTTGAAGACGAACCTCGTCAAGCTGGAAAAGCTGGTGCTGCAAAATTATAATAAGACGGATTTCTCCGCGACGTTGGAAGCGATCGCCCGCCTCAAAAGGAAGCTGCTCTGATGTCCCTGTCCTCTCTCGAAAAATTCAATAAGCAATTTGAACGGGGAGAGCCGCGCACGGTTTGCGGGATCCTCGCCGAAGAGCGAGCGGGGCGGTTTGCTTTTTATATCCCTTCCTCCGATAAGCCGGACACCGCCGCGCTGATCGAGCAGGTGGGCGGGTGCCTGCCGAAACTTGCCGAAGTGGTGCGCGATCCGTATATCGTCTTAAAGAGCGAATACGAACAGGTGCGCACCGAAATTGCGAGCAGCCTGACCCCGCAGGGCATCCAACAGACGGTTAAAGAGCCGAAGCTGTGGAAGCGGCAAAAGGACGGCAGGCTGCGCCCCGAATTTGTATACGCCAAGACGAATGAGGACGAATATAATACCTACGAGAACCGCGTGATCCGCTCTCTCATCGACAAGATCCTGCGGTTTTTGAAACTTCCGTTCGATCATGCCAAGGACGGCGTAAAAAATCTGTATGAGGCGTATTTTCAAAGCGCTTCGCTCAACAAGCTCGATCTCATCAAGCTGATGGACAGCGACCTTTTCCGCGAAAGCGACCCGCAGGATTTTGCCGATTACAGCCGGCTGTATTATTTGCGCGCCCGCACCAATCAGCTGCGCAGCAGCGATTTTTATAAGATCATGTCTGCGTATCCCCCCTTTGCGGGCAGGCCGGAGGCGACCAACCTCTTCGTTCACAATCAAAATTATAACGCCTGTTATAAACTTTGGCTCTTCCTCGACGAATTCGGCGCGGGGCTTTCCGCCCTCTCCAAGGAGGAGCGCGCCTCCGTGTACAGCGCTTTTGTCTCCATCGCGATGATCGCCGTCTATGTGCGGATGGGCTTTCGCGTCGTGCGGGACGCTACCGTCGCGCGCATCGACGAGGGTTTTTCTCTGCGCGGATTTTCGTTGGAAAACGATACGTTCCGCGTCTTCCTCGACGCCGATCCGGAAAAGATATCCGTGCTCGTCAAGTGCTCCGCCGCCAAGGCGCAGCAAAACACCGTCATACGCCTGCATACCGATATCGCCGCGCCTTACCCCGGGGACTGCCAGTTTGTCGTCAGCCTGTACCGCACCGATTACAGCGACCGCATCGCCTGCGTCGTGCCGGGCAACAAAAATTCGCTGCGCGACCTCGAATCTATCGTGCGCTGCACTGTGTTCGAGCTGGCGGCGGAGAAGAGCATCTACAGCAAGGTCTGCCTCGTCTGCGGCAGCAACATGCTCGAAGACAAAGGGTACTTTTATAAATGCGAGGAGTGCGGCGCCGTCTATTCCTTCATCGGGGAGGATCGGGTCTGGCTCAACCAATTCAACGTCCTTTCCCGCAACGGCGACGAGCAGTGACCTTTTGTGAAAATCGGATAAATTTTGCGTCCCGCACCGTGCAAGGGGCGCTTTTTTATGGTATAATGCAAGCATGAACCGTTTGTCTTTGCCCCGCCGTCCCCGCCCGCGCCCCGCGCGGCTTGCGGGCCTTGCCCTGATCGCGGCGTTTGTCTTTGCCCTTTCCGAACTGCCTTGGGCGGCGGAACACCTCTTTGCCCGCGGCGTCACCCGCCTGCTTTCGGATGCGCTCGGCTTGCTCTCCGGGCTGTTTCCCTTTTCCTTGTACGAACTGACGGCGCTCCTTTTGCTCGTCGGCTGTCCCGCGCTCGCCGTCGGGCTCGCGGTCATGCTGTGCAGAAGGCATTGGGCGCCGCTGCGCCTGTGGCTGTACCGCACGGGGATGGCAGTCCTTTTCGTGCTGCTCGCCTTCGGCGTGTTATATGCCCCCTTGTACGCGCGGGCGCCCGTGCAGGCGGCGCTGGGGCTCCCTTTTGTGCAGGCGACGGAGGAAAGGGCTGCCGCAGCCGCGGCATATTATGTGGAAGAGCTCAACGCAGTCTCCGCCCGCCTTGCCCGCGGCAAGGAGGGGAGGGTGATCCCCACGCATTCGTTTTGCGAGACGGCGTCCCTGCTCAACGGCTGTTTTGACGCGCTCGGCGGCGGTTACTTTTCCGCGCGCGAGGTGCAGCCCAAACAGGTGGCGCTCTCGGTGCCGATGAGTTATCTCGGCATCACGGGCATCTATTTCCCTTTCTACGGGGAAGCGAACATCAACGTCAATATCCCGCCTTCGCAGCTCCCCGTGACGATGGCGCACGAGATGGCGCACGCGAAAGGGGTTTCCCGGGAGGGGGATGCCAACGTCGTCGCCTATGTGCTCTGTATCTGCAGCGGGGATGACTATCTGCGTTATTGCGGGCTGATGCGCGCGGCGGCGAGCCTTTTGAACAGCCTTCCGCAAAATGAATTTGAGGCGCTGTACGGACAGCTTTGTGAAGAAGTCCGCCTCGAATACCGCAGCGAATCGGCGCACTTCGACCGTTATGAGGGGGCGATCGATCGCATCTCTTCCTTTTTTAACGATCTTTTCCTCAAAGCCAACGGCGTGGAGGAGGGCACGCGCAGCTATTCTGCCACCGCCGAAAGCCTGATCGCCCTCTACGAAAAGCTGTCCGGGGAATAACGCATGCCGCCCTTTTGCTTGACAAGGGGCGGCTTTTATAGTATCATATAGTTGCGGGCGCAACAGTCGCGCCCGCAACGGAAAGGAGGAAAAGATATGCCGTCGTTCATGCGTAATGCGGGGGAGATCTGGCGGTGCGCCAATTTGTACCGCCTGGAGGAATATGAAGAATATGGCATCGGCAGCTATCAGGATTCTTATATCGCCGACATCTGCGCGCATCCGGGCGTCACGCAGGAGCAGCTGTCGAAACTGATGTATGTGCATAAGAGCAACGTCGCAAGGCAGGTCGCCTCTTTGGAAGAAAAGGGGTTCATCGAGCGGCGCGCCGATCCCGCCGACAGGCGCAGCCTGCTGCTGTACCCGACGGACAAGGCGCTCGCCGCGCGGGGCAAGATCCGCGAGGTGCATACCGCCTGGCTGGAAAAGCTGTTTGAAGGGTTTTCCGCGGAAGAGCGCGCCGCCGTCTCCGCGTTTATGGACAGGCTGGCGGAAAACGCCAAGCGCGCCTCGGGCAGGGGAGGGGAAAGATGAAATTGCTCATTTCCTATCTTTCCCGCTGCAAGGGGCGGATGGCAGTCGGGTTTTTGTTCAAGTTTGCGGGAACGGTGGCGGAATTGGTGCTCCCCCTCATCCTCGCGCACATGATCGATAACGTCGTGCCGACAAAAGACGTGCTCGCCCTCGCCCTCTGGAGCGCGGGCATGCTTGCCGTGGCTCTCGTCGCTTGGGCGGGCAATGTCATCGCAAACCGCATGGCGTCCAAGGTGGCGCGGGATACGACGGAGCGCGTCCGCGCCGATCTGTTTGCCAAGACTCTTTCCCTCTCTGCCCGCCAGACGGACGCGGCGACGCTGCCCACCCTCGTTTCCCGTCTTTCGTCGGATACCTATAACGTACACAACATGCTGGGCGTTATGCAGCGCATCGGCGTGCGCGCGCCCATCCTGCTCGTCGGCGGCGTGGCGCTCACCTTTACCGTCGATCCCGTGCTCGCCCTCGTCATGCTCGTCACCGTACCTTTTCTCGCCTTCCTTTCGGCGTTTGTCGCCAAAAGGGGAACGGTTTTGTATACACGCTTGCAGGAGTCGATGGACGCGATGGTGCGCAAGGTGCGCGACGATCATACGGGCATCCGCGTCATCAAGGCACTTTCCCGCACGGAATACGAGAGCAGGTCTTTTCGTGCGGTCAATGCCGCCATCGTGCGCGACGAGACGAAGGCCGCCGTCACGACGGGGATCACCAACCCCGTCATGACCGCCGTGCTCAACCTCGCCATGACGGCGGTCATCTTTCTCGGGGCATACCGTTTTGCGGCGGACAAGGTGAAGATCGGCGAATTGCTCGCCTTTACATCCTTTTTTACCGTCATGCTCAACGCGGTCATCGCCGTGGGCAGGATCTTCGTCGAGCTTTCGCGGGGCGCCGCCTCCGCGCGGCGCATTGAGGCGGTCATGTGCCTGCCGCAGGAGATGGGAACGGAGCCGGGTGAACGGGACGACAGCGGCGCCTTCATCCGGTTCCGCGGCGTCACCTTTTCTTATGGCGGCGCGCCCGCTCTCGAAAATATCGATTTTTCCGTCAAAAAGGGCGGCACGCTCGGCATCATCGGCGGGACGGGCAGCGGCAAAAGCACGCTCATCTCCCTGTTGATGCGCTTTTACGATCCCGATCGAGGCACCGTCTTTATCGGAGGCAGGGACGTAAAAAGCTATCCGAAAGAGGAGCTTAGCCGTAAATTCGGCGTCGTCTTTCAAAACGATTTTTTGATGGCGGCGAGCGTGCGCGAAAACATCGACTTTGAACGGGGATTGCGGGAGGATGCCCTTTCGCGGGCGGCGGAGTATGCCCGCGCCTCCGCTTTTATCGAGGAGCACGGCGGCGGGGACGCCGTGCTCACGGCGCGCGGTTCCAATTTCAGCGGCGGGCAAAAACAGCGCCTTCTCATCGCCCGCGCCCTCGCCGCCGCGCCCGAGATCCTCGTGCTCGACGATTCGTCCAGCGCTCTCGACTATAAGACGGACGCGCAGCTGAGGCACACCCTTTTTGACAATTTGCCGGATACGACGGTCGTGCTCATTGCCCAGCGCATCAGTTCCGTGCGCTTTGCCGACCATATCCTCGTGCTCGACAAGGGCGGGATGGTCGGCTTCGGGACGGATGAAGAGCTGATGAAGAGCTGCGACGAATATCGGCGAATCTACCGTTCGCAGCACGGAGAGGGAGGGGACGAAGATGCCGAAAATTGATTTTACGGGCGGCGTTCCCGCCGTCAAAGACGCGCCGCCCAAGGGCAGCCGCCGCGCGGTCGCCGCGCGTCTGCTCCGCTATTATATGCTGTATAAAGGGCGTGTGCTGATCGCGTTCGTTTTGATGCTGGCGAGCAACCTCTTTGCCCTGCTCGGCCCCTGGCTTTCGGGCAGGGCGATCGACGCGATCGATCTGCCTGCGGGCGTCGATTTTGCCTCGGTCGGCTTGTATTGCTTGCTGATGGCGGGATTTTACGTCGTTTCCGCCGCCTTTTCTTACCTTCTCTCCGTGTTGATGATCGGGCTGAGCCAGCGCATCGTGCGGCGGATGCGGCAGGACGTGTTCGACAAGATCCTCGTCTTGCCCGTGGGGCAGCTCGATCGCCTCTCCGCGGGCGATCTCATCAACCGCATCTCCTATGACATATCCACCGTCAACGCCTCCCTCTCCAACGACGTACTGCAAGCGGCGACGGGCGTCGTCACCGCTGTTGGCGCGTTTGCGGGCATGCTGCTCGTTTCTCCGCTCTTGTTGGGGGTCTTTTCCGTCACCATCCCCGTTGCCCTCGCCGTTGCGATCGCGCGCGGCAGATCGATGCGCCCGCTCTTCCGCCGCCGTTCGGCAAAGCTCGCCGAACTCAACGGCTTTTCCGAGGAAATGCTTTCCGGGCTCAACACCATCCGCGCCTACGGCAGGGAGGAGGAGATCGGGGCAAAGTTCCGCCAAAAGAACACGGAATCTGCCGACGCCTATTACGAAGCGGATTATGTCGCCAGCCTGATCGGCCCCTCCGTCAATTTTGTCAACAATTTCGGCACCGTGCTCATCGGCACGGCGGGCGCCTTTTTCTATCTGTACGGCATGATCTCTCTCGGCAGCATCAACGCGTTTTTGCTGTACGCGCGCCGTTTTTCCGGCCCCGTCAACGAATTTGCCAACATCATCGGGGAGATCCAATCTGCCCTCGCCGCGGCGGAGCGGGTATTCCGCCTGCTCGATTGGCCCTCGGAAGGGGAGGACGCGCCCGACGCGCGCGAGCTGCGCGACGTGCGCGGCGAGGTGGAGTTTTGCCATGTGCGCTTCGGGTACGAGGAGGGGCAGACGATCATCCGCGATCTCTCCTTTGCGGCGGGGGCGGGGCAGACGGTCGCCATCGTCGGGCCGACGGGCGCGGGCAAGACGACCCTCGTCAACCTGATGATGCGCTTTTACGACCCGCAGGAGGGCGAGATCCTTTTGGACGGCATGGACATCCGCTCCTATACGCGCAAAAGCCTGCGCGCCGCCTTCACGATGGTCTTGCAGGATACTTGGCTGTTTGAGGGCACCGTGTTCGAAAATATCGCCTACGGCAAGGAGGGCGCGACGATAGAAGAGGTCAAACGCGCCGCGCAGGCGGCGCACATCGACGCCCTTATCGAGGGGATGCCGCAAAAATACGATACGCTTCTCACCGACGGCGGCGCGCTGTCCAAAGGGCAGAAGCAGCTCTTCACCATCGCCCGCGCCATGCTTTCTCCCGCAAAGCTTCTTATCCTCGACGAGGCGACTTCTAACGTGGATACCCGCACCGAACTTTTGATCCGCGACGCGATGGCGCGCCTCATGCGGGGGAGGACGTGCTTTGTCATCGCCCACAGGCTGACCACCGTACAAAACGCCGACCTCATCCTCGTCGTCAAGGACGGGGATATCGTCGAGCGGGGAACGCACGGGCAGCTCTTGCGCGAAAACGGCTTTTATGCGGAGATCTACCGCGCCCAGTTCGAATAAAACAAGAAGCGCCGCACCGAATGATCGGTGCGGCGCCCGGCCGTCAAAGGGTCAGCGCGTCAGGCGCTCGATGGCTGCGCGATAGATTTCGGCGAGCGTCTCGATATGAGAAAGTTCGATATACTCGTCCGCACAGTGGATGGTGGAGGGCTCGCCCGGGAACTGCGGGCCGAATCCCGCACCGTTTTTGAGGGCGCGCGCATAGGTGCCTCCCCCGATGGCGATGGGGGCTGCGGCGTCGCCCGTTTTTTCCCGATAGACGGAGAGCAGCGTCTGCACGAGGGCGCCCTGCCTGTCGTTGAAGAGGGGCGCCTGGCAATGCAGCGGCGCGAAGGAGACGCCCGCCCGTTCGAGCCGCGCCGACACGTCCTCCTGCCGCATGGTCGCGGGATAGCGGACGTCCGTCGTGATGTAGAGGACGCCGTCCCTGTATTCGGCGACGTCGGGGGACATCGTCAGCGCGCCCGTCTCGTCGGAGAGCGTCCGTAAGACGAGCGAATCGGCAAAGAGGATATCATGGGCGCGGCGCACCCCTTCGTTTTTCTCCGCAAAAAAGGCGAGCAGCTTTCCGAGCGCGTTTACTCCTTCCTGCGGCGTGGACGCGTGCGCGGCGGTGCCGCGGGCGATCAGCTTGTTCCCCTCGGCTGTCAGCCCGAAGTTTTCGCATCCCGCCGTGTCGGCGACCCCTTCCGCGGCGGCGTAGGCGCAGACCATATTGGCGCGCTCTCCGCCGTACAGGGCGGTAAAGGGGGCGTTTTCGACGGGGAAAGCCGCCTTGAAATGGAAGATGCCCTTTTCCGCATAGATGACGGGGAAGTCCGCGTCGGGGGAAAAGCCCGTCTCCGGCATGTGCGCGCAGCGGACATAGTGCTCGATGCACGCCCAGCCGCTCTCTTCGTTGCAGCCGACGATGAGTTTGATTTTTTTACGGGGAACGAAGCCCGCGTCTTTGAGCGCTTTCAGGCAATACAGGCAGATGACCGCGGGGCCTTTGTCGTCCATCGTGCCCCGCCCGTACAGCCTGCCGCCTTCGATCTCGCCGCCGAAGGGGGGGTGCGTCCAGCCTTCGCCCGCGGGCACCACGTCCAGATGGCAGAGGATGGCAAATTCTTCCCCTTCGCCGAAGAGCACTTCCCCCGCATAGTTGTCGTAATTGTTGGCGGCAAATCCCATTTTTCGGGCAAGGGCAAGGAAAGCCTGCAAACAGTCCGCCGCGCCTTTGCCGAAGGGCATCCCCTCTTCCGGAGAGGAGAGAGAACTGTCGTAAGAGATCATTTCGCGGATGGAAGATAGGATATCATCGAGGTATTTTTTCATGGAAACTCCTTTTTTCCCGGGCGGCGTCAAAAAAATCGCGCGCATTGCCGAGAAATCCATATAAATATAGTATACACTTTTTTGGAAATATGGTAAAATATTTTTAGTATCCATTCCAAAAAATCCGGAGAGAAATATGCACGAAGGACACAGGGAAAGGATGTGGGACAGGCTGTACTTTCACGGTGACTCGATGAGCGACCACGAACTTTTGGAAACGTTGTTGTTTTACGCGCTGCCCCGCGTCAATACCAACCCCGCGGCGCACGCCCTTTTGGACAGCTTCGGAAACTTGGAACGCCTTTTTTCGGCGCAGCCCGCCGAACTGGAAAAGGTCGCGGGCGTCGGCAAAAAGACGGCGGAACTCATCTACCTCGTCGGGCAGATGATGCGGCGCGTCCGCGCGCGGGAAGGGAAGGGGGTACGGCTGAAAAATTCTGCCGAAGTGCGCCTCTTTGCGGCCGGCCGCTTTCTGGGCAAAAAGGAAGAAGTGCTGGAAGTATATTGCCTCGGCACGGGCGGGAGCCTGCTGTGCGTCAAGTCTTTTCCGGGAGGAGACGATAAAAGCGTCACCCTGCGCTCGCGCACGCTCAGCGGCGTGTTCGCGTCGGTGCAGCCCCTCTCCGTCATCGTGGCGCATAACCACCCGAGCGGAAAGTGCGAGCCGTCCGACGAGGACGACGAAGCCGCCCGCGAGATCTACCGCGTCTGCCTCGTCAACGGCGTGCAGCTTTCCGACTGCATGATCTTTGCGGACGGGCAGCCGCCTTACAGCTATTTTTTGTCGGACAGGTTTTCCATGCTCGGCATCGGGCAGGAAGGAAAGGAAAGAACGATCTCCGTCGGCTGCAAAAGCGGCGGAGAGGAGGAATAGGAGTCGGTCATGAAAAAAGTAAGAACGAGATTTGCGCCCAGCCCCACGGGGTATATGCACATCGGCAACCTCAGGACGGCGCTCTACGGCTATCTTTATGCCAAAAAGGAGGGGGGAGAATTTATCCTCCGCCTCGAAGATACGGACAGCAAGCGCTTCGTCGGGGGAGCGGTGCAGATCATCTACGACACGCTCAAGGATGCGGGCATCGTCTATGACGAAGGCCCCGATATCGGCGGGCCGTGCGGGCCGTATGTGCAGAGCGAGCGCGCCGCCATCTATAAAGAATATGCCGAAAGATTGGTGAGATTGGGCGGGGCATACTACTGTTTTTGCGACAAAGAGAGGTTGGACGGCCTCAAAGACGAAAACGGCGTCGGCCGCTACGACAAACATTGCCTCCGCCTTTCCGAAGAGGAAGTGAAGGCAAAGCTCGCCGCGGGGGAGCCGTACGTCATCCGCCAGAACGTGCCCGAAGAGGGGAGCGGCAGCTATGAGGATATGGTCTACGGCAAGGTCACGGTGGAATTCAAGGATATCGAGGACGGCATCCTTTTAAAGAGCGACGGCATGCCCACTTATAATTTTGCCAACGTGGTGGACGATCATCTGATGGGCATCACCCATGTGATCCGCGGAAGCGAATATCTCTCCTCTACGCCCAAATACAATCTGATGTACGATGCGTTCGGTTGGGAGCGGCCCGTCTATATCCACCTGCCGCCCATCATGAAGAACGCGCACGTAAAGCTGTCCAAGCGCAACGGCGACGCCAGTTATCAGGATCTCGTGGAAAAGGGGTACGTCAAAGAGGCGATCGTCAACTATATCGCCCTGCTCGGCTGGAGCCCCAAGGACAACCGCGAAAAGATGTCTCTCGCGGAACTGGAACAAAGTTTTTCCCTTTCGGGCATCAATAAGTCGCCCTCCATCTTCGACGAGCCTAAGCTGCGCTGGCTTTCGGGAGAGTACATCAAAGAGATGAGCGAGGAGGCGTTCGCCTCCCTGGCGCGTCCTTTTTTGGCAAAAAGCAAGGCGTACGGCAAATACGATGAAGCGAAATTGCTCAAAATTTTAAAGACGAGAGTGGAAATTTTGAGCGAGATCCCCGCCAAGATCGATTTTTTGGAAGAATACGGAAAATTCGACGAGGCGCTGTATTACAACAAAAAGATGAAGTCGGACGCGGAGATCGCCAAACAGGTGCTTCCGCTCGCCAAGGCGCTGCTCGCAGGCGTCGAGCCGTTCGAAAACGCCTCGCTCTATCAGGCGATGTGCGCCTTGGCACAGGAAAACGGCATGAAGAACGGGCAGGTGCTCTGGTGCGTGCGCGTCGCGCTCACGGGCAGGGAGAATACGCCGGGCGGCGCCAGCGAAATGGCGGAACTGCTCGGCAGGGAGCGCACTTTGGAGCGGTTGGACGCGGCGCTCGGTTTTCTCGGCGTATGATCGTCAAAAAGCTGACGGATAAGGGCGTTTTGCGCCTGCTCGAGTTTGCCGTGCTCATGCTGCTCGCCGTCATGTGCATCCCCGTGGCGCTGGCGAGCGTACAATCGGGCGTCATCGGCTTTACGATCCCCGTGTTGGCGGCGCTCATCCTCTCCATGGTGGCGAAGCTGTTTTTTGCCAAGACATTCCGCAGGAAGATCGCCTGTTTTGTGATCGATTCCGTGTTGCTCATCCTGCTCACCGTCGTTGCGGGGGTGCGCAACCGCAGCGGAGAGGCGACGTCTTACACATATATCGTCTATATGCTCGTGCTCTCCGAATTTTATCTTTCCGGCCCCACCCTGCGCGATAATTTGATCATGTTTCTGGTCAATTTTGTCGCCTATTCGGTCACTTACTTCGTCATCGCCGTGCTGAACGGATTCATCGACTCGGTATTCCGCGCCTCGTCGCAATATTTTATGGAGACGATCGTATTCGTTTTGCACTTCATCATGTTCAATTTTTCCATGACCGTATACAGAAAAAACAGGACGATCGAAGGGAACATCAAGGAATTGGAGACGAGCCGCAACGAGCTTTTGCGTGCCTACGATAAATTGGAAGAAGTGACGCTCATCGAAGAGCGCAACCGCATCGCCAAGGAGATCCACGATACGGCGGGGCACTCTCTGACTACCGTCATCATGCAGACGGAGGCGGCAAAACTCGCCTTGGATAAGGATACGGAGAAGGCGCGCCGCTGTATCGCCGCGGCAAACATACAGGCGAAGAACTGTCTTGAAGAACTGCGCGCGGGCGTGCATCTGCTCAGCGGCAGGCGCGAGAACGTGACCTTCCGGGAATATCTCGAAAATATCCTCGCCGAGACGCAGGACGGTACGGGCATCACCGTGCGCAGCAAGATCGACGACGTTTTTCTGACGGCCGAGGCGGAGCGGTTCGTGGCGAACTCTCTGCGGGAGGGGATCTCCAACGGCGTTCGGCACGGGGGAAGTACGGCGTTCTTTTTCGAACTCAAAGACCGCGGGAATTTTATCGACTTTCTCCTTTCCGACAACGGTTCGGGGGCGGACATGGCGGCATTCAAGGAAGGCTTCGGGCTTTCCGGCATGCGCGCCAAGGCGGAAAAACTTGGCTGCATGGTGCGCTTTTCCTCCGAAGAGGGAGAGGGTTTTGAAATCGAAATGAGCCTGCCTGCCGATCTCAAGGCGGAGGCGGGCGGCAAGGAGGGACAGGCATGAAGATCAAGGTGATGATCGTCGACGATCAGCCGATCTTGGCGGAGGGGATCCGCAGCGTGCTTTCCGCTTCCGACGAACTGGAAGTGGTCGGCATCGCCTTCGACGGGGCGGACGCGCTGGAAAAGATGGAAAAGGACATGCCCGATGTCGTCTTGCTCGATATCCGCATGCCCAACATGAACGGCGTCGTCGCCACGGGGGAGATCTGCAAGCGCTTTCCTTCCGTCAAGGTGCTGATCCTGACGACTTTTGACGACAGCGATTATATCCTCAGCGCGCTCGCCAACGGTGCCTGCGGCTATTTGCTGAAAGACATCGGCGCGGCGGCGCTCATCGATTCGATCAAAAACGCCTATGGGGGAGACACGATCCTGCCCGCCAAGATCGCCCGCAAGATCACGGACGCCGCCAAAAACGTCTCCGCGGACAGGGAACTGCGCCTGAAAAAGGCGTTCGGGCTCTCCGAGCGGGAAACAGAGATCGCCGTCATGGTGTACGAGGGGTTCAACAATCGCCAGATCGCGTCGGCGCTCAACCTGTCGGAGGGCACGTCGCGCAATTACATCAGCGCCATTTACATGAAGATCGGCTGCGATAACCGCGCCGACGCCATCCGCAGGATGAAGGAAACGCTCAGCCAATGATCTTCCCGCGCGCCCGCCGAAACGGGCGCGCGTTTTTTTTATGTTTATTTCCTTGCAAAATCGGCGGCGTTGTGGTACAATAACGAAGATATTTACAAGCAGAGATATTTACGAGCAGAGGATCGAGAGATGAAGATAGGATTTGACAACGACCTGTACATACGCCTGCAAAGCGAAAAGATCTTGGAGCGGATCAAAAAATTTGACAACAAGCTGTATCTCGAATTCGGCGGCAAGCTGTTCGACGACATGCACGCCACCCGCGTGCTGCCCGGCTTTGCGGCGGACGTCAAATGCCGGATGCTGCTGACGCTCAAAGATCAGTCGGAGATCATCTTTGTCATCAGCGGGGCGGATCTTGAGCGCAACAAGATCCGCGCCGACTTCGGTATCCCGTACGGGACGGACGTGCTGCGCCTCATCGACAAGATCCGCGCGCTGGGCCTGAACATGAACAGCGTGGTTGTCACCCAGTATCAGGGCCAGACGGCGGCAGACAAGTTTATCAACAAGCTCAACCGCCACGGGCTGCGCACCTATATCCATCATAAGACGAAGGGATATCCGACGGATGTGGACGTCATCGTCTCGGACGAAGGTTATGGCGCCAATCCCTATATCGAGACGGAAAAGCCCCTCGTCGTCGTAACGGCGCCGGGGCCGGGCAGCGGCAAGCTCGCCACCTGCCTTTCGCAGCTCTATCACGAGTATCGGCGCGGCGTGCGCGCGGGATACGCCAAATTCGAGACCTTTCCTGTCTGGAATCTGCCCCTGCGCCATCCCGTCAACGTCGCCTACGAGGCAGCGACCGCCGATCTCGGCGACATCAACATGATCGACCCGTACCACCTCGAAACATACGGCGAGACGACCGTCAATTATAACCGCGATATCGAGTGTTTTCCCATCGTCAAGTCGATCTTGACCAAGATCACGGGGGACGAATCCATCTATCATTCCCCGACGGACATGGGGGTGAACATGGCGGGGTTTGCCATCGTCGACGACGGCGCCTGCCGTGAAGCGGCCCGCCAGGAGGTCATCCGCCGCTATTATAAGGCCGCCTGCGACTACAAGACGGGCAACGGCACGGCGGACGCCGTAGAGCGCATCCGCCTGCTCATGAACCAAAACAAGATCCTGCCCGAAGAGCGCGCGGTCATCGCGCCCGCCCTCGCCAAGGCGGAAAAATGCGGCAGCACCGCCGTCGCGATACAACTGGAAAACGGCGAGACGGTGACGGGCCGCTCGAGCAAGCTGATGAGCGCCTGCTCTTCCGCCGTGCTCAACGCGATCAAGTCTCTTTCCTCCATCCGCGACGATATGCTGCTGCTTTCGCCCATCGTGCTCGCGCCGATCATCAAATTGAAAAAGGAAGTCTTATGCGAAGACAAGGTCAAACTCAACCTCGGCGACGTGCTGAGCGCGCTCTCCATCTGCGCGGCGACCAATCCCGTCGCAGAGCAGGCGATGGATATGCTCGTGCGGCTGCGCGGCGCGGAAGCGCACGCTTCCGGGATCCTGCCGGAGTCGGATATGCGCTATGTGCGCAAACTTGGGCTGAACATGACTTGCGAGCCGGAGTTCGGCACGAAGGATCTTTACGGATTTTGATCTTGCGCGCGGGAATAGACCGCCGCGTTCATGTCGATAATCGTTGCCGTCCCCCTGCGGGAGGCAAAAGACAAGGAGAAAGGATATGCTTACGACCCTCAACGCCGTGACCGTCCTTGCGGCGATCGGTTTGGCGGGATTGGGGCTCGCGTTTGGTTTCGCGCGCACGCTGCGCTTTTTTACGGGGGGGATCTTCGGATTTGTCCTGTCCGTCCTGTTCTGCGCGACATTCGGCGGGATGATCGCGGGTATCCCCGCCGTTTCCTCTTGGCTGGCACGTGTCAACGGGGCGATGGCGGATGTTTGGTCTTTTTTGGGAAAACTGCATTTGGAAAAGATCCTCTATTACGTCGTGCTCTTTTTTGCCGTGCAGCTTGTGCGCATCCTTTTGGTCAAAGCGATCGCGGGCATCTTTTCCCTTTCCAACCCCGCCGTGCGCGCCGCCAACCGCGTGCTCGGCATGGTGCTGACGGTGGCGGCGGTCTTTCTGCTCGTCCTGCTCTTTTTCGGCGTTCTCAAGATCTTTGAGGCGACGTCGTTCGCGCAGGATATCCTCGCCAAGATAGAGGGATCCTTTTTGGGGATGCTGTACGAAAACAACCCCGTTAAATTCGTGGAGGACGCCGCGGAAACGGCGGCCTCCGCAAGAATATAGCCGCACGTCGCCGCGCCGCCCGTAACGGGCGGCGCAGAGAGGTTTATCATGAAGTTTATCGAATTGACCGTACATACCACCACGGAGGGCAGCGAGCTGGTCGCCGACGTCTTGTGGGATCATACGGTATATGGCGTCGCCATTTCCGACGTCAACGACGTCATCGCTCTGCAGAGGGACAAGCGCACCTATTGGGATTACATGGACGACGGCCTCGCCGCGCGTGCAGGCGGGGACGTGCTCGTCAAGTGCTTTTTGCCCGCAGAGATCGCGGAGGAAAAGATCTCCGCCATCCGCGGGGAACTGGACGCTTTGCGCGTGCGCAGCGAGGGGATATTCCGCCTCGGCTCCCTCGAAACGGGCAGCAGGGAGGTGGACGGGGACGACTGGATCGACATCTGGAAAAAGCATTTCCGCCCTCTCCATATCGGCGAAAAGGTGGTCGTCTGTCCGGAATGGATCGCTTACGAAAGAAAGCCGGAGGAGACCGTCATCCGCCTCGATTCCAACATGGCGTTCGGAACGGGCGAGCACGAGACGACTTCGATGTGCCTCGAACTCCTGCAAAAATATCTGCGGGCGGGGGATACCGTCATCGACGTCGGCTGCGGCAGCGGCATACTCGGCATCGCCGCCGTTAAACTGGGGGCGGGGTTTGCCTATCTGACGGACATCGACTACGTCGCCGTGCAGAGCGCGGGGCACAACAGCGAAAAAAACGGCACCGCGGACAGGACGCGGATCGCCCTTTCCGACCTTCTCGAAAAGTCGGACGTCAAAGGGGATCTGATGCTGGCGAACATCACCGCCGATATCCTCTGCCGCCTTGCGGAGAGCATCCCCCGAAATCTGCGGGAGGGCGGCACGCTGATCTTGAGCGGCATCATCGAAAGCAAACTGCGGCAGGTCAAGGAGGCGTATGCCGTCAAGGGGCTGACCCTGCTGGAAGAGCGGCGCAAGGGAGAATGGTTCGCGCTCGCGATGCGGAGGTAACATGACGGTACGTCACTTTTTTGTCCGCAGCATCTCGCCGGAGACGGCGCTCACGGGCGAGGAATACGCCCATGCGAAGAACGTCCTGCGCCTCGGCGTCGGGGACGAGATCGTCCTTTTGGACGGCAGCGGAAGGGAATATGACGCCGTCGTCTGCCGCGCGGAAAAGGGGGCGCTCTTTTGCCATGTGACGGGCAGCCGCCCTTCCGACAAGGAGCCGAGGACGCGCGTGCGCCTGCTGATCGGTGCGCTCAAAGGGGACAAGACGGAGTTCGCCGTGCAAAAGGCGACCGAGTTGGGCGTGGCGGAGATCGGCGTCTTTTGCAGCCGCTACTCTTCCGCCTATATGAACGAAAACAAGTTGGAAAGGCTGCAAAAGGTCGCGCGCGAGGCGGCGAAGCAATGCCTGCGCGCCTGCGCGCCTGCCGTCACCTATCATGCGGATCTCGCTTCGGCGCTCGCCTCCTGCGAGGGGTATGCGAACAAGTTGTTTGCCTGTGAATTTGCCGAAAAGAGCGACGTATCCCTCGCGTCTCTCAAGGCGGACACGGCGCTCGCGGTCGGCAGCGAAGGGGGTTTTACCGAGGAGGAATTTGCCGCGGCGCGCGCGGCGGGCTTTGCGGGCGTCACCCTCGGCAGGCGTATCCTGCGCGCGGAGACGGCGGCGATCGCCCTGACGTCCGTCGTCATGTTCGCATTGGGGGAACTCGGATGAAGGCATGCGTTTTTACGCTCGGCTGTAAGGTCAACGGCTGCGAGAGCAACTCCCTCATGGAAGGGTTGGCGCGGATGGGATATGAAGTCGCCGAAGGGCTGTCTCCCGCGGACATCTATATCCTCAATACCTGCGCCGTCACCGCCGAAGCGGAAAAAAAATCCCGTCAGGCGGTCGCGCGCATCCGCAAGGTCAGCCCGCAGGCAAAGATCTACGTCTGCGGCTGTGCCTCCGAACGGGCGCCCGCGGCGTTTATGCAGAAAGAGAACGTGACCGTCGTCACGGGCGCGCGCCGGAAGGAAAAAATCTTAGGGCTGCTGGGTGAAGAAGGCGTGTTTATCGACGGGGACGACCGCGCATACGGCGAACTGCCCCCTCCGAAGTCCTTCAAATCGCGCGCGTTCGTCAAGATCCAGGACGGATGCAACAATTTTTGCTCCTATTGCATCATTCCGTACCTGCGGGGCAGGAGCCGTTCCCGCCCGCTTGCGAGCGCGGCGGCGGAGATCTTGGCATGCGGGGCGGCGGAAGCGGTGATCACGGGCATCGACATCTCTTCTTACGACGACGGCGGCAAGGGGCTTGCCGACCTGCTTTTGGCGGTCAAAGGCGCGGACTGCCGCATCCGCCTCGGCTCGCTCGAAGTGGGCGCCGTCGGCGAAAGATTGCTGGAGGCGGCGGCGGAAGTGCGGCATTTTGCTCCGCATTTTCATCTGTCTTTGCAGAGCGGGGCGGAAGCGGTGCTCAAAAAGATGAACCGCCACTATACCAAGGACGACTACCGCGCGCGCGTCGCGCTCATCCGCCGGTATTTTCCGGACGCGGCGGTCACGACGGACATCATCGCGGGTTTTCCTTCCGAAACGGAAGAAGATTTCGAAGAGACGCTCGCCTTTGCGGAAGAGATCGGTTTTGCCGCCGTGCATTGCTTTCCGTACAGCCGCAGGACGGGTACCGTCGCCGCCAAAATGCGTGAGATCCCGCCTGCCGTCAAAAGCGGGCGCCTGCACAGGCTGTTGTCGCTGGCGGCGCGGCTGAAAGGGGAATACGAGCAAAAATTTATCGGCAAAATTTTGGAATTTGTGCCCGAAGAGGAGAAGGACGGCTATTGCGAGGGATATTCGCAGAATTATATCCGCCTGTACCTCGCGGGCGGGGCGCGGGGGAGGATCCGCGTGCGCGCGGGCCTGCCGTTCAAAGACGGGCTTCTCGCCGAACATATCGATGAAAAAGGAGAAAGATAAGATGGAAAACTGTATTTTTTGCAAGATCGCCGCGGGGGAGATCCCCTCGGACAAGGTGTATGAGGACGAGGATATGCTCGTGTTCCGCGACATCCGGCCGCAGGCAAAGGTGCACTGCCTGTGCGTGCCCAAGACGCACTTTGCGACCCTTGCGGAGATGGACGGGGCGCAGGCGGAAGTCCTCAAAAAATGCCTGATGAAGATCCCGGACATCGCAGGGCGGCTCGGCTTGGACGGCGGCTACCGCCTCATCGTCAACCAGGGGAAAGACGCCGGGCAGACGGTGTTCCATCTGCACATCCATATCTTGGGCGGGCAGGACTTGGGAGAAAAGCTGCTTTGAGCCTTTTTTGCCGGCGCGGGGAGAGAAAATTTCACTCTCGCCGAAAATGCGCGGAAAATGGCTTGACAATTTTTTCCGTTTCAGATAAAATAGTACCGTTAAACGAAATGCGTCAGGCGAAGGAGGGTTGAAAAGGCATGTCCACGGTCAGAGTCGGAGAAAACGAATCGATTGACAGCGCGCTGCGCCGTTTTAAGAGAAAGTGCTCCCGCGACGGTATCATCGGAGATCTTCGCCGTAAAGAACATTACGAGAAGCCTTCCGTGAGAAAAAAGAAAAAGTCGGAAGCGGCGAGGAAGAGAAGCAACAAAAACTGAACAGATCGATACAAAAGCCTGTTATTGCGAGATAACGGGCTTTTTGTTTGTGCGAAATTTGCCGAAAAGGGGCGGTTTTTCCGCAGGAAGGAGGGTATATGCCGAAGGTCGAAGAAAAAAATTTCCGCAGTGTGGCGCGGGAAGCGAAGGCGAGGCTCAAGAGCGGCTTTTGGGAACATTACCGCGAGGATCTGGCGGGCAATCTTGCGCGCGCAAAGGAGGAAGGGCTGAACGAGAGCAAGGTGGAACGCTATTTTGCGGGCAAGGTCACCTACACGATCAAGGGCGGGGAGGACGACGCCTTTTACGAAAAAGTCAAGGCGCTTTTGCTGGCGGAAGGGGAAGTGAGCGACGCGATCGGCAGGCTCACCGACCGGGAAGAGTTTGCCAAACTCGGCTATGAGGACAGGCAGCGCTATACCCTGCGCCTTTCCGAGCGCTACTTGAGAGCGCTCGAGCGCTTCCGCCGCGAGCAGGAGTTCGAGCGGCACGGCTAAACGTTCGTTTGCATGTCTTTTTGCGCCCGCCGCTTCGAATGCTTGCCGTCCGCGCCAAAATGTGATATGATGATAGGGAACGAATTTGCGGCGCGCGGTTTGCGCGCATACGGAAGAGAAGGATGGACAGGATCTTAGACAAACTCAACGCAGAACAGATCAAGCCGGTATTGGATACCGAGGGCGCCGTGCTGGTGCTGGCGGGCGCGGGCAGCGGCAAGACGCGCGTCTTGACCTCGCGCATCGCCTATCTCGTGGAGGAGAAGGGGGTGTTCCCTTCCTCCATCCTCGCCATCACCTTTACCAACAAGGCGGCAAAGGAGATGAAGGAGCGCCTTTCTCGCATGGTGGACGGGGCGGAAAGCATGTGGATCTGCACCATCCACAGCATGTGCGTGCGCATCCTGCGCCGCTATGCCGAGCGCAGAGGTTACAACAAAAACTTTTCCATCTACAGCGAGACGGAGCGCGCCAACGTCATCAAAAAATCCTTCGCCGAATGTGGATTCAACGACGAAAAACTGCTGAAAAACGTCAAATTTCACATCGCCAACGCCAAGATGCTGGGGCTGTCCCCTCAGGAATACGCCGCCGAAAACGGGCAGGTGCGCGGCATCGCAGACATCGTGCGCGTCTATGCCGCCTATTGCGATCATCTGAAGGCATATAACGCCCTCGACTTCGATGACCTGCTCATCGAGACGCTGCGCCTGCTGGAGGAGGATAAAGAGGCGCTCGAATACCTTTCGGGCAGATTCCGCTATATCCACGTCGATGAATTTCAGGATACCAACGGCGTGCAGTACGAGATCGTGCGCCTGCTCGCCACGGTGCACGGCAACATCTTTTGCGTGGGAGACGACGATCAGAGCATCTACGGCTGGCGGGGGGCGAAGATCGAAAACATCCTCGGCTTCGAGCGGGATTTTCGGGGGGCGAAGGTGTATAAGCTCGAGCAAAATTACCGTTCCACAAAAAATATCTTGCAGCTCGCCAATACGATCATCAAAAACAACGGCAGGCGCAAGGACAAACAGCTTTGGACGGAGAGCGGCGAGGGGGTAAAGGCGGAATATTTTCAGGCAGAGACGGAGGCGGACGAAGCGCTCTACGCCGCGCGCGCCATCTCCGATCTCATGCGGCAGGGGTACGATTTTTCCGACGTGGCGGTGCTCATGCGCATCAACGCCCTCACCCGTTCCTTCGAGCAGGAATTTGCCAAGTATAACATCCCTTTTAAGGTGTTCGGCGGCTTCCGCTTCTATGAACGCCGCGAGATCAAAGATATTTTGGCGTACCTTCGCATCATCAACAATCCCTTCGACAGCGAGGCGGTGCTGCGCGTCATCAACGTGCCCAAGCGGGGCATCGGCGCCAAGACGGCGGAGACGTTGGAAGGATACGCCGTACAGACGGGCCTTTCCGTCTATGACGCCATCCTCGATGTGGATGAACTGCCCCTGAACGACGGCAGCCGCGGGAAGGTCAAGGCGTTCGGCAAGCTGCTCAAAAATCTGGTCGTCAAAGGAGCGGAGGCGGGCGCGGACGAACTCGTCCGCGACGTCATCAACGACAGCGGCATCCTCTCCATGTATGCGGACGATTCGGACGAGAGCATCAACAAAAAGGCGAACATCGACGAATTCGTCAATTCCGTGGACGAATTTTGTAAATTGAACAAGGGGGCGACCCTCGCCGACTTTCTCAATCAGGTGACCCTCAGTTCGGACACGGATGAGATGGACGAGAGCGACTATGTGACCCTCGCCACCATCCATTCCGTCAAAGGGCTGGAGTTCAAGGCGGTCTTTCTCGTCGGCATGGAAGAAAACATCATGCCCGTTTCCCGCGCGGCGTACGACAAGGACGACCTGGAAGAGGAACGGCGGCTGATGTACGTCGCCATCACGCGCGCGCGAGAGCGGTTGTTTTTCACCCGCTCCAAAAGCCGTTACCTCTACGGCAAGCGCGAAATGACCGTGCCTTCCCGCTTTATCGGGGAACTTTCTTCCGTGCTCGACGTCCCCGCGCCCCGTTCCCCGTACGAAGAGCACGCGCGGCGGGCGTCCGACGGCTATCCCTCCCGCGGCGGCTATGCGGGGTATTCTTCCTACGGAAGGCGCTTTTCGAGGGAGCGCACGGAGGAAGAAGAATACGGCTATCACAGCGACCTGCCGCCGGAGCCCGCCCCTTCCGCGCCCGTCTTCCGCGCGGCGGACGGGTACAACCGGCAGGCGCCGCGCCCCGCGGCGGGCGGAGAAAAAGATTATGCCGCCTTTAAGGCGGGCGTCAAAGTGCGTCATCCCAAATTCGGCGAGGGGATGATCGTCGGCACCAAGGGGCAGGGGAGCGCGCTGGTGGTCAGCGTCAGCTTTCCGGGATTGGGCATCAAGGCGCTCTCCGCCCAGCTTGCCCCCCTCACGATCCTGTGATCTGTACGTTATTTTGCGGGCGCTGCCGGTTTTTGCGCCCGTTCGGAGGAAACTATGGATAAGATGCGCGCCCTTGTGGATACGCTGAACAGATACGCTTACGAATATTATGTGCTCGACGCGCCGACCGTTTCCGATGCGGAATACGACAGGCTGTACGATGAACTTAAAGAGATGGAGGCGGATGAAGGCGTGCGCCTGCCCGATTCGCCCACCCGCCGCGTGGGGGGAGAACCCGTCAAGGGGTTCGCCCGCCACGAACATATCGCGCGGCTGTATTCCCTCGACAAGGCGGTCACCGAGGACGAACTGAGCGCATTTTTTACCCGCGTCGGCAAGGCGGGCGCGGCGACGTATGCCGTCGAATATAAATTCGACGGGCTGACCATCTGTCTCACCTATCGAGACGGCTATTTTGTGCGGGCAACGACGCGCGGCAACGGCGCCGTCGGCGAGGATGTGACGGCGCAGGCGCTGACCATCAAAAGTTTTCCCCTTTCCATCGGCTACAAGGGGACGCTCGAAGTGCGGGGCGAGACGGTCATCCGCCTCTCCGTATTGGAAGAATACAACAAGACGGCGGCGGAGCCGCTGAAAAATGCGCGCAACGCCGCGGCGGGCGCCGTGCGGAACCTCGATCCCGCCGTGACCGCAGCGAGAAAGCCGGAGATCTTTTTTTACGACATCAATTATATGTCGGAGGGGGGCGTCTCCTCGCAGGAAGAGGCGTTCGCTTTTTTATGCAGGGAAGGGTTCAAGACGTTCGCACCTCCCCGCCTTTGCCGTACGCCGGAGGAGGTGTTCGACGCCGTCGCCGAGATCGACGTCGACCGCAAAAAGATCGACGTGCTGACGGACGGCGCGGTCATTAAAGTCAACGAATACGCCGTGCGCGAGGCGATGGGGTATACCGACAAATTCCCCCGCTGGGCGATCGCCTTTAAGTTTGAGGCGGAAGAGGCGGTCACCACCGTCAAAAAAGTCACCTGGCAGGTGGGCAGGACGGGCAAACTGACGCCGCTTGCGCACGTTGCGCCCGTCGAACTGGGCGGGGCAACGGTGCGCCGCGCCACCTTAAACAACCTCGGCGATATCCGCCGCAAGGATATCCGTAAGGGGAGCAAAGTGCTCATCCGCCGCAGCAACGAGGTCATCCCTGAAATTTTGAGGGCGATCGAGCATACGGGCGACAGTGTTGAGATCGAAAGGCCGGAAGTCTGTCCCTATTGCGGGCAGCCGCTCACGGAAGAGGGCGCGAACCTGTTTTGCACGAACCGGCAGTGCCGCCCGCGCGTGGTCGCCGCGCTCGCCAATTTTGCGAGCAAAAACGCGATGGATATCGAGGGATTTTCGGAGATGACGGCGGCGCAGCTCTATGACGAGTCGGGCGTGCGGCGCTTTTCCGACCTTTACCGGTTGGACGGGAAAACATTGTCCGCATTGGAAGGATTCGGCGAAAAAAAGACGGAAAACCTCCTCTCTTCTCTCGAAAAGAGCAAGCGCGTGCCCCTCGACAGGTTTTTGTTCGCCCTCGGCATCGCGGGCGTGGGGAGGGTCGCCTCCAAAGACCTTGCCCGCACCTTCGGCAGCGTCGAGGCGCTCGAAAAGGCGGACGGATCGTCGCTCGTGGCGATGGAAAACATCGGCGATAAGACGGCGGCGGACATCGTCGGGTATTTTGCCGACGAAGAAAACCGCCGAGAGATCGAAAGGCTGTTGGCGGCGGGAGTGCAGCCGTTTGTCAAAAAAGCGGAAAACGTCGGCGTGTTTTCAGGACAAAACGTGGTGCTGACGGGCACTCTTGCCCGCTATAAGCGCAGCGAGGCGCAAAAATTGATCGAAGCGGCGGGCGGCATCTGCCAGAGCGCCGTCACGCAAAAGACGACGCTCGTCGTCGCGGGGGAGAGCGCGGGCAGCAAGCTGGACAAAGCGCAGGCGCTCGGCATCCGCGTCATCGGCGAAGAGGAATTTGAGGCGCTGCTCGGCGGCACGCCTAAAAACAGTTGAAAAATTTTCAGACATCTGCTATAATAGGGGGCGAAAATCGTTTGGGCGCGCCGGGCGCCGCGGAGGGCTATCATGTTCAGCATGACCGGCTACGGAAAAGGGGAATATAAGGCGGAAGGGATCGACATGACGGTGGAGATCAAGACGGTCAACAACCGCTATCTCGACATCGCCGTCAAAAGCCCCCGCATCTTCAACGCGTATGAGGAAGTGATCCGCACCGCGGTGCGCAAAAAACTGACGCGCGGGCATGCCGACATCTATATTAACCTCATCGACAAACGCGAAAAGGCGAAGGATCTGTACGTCGACCTTCCCGCGGCGGAAAGCTGGGCGGGGGCGGCGGCCATCCTGCGGGAAAGATTTCCTCGGCTTACAGACGATTTCACCCTTAACGCGCTCATCAAATGTCCGGACGTCGTGCGGCAGGAGGAGGTGAGCAGCGCGGACGAAGCGCTCGTCTCCGCCCTCGTCTCGGCGCTGGATGCCGCCCTCGACAACCTCAACGCGATGCGCTTGAAAGAGGGCAAAAAATTGGCGGAGGATATGCTCTCCCGCATGGACGCCATCGAAAAGCTGGTCGGCGATATTTCGGCGCGCGCTCCCGCAGTTGCGGCGGAATACCGCAGGCGGCTGGAAGAGCGCATGCAGGAGATCTTGTCCGGCGTGGATCTGGACGAGGGGCGCCTCCTGACGGAAGTCGCCGTCTTTGCGGACAAATCCAACATCGACGAAGAGTTGACCCGCCTGCGGTCGCATATCGCACAGTTCCGCTCCATTTGCCGGGAAGAACGCGTCGGCAGGAAGCTCGACTTCCTCGTACAGGAATTCAACCGTGAGGCGAACACCGTCTGTTCCAAGAGCAACGATCTGGCGGTGACGAACTGCGGCCTTGCGCTGAAAAACGAGATCGAAAAGGTGCGCGAACAGATCCAGAACGTAGAATAATAACGCATCGGTTTGCAGCACAGTGCGGCTCACGCGGGTGAAAAAAGGCGCGCCGAAGCGCGCCGCAAAGGGCGGCGCCCTTAAGATCGCGGAGATCTTTTTCCGAACGAGAGATCTTTCGTGAAAACTTTTTTGGAGGTACAACATGATCAATCAGCCTTCCGTAGACAGTCTCGTAGAAAAATTGGGGACGAAAGAGCATCCTGCGTCCCGCTATGCGCTCTGCGTGGTCGTGGCGAAGCGCGCGCGCCAGATCATCGACCAGGAGCAGAGCCAGGGCATCCATGAACTTCCGGGCAACGTCAAGGAGATCGCCCTTGCCTGCCAGGAGATCGAAAACGGCACCCTGCACATGACCAAAGACTGAATTTTTCGCTTTTGCGGAAAATGCGGCAGAAAGGACGCTCCGAAAGTTTCTCGGGGCTTTCTGTTTTTTATCGGGGAAACCAATGACGGCGGAAGTGATCGTAGACATTGCCCACAGTGAGGTGGACAAAATATTTGAATACCGCGCCGCCGAGGGCGTTACGGCCGGCTGCCGCGTCAAGGTGCCCTTCGGCAGCCGCGTGGTGGACGGCTTTGTCATGCGCCTGAAAGAGGGGAGCGAGTATGACGCAGCCAAGCTGAAGGACGTTTTTGCCGTCGCGGACGAGCCGCCCGCGCTCACGGAAGAATGCCTGCGCCTCGTCGAGGAGATCGCCGCGCGGTATCATTGCCCGAAAGTACTCGTGCTGCGGCTGTTCCTGCCCGTGGAGATGCGTACGGGCACCGTACGCGAACTGTATAAAAACGTCGCCGTCTTTGCGGAGGAGATCGCGGTCTCTTCCCGCGCCAAGACGCAGGCTGCCGCCCTCTCCTATATGAAGGAACGCGGCAGGGAAGATTATACCGCCTTGCGCGAAAAATTCGGGCAGGCGGCGGCAGAACTCGTCAAAAAAGGGGCGCTGCGGTTGGAAAAGGAGCGGGTCGTCCGTTCTCCGTATGCGGGGCTTTCGCCGTCCGCGGCAGAACATCCCCTGACGGAAGCGCAAAAGGAGGTGCTCGCAGGCATCGCGCGTTCGCAAAAGACGGTACAGCTCTTGCACGGGGTCACGGGCAGCGGCAAGACGGAGATCTATCTCACGCTGATCGCCGACGCGCTGCGCCGCGGCAAGAGCGCGCTCTTTCTCGTCCCCGAGATCGCTTTGACGCCGCAGATGTTCAAACAGCTGCGCGCCCGCTTCGGCGAGAGCGCCGCCATCCTGCACAGCGGGCTTTCGGCGGGGGAACGCTTCGACGAATGGTGGCGGCTCAGGACGGGGGAGGCAAAGATCGCCATCGGCGCGCGCAGCGCCGTGTTCGCGCCCGTGGAAAATGTGGGCGTCATCGTCATGGACGAGGAGCACGACCAAAGCTACGTGAGCGAGACGAACCCGCGTTACCGCACGGACGAGATCGCGCGGCGGCGCGCCGAATATAACGGCTGTAAACTGATCCTGGGCAGCGCCACCCCCTCCGTGGAGAGCTACCTGAAAGGGAAGGAAGGGGAGTACGAACTTTTGGAGCTGCCCGAACGCATCCACGCCCGTCCCATGCCGGAGATCGTGATCGCGGATATGCGGAGGGAAGTGCGGCGCGGCAACAACTCCGCCTTTTCGGCGGTGCTGCGGGAAGAACTTTCCGACTGCCTTGCGCGGGGAAAACAGTCGATCGTCTTTATCAACCGGAGGGGGTTTGCGCAGAGCGTCATCTGCCGCGAATGCGGCTACGTCGCCAAGTGCGCTTCCTGCGACGTATCGCTCACCTATCACAGCGAGGAGGACTGCCTCAAATGCCATTATTGCGGCGCGCGGTATCATATGCTTTCCGCTTGCCCCGCCTGCGGCAGCATCCATCTCAATTATACGGGCACGGGCACGCAGAAAGTGGTCGGCGAACTCAAAAAGATGTACCCGTCCGCGCGCATCCTGCGCATGGACAACGATACGACTTCGGGCAAAGAGGGGCACTATAAAATTTTGAAGGCGTTCGCCGCGCGGGAGGCGGATATCCTCGTCGGCACGCAGATGGTGGCAAAGGGTCACGATTTTCCCGCCGTGACGCTGGTCGGCATCCTCGACGCGGATATGAGTTTGCACTTCTCCGATTACAGGAGCGGGGAGCGCACCTTTCAGCTCGTCACGCAGGTGTCCGGACGCAGCGGCAGGGCGGATGAAGCGGGCAAAGTCGTCCTGCAGACGTACGATCCTGAAAATTATATCCTCCGCTTTGCCGTGAACAACGATTATAAGGGGTTTTTCGAGCACGAGACGGCGCTGCGCAAAGCGACGGCGTTTCCGCCCTTTGCCAAGATCGTGCGGGTGCTCGTTACGGCGGAAGAGGACGGCAGAGCGCTCGATGTTTTGAAGAAGGTGTGGTTTTCCCTCGCGGAACTGTACGACGCGCACCGGGAAGAATTTCTCTTTTTCAACAAGATGCGCGCGCCCGTCAAGCGCATCCAAAACCGATTCCGCTATCAGGTGCTCATGCGGGTGCGCGGCGGCGCGCTGCTTCCCGAGATCTATGCCCGCGCGCTGCCGCATGCCTCGCGCGGGGTCTCGGTCAGCGTGGAAGAGGATCCGAACAACCTTTCGTAATGCAGATGCCTTTCGGGCAGAAGGAGATAAAAAATGGCAATTCGCAACGTGGTGCAGGCCGGCGACGAGATCCTGCGGAAAAAGTGTTTTGAAGTGACCGTCTTTGACGAAAAATTGTGGCAGCTTTTGGACGACATGAAGGAGACCGTCCGCAAAGAGGAGGGGGCGGGGCTCGCCGCGCCGCAGGTGGGGATCTTGCGCCGCGCCGTCGTCGTCGACGTCAAAGAGGGCTTTTACGAACTGATCAATCCCGTCATTACGGAGGCGAAAGGGGAACAGCGCGGATATGAGGGCTGTCTTTCGGTGCGCGGCAAGCGAGGCGTCGTTTCCCGCCCGCTCGTCGTCAAAGCTGAATATTCCGACAGGAACGGCAAGCGCAAAAAACTGGTCGCGCGCGGGTTTTTCGCGCGCGCCGTCTGCCACGAACTCGACCACCTCGACGGCATTTTATATACCGACCGCGCCGAACGCGTGGAGACGGTAAAGGATTGAAGGATATGAAGATCGTCTACGCGGGCGCGCCCGAATTTTCCGTCGCGCCCCTGCAAAGCATATTGGCGGAGGGCTTTTCCGTGCTCGCCGTCGTCACTCAGCCGGACAGACCCGCGGGGCGCAGGGCGGTGCTCACGCCTACGCCGCTCAAAAAGTATGCGCAGGAACGGGGGCTGAACGTTTTGACGTTCGACAAGATCGGGAAGCATATCGAAGAGCTCCGCGCGCTCGGCGCGGACGTCATGGTCACCTGCGCCTACGGGCAGATCCTGACGCAGGATGTGCTGGACGCCTTCCCGTTGGGGGTATATAATATCCATGCGTCTCTCCTGCCCTGCTGGCGCGGCGCGTCTCCCATCCAGCACGCCGTTCTGGCGGGGGACAGGGAGACGGGCGTGACCGTCATGAAGACGGAACTCGGATTGGATACGGGGAACGTTCTCCTTTCCGAACGGGAAGAGGTCTTGCCGCAAGATACGTCGGGCACTCTCTCCGAAAGGCTGTCCGTCCTGGGGGCGTCGTGTATCTGCAAGGCGCTGCGTTTGCTCGAATGCGGGCAGGCGTCTCTGCATAAACAGGACGAAGCGCATGCGACGTTGTGTAAAAAGATCAAAAAAGAGGAATGCCTCGTCGACTTTTCTCAGCCCGCGGAGCGGATCTGCTGCCTGATCCGCGCGATGAGCCCTTCGCCCCTCGCCTACGCGTATCTGGGCGGAAAGCTCGTCAATTTTTATTTCGCGGAACCCTGTGAAGGTTCCGGTACGCCCGGCACGGTGGTGCGCGCGGACAGGACGGGCGTCTATGTCGCCGCGGGAAGGGGCTGCGTGCGCATTGAGGAGTTGCAGCCGGAAGGGGGCAAACGGATGCGCGCCGCCGATTTCGTCAACGGCAGAAAGGTATCCGCGGGGGATGTGTTTACAAAGGAGAGAGAATGACAAATCCGCTCGCCGACCCTTATCAGATCCTCGGCAAAGTATACGGAAGCGGCGCCTATCTCAAGCAGGCGATCGCCGATACGCCGATCGAGGAGGCAAACCGCGCCCGCACGGTCAAGATCGTCTACGGCGTCATGGAAAACGATCTGTATCTCGGATATTGTATCCGCGCCTTTGCTCCCAAAAACCCCAAGCTGCCCGTGCGCATCGTGCTCAAGATCGCCCTGTATCTTCTCTTGTTCATGGAAAGAAAGAGGTACATGGTCACGGACAGCGCCGTTTCTCTCGTCAAAAAATTGGGCAAAGGGGGAGCGGCGGGCTTTGTCAACGCCTTCCTGCGCGCGTTCGACGTGAACGGGGTGCGCCTGCCGGAGGATGCGCTCGCCGCGCTTTCCGTGCGCGCTTCTTATCCCGCCTTTGCCCTTTCGCGCCTCGTCGGCGCGTACGGCAAGGAGCGCGCGGAAGAGATCGCTCTGTACCGCGCGGAGGGGGTCACGGTGCGTTTTGCCTGCGATGAAGAGAAGATGCGGCGGTACCTTGCGGGCGCGGAACACGAGCGGACGCCCTTTGCCGATACGTTCGTCATGCGTGCCTTTCGCAGGGACGAGGGGTACGATGCGGGGGAGTATACCTTTCAGTCGGTCGGCTCCGTCGCCGTCGCCGCCGCCGTGGAACCGTGCGGGCGCCTGCTCGATGCCTGCGCCGCGCCCGGCGGCAAAAGCGTGCTGCTGTCCGAAAAATGTAACGAGGTGACCGCCTTCGAGCTGCATCCGCACCGCGCCGCGCTCATCCGAAGCTATGCGGCGAGGATGCATAGGGAGAATATTGCCGTCGTCTGCCGCGATTCGTCCGTCTTTGACGATACGTATACGGAAAAATTCGACGCCGTCCTCGTGGACGCACCCTGTACGGGATACGGGGTCGCCGCGGACGATCCGGATATCAAATTTTTCCGCAAAGAGGCGGACATCGCCGCGCTGGCGGAAAAGCAGCGCGCCATCCTGCGGGCGTGCGCGCGTTATGTCAAAAGGGGCGGCTGCCTGTATTATTCCACCTGTTCCGTCTTTCCCGAAGAGAACGACGGCACGGTCGGCGCCTTCCTCGCCGGGGCGGCGGATTTTGTCCCCGAACGGGCGGACAGCCCCCTTTCGCATCTCGACACCCGCTACGGCATCCAATTTCTGCCGCCGGTATCGCAGGGGGCGGGCTTTTACTTTTGCAAGATGAGGAGAGAATGAAAGAGATCATCCAGGATCTGACCTTTGCGGAACTTTCCGCGCTCGTCGCAAAGGAGGGAGAAAAAGCCTTCCGTGCGGGGCAGCTTTGGCACGGGCTGATGCAGGGCAGAAAAATTTCCGCGATCACCGATCTTCCCAACCGCTTTAAAGAGAGCCTTTTGCGGCGCTTCGAGGACGAGCCGGTGCGCATCGCCGAGACGCTGACATCCGCGGACGGAACGGAAAAATACCTCTTCGAACTGGCAGACGGCAATTTGATCGAAGGGGTGTTCATGCGCTATAAATACGGCAACACGCAGTGTGTTTCCACGCAGGTGGGCTGTCGCATGAACTGCGCTTTCTGTGCTTCGGGGCTGAACGGGCTCATCCGCGATCTGAGCGCGGGGGAGATCTTGTGCGAAGTGCTCGCCGTCAACGCCCTGCACGGCGGTACGCCCGATAAGCGCGCCGTCACCAACGTCGTGCTCATGGGCAGCGGAGAACCGCTCGACAACTATGACAATGTCGTCCGTTTTTTGCGCAACGTGACGGCGGAAGGGGGCATTTGCATCAGCCCCCGCAACATTTCCCTTTCTACTTGCGGCATCGTTCCGAAGATGTACGCGCTCGCGGAGGAAGGCATCCCCGTCAATCTGACCGTATCCCTGCACAATGCGGACGACGCCGAGCGCGCCCGCATCATGCCCGTCGCCAAGGCGTACAAGATCGCCGACATTTTAAAAGCGTGCGATCGCTATTTCGAAAAGACGGGGCGGCGGTACATCTTCGAATATTCGCTCATCCACGGAGAAAATGCCGACAAAGCGCATGCCGAAAAACTTATCGCCCTTTTGAAGGGCAGGCCCTGCCACGTCAATCTGATCCGGCTCAACGAGGTGAAGGAAAAGGCGCTTGCGGGCGCGGACGAAAAGGAGGCGTACCGTTTTTTGGGGATGCTCGAAAAGGGCGGGCTCTCCGCGACGCTGCGGCGGCGGACGGGTGCGGATATCGGCGGCGCCTGCGGGCAGCTGCGCGCGAGCCGTCTGCGCGGCGAATAGGGGCGGAGAATTTTTTGCAAAGCATTGACAACGGCGCGCGCGTCTGTTATCATAGTATCATAAAAAATCAAAGAGAGGCGGCTTGCATTGACGGACTTTTTTGAAGGGGAGAAGATGGAAAACCTGATCAAGATCGCGCCCTCCGTTTTGTCGGCGGACTTCGCGGAGATGGGCGCGGCTGTGGAAAAACTCGAGAGCTGCGGCGCAGACATGATCCACTGCGATGTGATGGACGGGACGTTTGTGCCCAAGATCACTTTCGGCTGTGACATGATCGCGGCGATCCGCCGCCATACGTCGCTGCCGCTGGATGCCCACCTGATGGTCGTCAACCCGCAAAACCAGGTGCGCTTTTTTGCGGAGGCGGGGGCAAGCCTCATCACCGTGCATCGCGAGGCGTGCGGGGATGATCTCAAAAACGTGCTGCGCCTCATCAAAAACTGCGGCGCGCGGGGCGGGGTGGTCGTCAATCCGAACACGTCCCTGCGGGAGGTGTATGACTGCCTCGATCTGTGCGACGTCCTGCTGATCATGAGCGTCTATCCGGGCTTGGGCGGGCAGAGGTTTATCGACGGCGTTCTTCCCAAAGTGGAGGAGGCGCGGCGCATCTTTGACGCGCAGGGCATTGCCAAGGACATCGAGATCGACGGCGGCATCACGGAAGAGAATGTGCGCCGCGTCAAAGAGGCGGGGGCGAACGTCATCGTCACGGGCAACACCGTCTTTAAATCGGACGATATGGCAAAGACCATCCACGATCTGCGCACTTTGTAACGGAGGCAACTTGAAAGGCATCATTCTTTTGAACGGTGAGCCGTACGCCGGCGATATCGAAAAGGGAGCGGGAGACGTCGTCCTCGCGGCGGACGGCGCCCTCGCCTGGGCAAAGGACAAAGTGCAGATCGACATCACGGCGGGCGACTTTGATTCCCTCGGCTACGTGCCTCCCCGTTCCGTCGTTTATCCTGCCGAAAAGAATTTCACCGACGGAGAGATCGCCCTCGATCTCCTTATCGGAAAGGGCTGCCGCGAGATCGAGATCTACGGCGGCGGAGGCAGGCGGGAAGATCATTTTTTCGGCAACCTGCAGCTCTTGTATGCGGCTTTTCTGCGCGAGGTCGGGTGCGTGATGAGGACGGCGTACGCGGATATCTACTGCGCGGCGGGCAGGATCGTCTTTGCGGGCAAAAGGGGGATGACCGTTTCCCTTGCACCCGTGGGGCTTTCGGCGCATATCATGGAGAGTGAAGGGCTGAAGTATCCCCTCTGCGATCTGACGCTGACGGCGGGCAGCTGCCGCGGCATCAGCAACATCGTGCAGAGCGATCTCGCCTTTGCCGACTGCGACGAGGGGACGCTTTTCGTCTTTGAGATCAAACGGGAAGGAGAGACATGCTGAAGATCGTCTGCGTCAAGCCGCCCAAGGCGGTGCGCATGCTGTTGCGCCTGTTCGTTCGCACGAAAGAAAAGGATACATGATTTTTTTGGCAAAGCCGCCGCGGCATCCCCGCGGCGGCTATGTTCTTGCCAAAACGCGGAATCGCTCGCGTTTATATAGGGCGGAGGGGGAACGAACGGACAGGGCAAAAGCGCCTGCGCGATCCGCGGGCGCCTCCGCCGCGGGGCAAATCGTAAAAAACGCCCTCATTGTCTTGACAGATGTCAATTTTTTGTGTATAGTAATGCGGATAAAGGACAGGCAGGTTGCAACCGGTATGACATTGACAGAAGAGATCGCTGCGCTCAAAGCGCGGGAAAAGGCGGTCATCCTCGCCCATTATTATGTGCCCGACGAGGTGCAGGCGATCGCCGACCATGTGGGAGATTCCTTTTATTTGGCAAAGGCCGCCGCTGCGACGGACGCGCAGACCATCGTCTTTTGCGGCGTGCATTTTATGGGGGAGAGCGCCAAGATCCTCAATCCCGCCCGCAGGGTGCTCATGCCCGATCTTTCCGCCGACTGCGCGATGGCGCACATGGCGGACGCATCGCAGATCGAGGCGCTGCGCGGGCAGGTCAAAGACCTCGCCGTCGTCTGCTATATCAATTCCACGGCGGAGCTCAAATGCCTTGCGGATGTGTGCGTGACATCTTCGAACGCGGTCGCGATCGTGCGCTCCCTGCCGCAAAAAAACATCCTCTTCATCCCCGATCAAAATCTGGGCGGCTTTGTCGCGCGCCAAGTGCCCGAAAAGACATTCTATTTTTCGGGCGGCTACTGCCCCGTGCACGCCTGCCTCTTGGCGGAGGACGTCCTCGCAGAAAAGCGCGCCCATCCGCATGCCGCCGTCGCCGTCCATCCCGAATGTACGCCGGAAGTGCGCGCCGCCGCCGATTTTGTCGGCAGCACGGCGGAGATCGTCGGCTATGCCCGCGGGCGCGGGGAAGGGGAGATGATCGTCGGCACCGAGCCGGGGGTGCTTTGGGCGCTGCGGCGGCAGTGCCCCCGCATGACCTTTTATCCCGTTACGCCGCAATGCGCGGACATGAAGCGCAATACCCTGGAGGGGGTGCGCGGCTGCCTGGAAAGCGGCAGGGGAGAGATCGTCATGGACGAGGCGCTGATGCGGGGGGCGCGCATTTCTCTGGAGCGCATGCTGGCATTGGCAAAGTGAGGGAAGCATGGAGAAGATCAAAGAACGGTATGACGTGCTGATCGCGGGCACGGGCGTGGCGGGGCTCGCCTGCGCGCTGCATTTGCCTTCGGACAGGCGGGTGCTGATGCTCACCAAGGCAGCCGCGGACGAGAGCGATTCTTTCTTGGCGCAGGGGGGCATCTGCGTGCTGCGCTCGCCCGACGATTATCAAAAATATTTTGAGGATACTATGCGCGCGGGACATTACGAAAACGATCCCGCCGCCGTGGAGTTGATGATCCGATCGTCTCCCGCGATGATCGAGGAATTGGTCGGCTACGGCGTGCGCTTTGCGCGGGACGAGTCGGGCATGTTCCGTTACACCCGAGAAGGGGGGCACAGCGTGCCGCGCATCCTCTTTCATGGCGATGTGACGGGGAAAGAGATCACTTCGCATCTGCTTGCCGCGGTCAGGGCGCTGCCCAATGTGCAGATCGCCGAGGGGTACGAACTGTTGGACGTCATCGCTGCGGACAATGTGTGTTTTGGCGGCGTCGTGCGCGAAAACGAGAGCGGCGATGTCTTTCCCGTGTATGCGGCGTATTCCTTGCTCGCCACGGGCGGCGTCGGCGGATTGTGGGAAAATTCCACCAACTACCGTCACCTGACGGGGGACGCGCTCGGCATTGCGCTGAAAAACGGCGTCCGCGTCGAACACATCGATTATGTGCAGATCCATCCGACCGCTTTCTATTCGGAGAGGCACGGCAGGCGCTTTCTCATTTCCGAATCGGTGCGGGGGGAGGGCGCGGTGCTGCTCGATAAAAACGGCAGCCGCTTCTGCAACGAATTGCTGCCCCGCGACATCGTCACCAGTTCCATCCGTTTGCAGATGCAAAAGGACGGCACCGAGCACGTCTGGCTGGATATGCGCCCGCTGGGAGAGAGGACGGTCAAAGAGCATTTTCCCACCATCTACCGCCACTGTCTGGACGAGGGGTACGATGTTTTGAAAGATCCCGTTCCCGTCGTTCCCGCGCAGCATTATTTTATGGGCGGGGTGAAGGTGGACGCGGACGGCAGGACGAGCATGCGCCGCCTGTACGCGGCGGGGGAGACCGCCTGCAACGGCGTACACGGCAAAAACAGGCTCGCCAGCAACTCCCTGCTCGAAAGTCTGATCTGGGCGGAACGCGCGGCGGCGGACATGTGCGTGCGGGGATTCGACGAAGAGAGAAGCGCCCCGCGGCCGGATCTCGCGGCGTATGCGGGGTATGCCGAGATCAAGGAAAATTACGCGAAGGCGATCCGCGAGGAAGCGGAAAGGGAGGCATATTGTGATTGACGAAATATCCATGAAGGTCCGCGCGGACGAACTCATCCGCATGGCGCTCGCGGAGGACGTGACGAACGAGGACGTCTCCACCTGCTGCGTCCTCGAGGGATATTCGTACGGGGAGGCGGATCTCCTCTGCAAGCAGGACGGCGTCATCGCGGGGCTGCCCGTCTTTGCGCGCGTCTTTGCGTTGCTCGGAGAGGGGACGCATACGCAATTTTTTGTCAAAGACGGGGACGCGGTCAAAAAGGGGCAGCTGCTTGCGCGGGTGTCGGGGGACATGCGCGTCATTCTTACGGGCGAGCGCACCGCGCTCAATTTTTTGCAGCGCATGAGCGGCATCGCCACCTATACCGCAGCGATGGTCAAATTGCTTTCCGGCAGCGGGCTGCGGCTGGTGGATACCCGCAAGACCACCCCCAATATGCGCCTTTTCGAAAAGTACGCCGTGCGGGCGGGGGGAGGCGGCAATCATCGCTATAACCTCTCGGACGCGGTGCTGCTCAAAGACAATCATATCGGCGCGGCGGGCGGCGTCAAAGAAGCGGTCGCCGCGGCGCGGGCATACGTGCCCTTTACGATGAAGATCGAAGTAGAGGCGGAAGATCTGCAGATGGTCAAAGATGCGGTCGAGGCGGGCGCGGACATCATCATGCTCGACAACATGACGGACGAAGAGATGCGGGCGGCGGTCGGCTATATCGCGGGCAGGGCTTTGGTCGAAATTTCAGGCAACGTCACCGCAGAAAACGTGTCAAGGCTGAAAGATATCGGCGCTGACGTCGTCTCCTGCGGGGCGCTCACCCATTCGGCGCCCATCCTCGACGTCTCCCTCAAAAACCTGCATCCCGTCGGGACGGGCGGGCAGCCGCGATGACGAAAGCGCCTATGAACGGGGAGGAGCGCCGCAAGCAGATCGCGGCGGCCGTGGGGGCGCAGCCGGTCACGGCGAGCGCGCTGGCGGAGAGATTGGGGGTTTCCCGTCAGGTCATCGTGCAAGACGTCGCCCTGCTGCGGGCGGAGGGGGCAAACATCCTCTCCACCAATCGCGGCTATGTGTCGGAAGGGGAAAAGCGGTGCACGCGCGTCTTTCAGGTGCGGCATTCGGACGCGGATACCGAGCGCGAACTTTTTTGCATCGCGGACGAGGGCGGCCGCGTCGAGGACGTGTCCGTGCGGCATACCGTGTACGGGACGCTTTCCGCGCGGATGGACATCGGCAGCCGTTCGCAGGCGCACGCCTTTTTACAGAGGATCGAAGGGGGCGGTTCCGCTCTCCTGAAAAACGTGACGAGCGGGATCCATTTCCACACGGTCAGCGCCGAAAGCGAAAAAGTGCTCGACGAGATCGAGGGAAAACTGCGCGCGCTCGGCTTTCTCGTGGAAAAAAGTTGACTTTTGACGGAGGAAAGGGGCTCCGTTCGCTTGACAAGGGGCGCGGCGGCGGGTATAATCTTAGATGAAAACAGCAAAATAAATTCCGTGAGGGAGTAGCAGGCGCAGCAGTGCGGGGCAAGTCTTCAGCTCATATCCGCGAGGATATAGGCTTGTCTGAAATTGCGAGACTCATATATGGCGGCATCATGGCGCTTATATGGTCGAAGTCTGTCCTCATGGTTACGGCGAATTTCGGCCGCGGCGTTTGCCCGCGGCTTTTATTTTGCGCAAACGGAGGTGGTCGTTTTGCAGTTTTATGACAAGAGCGCGGAAGAGGCGGTGCGCGCCCTCTCTTCCGACGCCCATGCGGGGCTGGCTGCGGGGCAGGTGCAGGAAAACGCGGAAAAATACGGCAGGAACGCCTTTTCCGAGCGGAAAAAGAAGTCCCTGTTCCGCCGCATCTGGGAGGCGGCGACCGAGCCGATGCTCATCCTTCTCTTCTTTGCTTGGATCATCACCATCGCGGTGAACGTCGTCAAAGAAGTGCGCACGGGCGACGGGGACTTTATCGAGTGCGTCGGCATCCTCGTCGCCATCGCCGTTTCCGTGGTGCTCACCGTCGTCATGGAAGGGCGCAGCGCTAAGGCGTTCGAAGAGTTGAACAAGATCAAAGAGGGCATCGAGATCAAGGTCGTGCGCGACGGTATCGTCCAATACATACCGCAGAGCGAACTTGTCGTGGGGGATATCGTATATCTGGAGACGGGCAACAAGGCGGTCGCCGACGGCAGGCTGCTGGAAAGCGTCTCGCTCGCCAGCGACGAATCTTCCCTGACGGGGGAAAGCGTGCCCGTGGAAAAGGACGCCTCCGCGATCCTTCCCGAAGGGACGCCCGTCGCCGAGCGGAAGAACATGGTCTTTTCCGGCTGCTTCATTACGGGCGGCACGGGCAGGATGATCGTCACGGGCGTGGGGGATCAGACGGAATTCGGGCTCATCGCGCGCGAGATCCAGAGCGGCGGCGAGGGGCAGACGCCCCTGCAGGAAAAGATGGGAAGGCTGGGCAAGGTCATCACCCTCGTCGGGGCGGTGTGCGCGGCGCTCATCTTTGTCATCCAGTTTGTCAGCATTCTCGCGGGGCTGCACGGAGAGATCACGTTTGAAAATATCAGCAGCGCCTTTATCGAGAGCATCGTGCTGATGGTCGCGGCGGTACCGGAAGGGCTGCCCACCATCGTCGCCATCTCGCTTTCCATCAACATCGCCAGGATGGCAAAGCAAAACGCCCTCGTCAAAAAGATGATCGCCTGCGAGACGATCGGCTGCATCAACGTCATCTGTTCGGACAAGACGGGCACCCTTACGGAAAACCGCATGACCGTCATGGAAGTGTACGCGGACGGCGCATACCGGGCGCTCGAAAGTTTCTGCGACCGCCCCATGCTGGAAAATTACTGCCTCAACAGCACGGCAGACCTGTTTGAAGAAAGCGGCGCCGTGCGCTTTATCGGCAATCCGACGGAGGGGGCGCTGCTCGTCTCCGCAGCCAAGTGCGGGGCGGATTACAGGCAGAAGAGGGAAAAGGCGGAGATCGCCGCCGTCTATCCCTTCTCTTCCGATACGAAAAACATGACGACGTGCGTGCGCGCGGACGGGGGCTTTACCGTCTACACCAAGGGCAGCCCGGAAAAGATTTTTTCCCTCTGCGATATGTCCGCCCGGGAGCGCGAAAAGCTGGAAGGGGAGATCATGGGGCTGCAAAAGCGTGCCCGCCGCGTGCTCGCTTTCGCGCACAAGCAAACTTCCGCTAAGCCCGCAAGCCGTGAAGAGGCGGAAAGCGGCATGACGTTCGACGGGTTCGTCGGCATCACCGACCCGCTGCGCGCCGAGGTCTACGACGCGGTGCACGCCTGCAAAGACGCGGGCATCGACCTGAAGATGCTTACGGGCGACAACATCGTCACCGCCTCCGCCATCGCCGACGAACTGGGGATCCTGGACGCGGATCACGTTGCCGTAGAGGCATCTTACCTCGAGGGGCTTTCGGACGAGGAATTTTCCAAAGTGCTGCCTTCCGTGCGCGTCATCGCCCGCAGCACGCCGTTATTGAAGATGCGCGTGGTCAAAGAGCTGCGCGCCAAGGGCAACGTGGTCGCCGTCACGGGGGACGGCATCAACGACGCTCCCGCACTGAAAAACGCGGACGTGGGCATCGCGATGGGCATTTCGGGCACGGAAGTGTCCAAAGAGGCGGCGGACATCGTCCTTTTGAACGATTCCTTCTCTACCATCGTCACCACGGTCAAGTGGGGCAGGGGCATCTACGAAAATTTCAAGCGGTTCATCCAATTCCAGCTCACCGTCAACGTCGCGTCGGTGGCGATCATCTTCCTCTGCACCGTCATCGGGCTGTTCACGGAGTTTGAAAATCCTTTCAACGCGCTCGATCTGTTGTGGATCAATATCATCATGGACGGCCCGCCCGCGCTCACGCTGGGTTTGGAACCTATCCGCGACGATCTGATGAAGCGCAAGCCCACCGCGCGCGGGGAGAGCATCGTCTCCGCGGAAATGATGGTCAGGATCGCCGTGAACGGCGTGTTCATGTGTCTCGTCTGCCTGGCGCAGAAGCAATGGAACTTCCTCGGTATCTCCACGGACGGTGAAAACGCGGAAGCGGTTTCGGACACCGTCATCTTTACGCTGTTCGTGCTGTTCCAGCTTTTTAATGCTTTCAACTGCCGCGAATTGGGGGACAAGAGCGTCTTTCCGAACTTCTTTAAAAACAGGCTCATGCTCGTTGCCTTTGCGGCGGCGTTCCTCTTGCAGATCGTCATCACGCAGTTTGCGGGGCCCGTCTTTGATACTGTGCCGCTGGGCATCCTTGACTGGGTCAAGATCGTCGCGCTCGCCTTCAGCGTCGTCCTGTTGGACGAGGCGGTCAAACTGATCCGCAGGGCGGGCGGCAAGGGAAAGGCGCGGAAAAACTGAACGTGTCTGCGGGGAGGACGGCATAAGCCGGCCTCCCCGCCCGCTTTGCGGCGAAAATCTTCCCGTCAATTTTATAAAAACTATTGACGGGGCGGGCGATTTATATTATAATATAAATCGAAAAAATCGATAAAAATATATCGATTGCGGGCATAAAAGAGGTCTTCGCCGCGGGACGCCCGCATCTTCGCGGTCGATAAACGCATCCGGATAAAATTCATCGAGAGGTTATTGTTATGGTCGTCAAAGTGTGTGTCGGAAGTTCCTGCCATCTGCGCGGTTCGTATGACGTCATCGAAGAGATGAAGCGCCTCGTCAAAAAATACGGGGTAGAGGACAAGGTGGATCTGCAGGCGAGTTTTTGCATGGGGAACTGTCAGAACGGCGTCAGCGTGCTGGCGGACGAAGTGCTCATCCATAACGCCAACAAGGACAACTGTGAAGAGCTGTTTTTGTCCGAGATCTATCCGCGCGTCGGCAGGTAAGGGGAGGGCGTTTTCATGATCAGTTATCTCGACTTCAAAGACGCCCGCTGTAAAGATTGCTATAAGTGTTTGCGCGAATGTCCCGTCAAGGCGATCCGTGTGGTCGACCACCACGCCAAGATCATCGAAAGCCGCTGCATCCTCTGCGGGCACTGCACCAAAGTCTGTCCGCAGAACGCCAAGAGCGTGCATACCGAGCGGCAGGAAGTGGAAAAGCTGATCGCGGGCGGAAAAGTGATCGCTTCCGTCGCTCCGTCCTTCGTTTCCAGCTTTGACCTGCAAGACTTCAACGTGATGAAGCTCGCCCTCGGCAGGCTGGGCTTTGCCGACGCGGAGGAAACGAGCGTCGGCGCGCGCGAAGTGACGGCGCAGTATAAAAAGCTGCTCGAGGGGCACACCTTCAAAAATTTTATCACCTCCTGCTGCCCCGCCGTCAATTCCCTCATCGAGCTGTATTATCCCAAGGCGCTCGCCTATCTTGCGCCCGTAGACACGCCCATGATCGCGCATGCCAAGATGCTCCGCAAACGGTATCCGGACGCGAAGGTCGTCTTTATCGGCCCCTGCATCGCCAAAAAGAAGGAGGCGCACGAGAGCGGCATCGTGGACGGCGTGCTCACCTTTGAGGATCTTGCGGCGATGTTTGCGGACAAGGGGATCGTCCTGTCCGAGATCGCCCGCCTTCCCTTCAAGGAGGGGGGGAGCGTCAACCGCGCCAAATATTACCCCATCAGCCGCGGCATCATCAAATCTTTCGAAAACTACGTCGACGGCTATGAATTCGTCGCGGTGGACGGCGCGGAAAAATGCAAGGAAGTGCTGGAAAACATCGAAAGCCTTTCCGGCATGTTTATCGAAATGAACTGCTGTGACTCCGCCTGCGTCAACGGGCCGTGTTCGCTCGGGCTGAAGGCGGGCGCTCTCAAGGCGAACGCGGATATCCGCAGGTATGTCGGCAAGGATATCGCCGAAAAGGCGTCCGTTCCCTATGAAGGGGTCAAAGACATCGATTTTACCTGCGTCTACGAGCGGAAGCGCACGGAAGATTTTATCCCGACAGACAGGCAGATCGCCGAGATCCTCGCCAAGACGGGCAAGACCAAGCCGGAGGATATGCTCAACTGCGGCGCCTGCGGCTATAACACATGCTACGAAAAGGCGTGGGCGGTCGCCAACGGTTATGCCAATATCGATATGTGCGTGCCGTATATGCGCGCCCGCGCGGAGAGCATGTCTTACGAGATCATCCAGACCAGCCCCAACGGCATCGTGCTGTTGGACAACGATCTTAACATTCTGGAGATCAACGGCAAGGCAAAGGAGCTTTTGGGCATCAAGGAGCGCGACGTCAAGGGGCAGGGGATCTTCCATTACTTCAACCCTACCGAATTCGTGCTCGCACAGAACGATAAAAAGAATCTTTACAACAAAAAGGTATTTCTCGAAAAGACGGGCTGCTTTATCGAACTGACCATCATCGTCCTTAAAGACAACAAGGGCACCTATGCCGTGATGAAGGACATCACCCAGGAGACGAAGAGCGAAGAGCAGCTCGACAAGGTCAAACTCGAAACGCTCGCCACCACGGACGAGGTCATCAAAAAGCAGATGCGCGTCGCGCAGGAGATCGCCTCCCTCTTGGGCGAGACGACGGCGGAAACGAAGGTCGCTCTCCTCAAACTCAAAAAAACGCTGCAGGACGGGGAGGCGAATAAATAATGGCGCTCTGTCTGGAAAGCGGCTACACGTCCCTCAATAAAAAGAACGAAGAACTGTGCGGCGACCGCGTGGAAAGCACCGTTTCCGGCGATTACACCACCCTCGTTTTGGCGGACGGGTTGGGCAGCGGGGTGAAGGCAAACATCCTTTCCACCCTCACCTCCAAGATCCTCTGCACGATGGTCTCCAACGAGATCGACATCGAAGAGTGCGTGCAGACGATCATCCAGTCTCTTCCCGTGTGCAAAGTGCGCGGGGTCGCCTATTCCACCTTTTCCGTCATCCACATGAACAAAGAGGGGAAAGGCTATCTCTTTGAATTCGACAATCCGCAGGCGATCCTCATCCGCGGCGGCAAATGCGGCGATTTCCCGCGGGAAGCGATGGACATTTTCGGCAAGACGGTCTACAAGTCGCCCCTCGATCTGCGCGCGGGCGATGTGATCGTCGTCATGAGCGACGGGGTCATCCATGCGGGCATCGGTATGACGCTCAACCTCGGCTGGCAGCGCCCCGAAGTCATGGAGTTTTTAGACAACAACGTCAAACCGACGATGAGCGCGCGCGCCGTCGCCTGTCTGTTGGCGGGCGTCTGCAACGACTTGTATCTCGGCACGCCGGGGGACGATACGACCGTCGCCGCCGTCAAGGTGCGCGATTCTCTCAACGTCGATCTCATGATCGGCCCGCCCGTCGATAAGTCCAAGGACGATTTTTACATTTCCCGCTTTCTGTCGGGGGAGGGCAAAAAGGTCGTCTGCGGCGGCACGAGCTCGCAGATCGTCGCCCGCCATTTAAAAACGAGCGTGCGGGCTTCTTTCGATTTTCCCGATAAGGACGTGCCGCCCATCGGATTCATCGACGGCATCGACCTCACGACGGAGGGGGTGCTGACCATGCGCAAACTCCTCGAATTGTCTGAAAAATACGTGGACGTACACGATCTGACGCCCAAAACGTTTACGAAAAAGGACGGCGCTTCTTTGTTGGCGCAGATGCTTTTCGAGGACGCGACGAGCGTACATTTCTTCGTCGGGCAGAGCATCAACGCGGCGCATCAGGGGCTGCCCATCGACATCACGATGAAGTTGAAACTTGTCGAAAGCCTCGCCTCCAATCTCAAAAAAATGGGGAAAGAGGTCGTCATCGATTACGACTGAGAAGGGGGACGCGCCGCGGCGCGGAAAAGAGCCGCTGCGCAAACGCGATAAGAAAATCAACGACAGGAAAGAGAGGATACTATGGCTGAAAACAAACGCATCTTCGATACGGCGGTGCAAAAACTCAAGTACGACGTCCTGAAGGCGATCATCCGCAACGAGTATGAGCACTGCTACGACAATATTTATATCGATATCCCCAAGGAGATCTCTCCGGGGCCGAAGGCGACCATGCGCTGCTGCATCTTCAAAGAGCGCGCGATCGTGCAGGAGCGCATCAAACTTGCGCTGGGCGGGGATAAAAACAATCCCAACGTGGTCGAAGTCATCGACATCGCCTGCGATGAATGCCCGATCGGCGGCATCTTCGTGACGCCTGCCTGCCGCGGCTGCATCGTGCACCGCTGTAAGGAAGTCTGCCCGCGCGACGCCATCCAGATCATCGACCATAAGGCGGTCGTGGATAAGTCCAAGTGCATCGAATGCGGCAAGTGCACGCAGGCGTGCCCGTACGGTGCGATCATCCATCAAAAGCGCCCGTGCGTCTCTTCTTGCAAGGTCAAGGCGATCACGGTGGGCGAGGACAAAAAAGCGGTCATCGACAACGGCAAGTGTATCTCCTGCGGCGCCTGCGTCTATCAATGTCCTTTCGGCGCCATCGTGGACAAATCCATGATCATGGAGAGCATCGACATCCTCAAAGGATCGGAAGAGGGCAAAAAGTACCACGTCTACGCGGTCATCGCCCCCTCTATCGTCAGCCAGTTCAAATATGCCAAGATCGAACAGGTCGTGACGGGCATTCGCAAACTCGGCTTCCATCAGGTGGTCGAGGCGGCGCTCGGCGCGGATATCACCCTTTACCACGAGGCGGAGGAGTGGAAGGAAAAGGGGATACTGACCACCTCTTGCTGCCCGTCTTTCGTCATGTTCGTGGAAAAGAACTTTCCCGAGCTCGCCAAATATATCTCCCATTCCGTATCCCCCATGGTGGAGGCGGCGATGCTCATCAAGCGCACCGACCCGTCGGGCAAAGTCATCTTTATCGGCCCCTGCGCGAGCAAAAAGCACGAATACAAGCTGCCCAAGACGCAGGGCGCCATCGACAGCGTCCTCTCCTTCGAGGAATTGCAGGCGTTTTTGGACGCCCGCCACATCGATGTCGGTTCTTTGGAAGAGACGTCTTTGGACAACGCCTCTTTCTACGGCAGGATCTTCGCCAAGAGCGGCGGCATCGCGCAGGGCATCACGGATGTGGCGGCGGAGTACGGCATCGAGGGGATCAAGCCGATCGCGATGAACGGCATCGACGAATGCCGTGCCGCGCTCACCAAACTCAAATTCAACCGCGCCGCGGAGAACTTTTTCGAGGGCATGGCGTGCGACGGCGGCTGCCTCAACGGCGCGCTCTGCCTCAATCACGGCCCGAAAAACATCGTCGACGTGGATAAATACGGAGCTTCCGCCAAGGAAAAGACGATCGACAATTCCGTCAAACTTTACCGGCTCAGCCTCGGCTCCGAAAGATCTTCCAAGGAAGACGCATAGAAAAAAGACGGCAAAACGCGCCGCGCCTTTTTCTGAAAGGCGCGGCGCGTTTTATCATCGGAAAGAGGATGCCTATTTTTCTCCCGCCAAAAGCAGGGCGAGGACGGCCTTGTTGAGGTGCAGCCGGTTTTCCGCCTGATCGTATACGGCGGACTGCGGCCCGTCGGCAACTTCTGCCGTCACCTCTTCGCCGCGGTGCACGGGCATGCAGTGCATGAAGAGGGCGTCCGGTTTGGCGAGCGACATCAGTTCTTCGGTCACGCGGTATTTTTCGGGAACGCCCGTTCCCTGTTCGTCCGCCTTTTTGACGGCGTAAGAATCCGTATAGACGATGTCGGCGTCTTTGACCGCCTCTTGCGCGTCGTCGGTGATCAGGATGTCGCCGAACTGCATGCCGCGGTCGATGATAGACTGCGCGGGGCTGTACCCGTTCGGGCAGGCGATGGAAATGCTCATGTCGCATTTTGTCCCGCCCATGATCAGGGAATTGGCGACGTTGTCGCCGTCCCCGACGTAGGCGAGCTTCAGGTTGTCCAGCCTGCCTTTCTTTTCCCAGACGGTGTAAAGGTCTGCGAGGACGTGCAGGGGATGCGCCGTGTCCGAGATGCCGTTGATGACGGGGATCTCGCTGTACGAGGCGAAGGTCAGAAGATCTTTTTCGGCAAAGCCGCGCACGACCACGGCGTCTAAACCGTAGCGGCCCAACAGCACGGCGGTATCGCGGATGCTTTCCCCGCGCGAAAGCTGCGTCTCGTTTCTCGGCAGGAATATGTAGTCGCCGCCGAGCTGGCGGATGCCCAGTTCGAAGGAGATGCGCGTGCGCGTCGAGACGTAGCCGAACAAAAGGCCCGCCGTCTTGCCGCGCAGGAGTGGAACGCTTTCGCCTACCTTATATTTGCGTTTCATCTGTTTTGCCGCGTACAGCAGTTCGAAGATCTCTTCCGCGGAAAGGTCGGCAAGATGCAAAAGGTCTCTGTTTTTCAGTTTGAATTTGGGGGTGTATTTGTTGATGTCCATACAGGCTCCGTAAAGAGCGCCCGCGGAGGCGGCCGCCGTTTTCTATATTATAGCAAAGAAGAGGAAAAAAGACAACAACTTGCGTAAATTTTCTCTGCCGGCGGGGCATATTTTGCAAAAAAAGCGAGCAAAAGAGGGCATGTTGGGCAGATTTCACATTATGGCTAAAATTATTTGTAATAATTGCCCATTGTCTTTTTTCACGCGATGTTGTAAAATAGATACAGTAAAGTCAAAAACTTTTAGGGAGGTTTTTTTATGGCAAGCCTTTTGTTGAAAGGGATCTATAAGGTCTATCCTTCCGGCGTCACCGCCGTTACGGACTTCAACCTGGATATTAAAGATAAAGAATTTATCGTCTTCGTCGGCCCGTCCGGCTGCGGAAAATCTACGACGCTGCGCATGATCGCAGGGTTGGAAGAGATCTCTAAGGGCGAGCTGTACATCGACGGCAAACTCGTCAACGATGTCGTCCCGAAGGACAGGGATATCGCGATGGTGTTCCAGAACTACGCGCTGTATCCGCACATGACCGTATACGACAACATGGCGTTCGGCTTGAAGCTCCGCAAAGTGCCCAAGCAGATCATCGACGAAAGGGTCAAGGAAGCCGCTGCCATCCTCGGCATCACGGATTACCTGACGCGTAAGCCGAAGGCGCTCTCCGGCGGTCAGCGCCAGCGTGTCGCGCTCGGCCGCGCGATCGTCCGCGAACCGAAGGTGTTCCTGCTCGACGAACCTCTGTCCAACCTCGACGCGAAGCTGCGCGCCCAGATGAGGACGGAGATCTCCAAACTGCACGCAAGGCTTGCCACAACGTTCATCTACGTCACGCACGACCAGGTCGAGGCGATGACGATGGGCACGCGCATCGTCGTCATGAAGGACGGCTTCATGCAGCAGGTCGACACCCCGCAGAACCTCTACGATTATCCGATCAACCAGTTCGTCGCGGGCTTTATCGGCACGCCGCAGATGAACTTCTTCCCCGCGACGATCACCCAGAACAAGGGGAAGACGTACGTCGAATTTGTCAATAACAACAAGATCCTTTTGCCGAAGTCTGTCGAGGCGAGGATCCGCAACTTCGAAGATTATGTCAATACGGGCAAGCCCGTCATTTTGGGCGTCCGCCCCGAAGATATCCATGACGAAGAGAACTTCATCGCCGCTTCTCCCGACACCGTCGTGAAGGCGTTCGTCGAAGTCCTCGAAAAGCTCGGCGCCGAGACGCAGATCTACTGCAAACTCGACTTCAAAGAGGGCGAGACGATCGAGAACGCGACCGATTCCATCGCGGACGCTTCTTACATGGTCGCCAGGATCGACAGCCGCAGCCTCGTGAACCGCGGCGAAGTTGTCGAACTCGCGCTCGACGCGCGCCATATCCACCTGTTCGATGCGGCGACGGAAATGTCCATCCTCACCAGGGACGAAGGGTATGAGGTCACGCCCGAAAACGAGGCTTCTTCCAACTTCGTGCCTCTGACCCCGCAGGAGATGCAGGCGATCATCGAAAAGAACAGGGTCGTTACCAAGGAAGAGAAGAAGGCGATGCGCCGCGAAGCGCGCATGGCTGCCAAAAAGGAAACTGCCGAGGTCAAGACGGAAAGCCAGCCGGCAGACGACGAGAACAAAGACGAGTGATCCTCGTTTTGACAAGAGAAAGGGCTCTCCCCGTGCGGGAGAGCCCTTTCTCGGTTATACTATTCAGTGCAGCAGTTGGAAAATGCCGGCGCGCGGCTTACTGCGGCCGCGTTTCGTCCCGTTCGCGGCGGTCGGGGGTGACGAGCAGCGTCCGAAAATCGGTATAGAGGACGAACCCCGCCTTCGCCTTGGGCGGCTTTTTGACGAAGCGGCGTTCGCAATAATCCACGGGGATCTTGTCGCCCGCCTTACCGTCCGAAAAATAGGCGCAGATCTGCGCCGCGGCGAGCAGCACGCTGTCCGGCACCTTTTTCCCTTCCGTGCGCACGACGACGTGCGCGCTGTGATATTTTTGCGCGTGCATCCAGATATCGTCCGGCTGCGCCGCGCGTAAAAGCCTGTCGTTTTGCACGTTGTTCCGCCCTGCCGATATCGTGAACCCTTCTACGGCAAAGGTGCGGAAGGGAACGGGCGCCTCCGCCTTTTTCTTTTTCGGGTCGGGCGGCAGCAGCCCCGCGGCGCGCACTTCTTCCTCGATCTCCGTCAGGTCGAGGATGTTTTCCGCCCGCGCGAGGGAGAAGAGGGCGCTTTCCGTGTAGTCGAGGTCTGCCTTTGCCTCCGCTTTTTGCGGGGCGATCGCCGCGAGGGTGCGCTTTTGTTTGGCGTATTTTTTGAAGTATTTCTGCGCGTTTTGCGAGGGGGTAAGGTTTTTATCGAGAGGGATGCTCACGGTCGGCGCGCCTTCTTGATAGTAATCGGACGCTTCGCACCGGTCGGCGCCTTTGCGGATCGCATGCATATTCGCGGTGATCAGTTCTCCCCGGATCCGCAGCTGTTCCATGTCGCCGCATTCGCGTTCTCGTTCCAAGAGGATGCCGAGTTTTTTTTCTTCCTTTTTTTTGCGGGAGGAAAGGAGATTTTCCAGCTTGCGCTTCTTTTCGGAAAAGTTCCGTTTCGTTTCCTTCTCTGTATAATAAGCGTCCTCGGCGGCGTTGACGCTGGCGTACCGCTCGCCCGCCGCAAAGCGGACGTGAAAGTCCTTCGCTTCGCCGTTTACCCGTTCGACGGCAGGGGCTTTTTCGTCCGAAAAGATAAAACCGTATACGTATTCCGTGAGCAGATCCCGGTCATGCGGCGCGCCTGCGGCGAGCAGGCGGCAGGTGGGGTAGGCGAGCCCCGCGACGTGCGCGAAGAGATAGTCCGCCGCGTCTCCCGTAAGGTTTGCCAGGCAGGAAGCGAGTGCGGCTTTGTCGGACGGGTCGGTCTTGTCCTGCGGTTCGGGCAGAGCGTATCTGACGCCGGGGAAGAGCACGCGTTTAAAATTTTCCTGCAAGGAAGAGATCTTCAGCGCGCCCGTGACGGTGCCCTCTTCTGTGAGGATGAGGTTTGAATATTTGCCCATGATCTCCGCGTACAGCGTCCGCCGCGCGCGGGTAAATTCGCCCGCACAGTCAAATTCGAAGGCGAGGATGCGCTCGAATGCGATCTGCCGCACGCCGAGAAGGGCGGCGCCCGTCAGGTGTTTGCGCAGCAGCATGCAAAAGTTCGGCGCGACGTCCGGCGCCCTGCGTGGCGCTTCCGACAGGCAGGCGCGCGCGAAGGAGGCGTTGGTGTTGAGGATAAGTTTGCGCGTTTTCGACCCGTCATAGACGAGCAAGTCGACTTCGTCGCGCGAAGGCTGGATGATCTTGTTGACTTTTGCGCCTGCGAGCGCCGCGTCCAGTTCCCGCGCGACGTGCCGCAGCGTAAAGGCGTCCTGTGGCATGGTTTTTCTCCGTGGGCGGATCTTCGGCCGCCCGCTGCCGTTATATTATAGCGCAATTGCCGGCAAAATGCAATTGCCGCGGCGGGGCGCGGGCGGTATTTCCAAAAAAAGTGGAATAGCGGATGAAAAACGCTTTGCAAACGGTGCCTTTTGTGCTAAAATAGTGTATCGGATAAAAGTATCATTTTTCAGGAGAAAGATCATGCAGTATACGAGAGAACCTTCCGAAAAGAGCACCGTCAAACTCACCCTTACCTTTGATAAAGCGGAGTGGGACGAGGCGAACGAGCAGGCGTACGTCAGGACGCGCGGCAGATTTTTCGTGAACGGGTTCAGGAAGGGCAAAGCCCCCAAACACGTCATCGAGCTCAACTACGGCAAGGGCGTATTTTACGAAGAGGCGCTCAACGAACTTTTCGACAAACACTACGAAGAGGTGCTCGAAAAGGAGAAGGACAACTTTACCGCCGTGGGCAGGCCCGAACTTTCCGTGGGCGACATCGGCGAAGAGGGGGCGACCCTCATCGCGACCGTGCCCGTCAAACCGGACGTCAAGCTGGGCGCCTATAAGGGTATAAAGATCGAGAAAAAAGAGTATAATGTGAAGGATGAGGACGTCGACGCGGAGCTGAAGAGGCTGCAGGAGCGCAACGCGCGCCTCGTCGAAGTGACAGACCGCGCCGCCGAAAACGGCGATACGGCGACCATCGATTTTTCGGGCAGCGTCAACGGGGAAAAGTTTGAAGGCGGCACGAGCGAGAATTACCCCCTCGTCCTCGGCAGCGGTTCGTTCATCCCCGGCTTCGAAGAGCAGGTCGTCGGCATGAAGGCGGGCGAGGAAAAGGACGTCTGCGTCAAATTCCCCGACGACTATCAGGCGGAGGATCTCAAGGGCAAGGACGCCGTCTTTGCCGTCAAGCTCAATAAGCTGGAAAAGAAGGAATTGCCCGAGGTAAACGACGAGTTCATCAAGGACGCGGCGGGCGCGGAGAGCGTGGAGGCATATAAAAAGGAGACGCGCGAACGCCTCGAAAAGCAGGCAAAGGAGAAGGGGGACGCGGAAACGGAGAACAACATCCTGCGCGCCGTCACCGCCAATGCCGAAGTCGAGATCCCCGAAGCGATGATCGAAAATCAGGTCGACATGATGGTGCGCAACGCGGAATACCGCCTCGGCATGCAGTACGGCGGCATGAAGCTCGCCGATTACCTGCGCTATATCGGCAGCAACATGGAAGATTTCCGCAAGGGCTACCGCGCGCAGGCGGAGGATACGGTCAAGAGCCAGCTTGTCGTCGACAAGATCGTCCGCGAGGAGAACATCAAGGCGGAGGACGCCGAGATCGACGCCAAGTTGGAAGAATTTGCAAAATCCGCGAACAAGACGCTGGAAGAATATAAAAAGGATATGGACGATTCGCAGCGCGAATATATCGCCAACGACATCGTCATCAACAAACTGTTTGACTTTTTGAAGGCGAACAACGAACTGACGGAAAAGGCGGAAGAAGATGCCGAAAAGCCCGCCGCCAAAAAGACGGCGAAAAAACCTGCCGCCAAAAAGACGGAAAAGAAGGCAGAGGGCGAGGGAAAGGGGGAGTGACCCCGTTCCGCCGCGATCCTGAAAAGGAGGGAGCATGAGACAGGATATTTCTATGAATCTCATCCCGATGGTCGTGGAGCAATCCAGCCGGGGGGAGCGTTCGTACGACATCTATTCGAGGCTTTTGGAAGACCGCATCGTCTTTCTTTCGGGCGAGATCAACGACGGCATGGCAAACACCGTCGTCGCACAGCTCATCTATCTCGAAGCCAAGGACATGAATAAGGACATCAGCTTGTATATCAACAGCCCGGGCGGCAGCGTCACGGCGGGGATGGCGATCTACGATACCATGCAGTATATCCACTGCGACGTGTCGACCATCTGCATCGGATTGGCGGCGAGCATGGGAGCGTTTTTGCTTTCCAGCGGCGCCCGCGGCAAGAGGTTTGCCCTTCCCAACAGCGAGATCATGATCCATCAGCCGCTCGGCGGCGCGCAGGGACAGGCGAGCGATATCAAGATCCAGGCGGAACACATCTTAAAGATCAAAGAAAAGATGAACCGCATCCTCGCCGAAAACACGGGCAGGCGCATCGAGGAGATCGAACGGGATACGGACAGGGACAATTATCTTTCCGCGGACGAAGCGCTCCGTTACGGGCTGATCGATAAAGTATTCCATACGAGGTAAGGCTTGCCGGGGATCCCGGCAGGGCATGAGATCCGCGGCACGTTCCTTTGTGCCGCGAATCGTATCTTTTGCACATTTTCTGATGCCGCGCGCGGCGCGCGCGGGGGAGGTATATTTATGAAAGATAACGAACAGTATTGTTCCTTCTGCGGAAAAAGCAGAGATCAGGTCAAGCGCATGATCGCCGGCCCCAACGGGCTGAATATCTGTGACGAATGCGTGGAGATCTGCAGCGAAGAGATCAGATCGGTCACGAGCGCGCCCGAGGAAAAGGTGGAGCTGAAAAAGCCGTCCGAGATCAAGGCGGAGTTGGATAAATATATCGTCGGGCAGGACAAGGCGAAAAAGGTGCTTTCCGTGGCGGTGTACAACCATTATAAGCGCATCAACAGCGAGATCGCGCCGGGAGACGACGATGTAGAGATCGAAAAGAGCAACATCCTGCTGCTCGGGCCGACGGGCTGCGGCAAGACGCTGCTCGCAAGGACGCTCGCCCGCATCCTCAACGTGCCCTTTGCCACGACGGACGCGACCACTCTCACCGAAGCGGGGTACGTCGGCGAGGATGTGGAAAACATCCTCCTGAAGCTCATCCAAAATGCCGACTATGACATCGAAAAGGCGGAGCGGGGCATCATCTATATCGACGAGATCGACAAGATCGCCAGAAAGAGCGAAAACGTCTCCATTACGCGCGACGTCTCGGGCGAAGGAGTGCAGCAGGCGCTCCTGAAGATCATCGAAAGCACGATCGCCAGCGTTCCGCCGCAGGGAGGCAGAAAGCATCCGCAGCAGGAGTGCATGCGCATCGATACGACCAATATCCTCTTTATTTGCGGCGGCGCCTTTGTGGGGCTGGATAAGATCGTCGCCAAGAGGAAGGACGATACCTCCCTCGGCTTCGGCGGCAACGTCAAGGCGCACGGGGATGATATGGACTACGAGGCGCTTGACGACGTCAAGCCGCAGGATCTGACCAAGTTCGGGCTGATCCCCGAATTTGTCGGTCGCGTGCCCATCGTGGTCAGCCTGAAGCCGCTGGACGAGGCGGCGCTTGTCAAGATCCTGACGGAGCCGAAGAACGCGATCATCAAGCAGTATCAAAAGCTCATCGGCATGGACGGCGTCAAACTTTCCTTCGACGATGCGGCGGTCAGCGAGATCGCCAACACTGCCATTCGTTTAAAGACGGGGGCGAGGGGGCTGCGCACCATCATCGAGAATCTGATGACGGACGTGATGTACGACATCCCTTCCAACGAGGGGATCAGCGAGGTGCGCATCACGCGCGAATGCGTGTTGGGCACGGCAAAGCCGAAAGTCATCAAAAAGAGCGCATAACAGGCGGCGGGCAGCCCGAACGGGCTGCCCGCCCTTTTATATCGACGCAGGGCGGAGAGAGCCGCCGCCGTCCGCTTGACTTTTCCGGCAATTTGCCGTATACTGTAGCTATCCCCCCTGGGGGGATAGGGAGGCGGAGAATGGAAAGACATGCGCATACGCAGGCGGCCGTCAACCGCCTGGCGCGGGCGGCGGGGCACGTCAATGCGGTCAAAAAGATGGTGGAAGAGGGCAGAGATTGCAGCGAGGTGCTCATCCAGCTCGCCGCCGTGCGCGCGGAATTGACAAATGTGGGCAAACTTATCTTCAAGGATCATCTTTCCCATTGCGTCATGGATGCGGCGAAAAAGGGGGAGGAAGGCGTTCTTGAAAAACTCAACGCCGCCGTCGACAGATTGTTATGAAGGGGGGCGGGATCTTTTTGGCGGTGTTGGCGGCGGCGCTGTATGCGCTCGGCGCACCCCTTTCCAAGTTGCTGCTCGGCGATATGCCGCCCACGCTGATGGCGGGATTTTTGTATGTCGGGGCGGGGATCGGCATGGGCGCGGTCGCCCTCGTGCGGCGCGCCGCAAAAAGGGAGAGGACGGAAATGCTCCTGACGCGCGCGGAATTGCCGTATACGCTCGCCATGATCTTACTCGATATCGCCGCGCCCGTCTGCCTTATGTTTGGGTTGCAGAGCACGTCCGCGGCGAACGCGTCGCTTTTGAACAACTTTGAGATCGTGGCGACGGCGGTCATCGCGCTCGCCGTGTTCAAGGAAAAAATTTCGCTCCGCCTGTGGGCGGGCATCGCGCTCGTCACCCTGTCCTGTGCGCTGCTTTCCTTCGAGGACGTGTCGTCTTTCCGCTTTTCGGGAGGGTCGCTGCTCATCTTGCTGGCGGCGGTATGCTGGGGGTTGGAGAACAACTGTACCCGCAAGCTCTCGTCCAAAGACCCGTTGGAGATCGTGCTCCTGAAAGGCGTCTTTTCGGGGGCGGGCTCCCTCGTGATCGGTTTTTGCATCGGGGAGAGGCTGACATCGGCGGGGAGCGTGTTTGCCGTGCTCGGTGTCGGCTTTGTGGCGTACGGACTGAGTATTTTCTTTTATGTACATGCGCAGCGGCGGCTGGGAGCGGCGCGCACGAGCGCCTATTATGCCGTCTCTCCCTTCATCGGCACGCTGCTGTCCCTGGCGATCTTCCGCGAATGGCCGCA
>CALVHS010000036.1 GCA_944328665.1 uncultured Clostridia bacterium | reverse complement strand
TGAATCTGCTTACACTCAGCTTCGGCGGTATTGTTACCAGCATATGGATATGGTCTTCACACGCATTTGCCTCTATGATTTCCACTCCCTCGCATCGCTCGCATATTCGCCGCAATATCTTTCCTATCGCCTCTTTATATTTTCCGTATATGATTTGCCTGCGATATTTTGGCGCGAACACGATATGGTATTGACACCGCCACTTCGTATGTGCTAAACTATCTATGTCTTTCATTAGACCTCCTGTTTTACTTTTGTTGCGATTGTCAGTCGCCTCAATTGTATTACAGGAGTTTATTTTTGTCCATAGTTGTAAACTCTTTATCCACTCACTCAGTGAGTGGTTGTCTTTGACAATAGCAAAAACCCTGAAAAACTCATCGTTTTTCAGGGTTTTTACAGTGGACAGCATTTTTATCCACTAAACATGGTCGAGGTGACGGGACTTGAACCCACGACCTCTTGGTCCCGAACCAAGCGCGCTACCAAACTGCGCTACACCTCGCCATACTTATATAGCCTGATTATTATAGCAAAAACGATCGCCTTTGTCAAACGATATACCGGCATTTTTTCCGTAATTCAATGCAAATCATCTTTCCCCGCGGCGCAGCACTTGTGATCGCACACACAGCAGGGCGGAAAGGACGCAGAGCGGGATGTCCTTCGCCAAATAGAGCAAATTGTTGACCAAGACAGCCTGCCACAGCCCGCTTAAATGCAGATAAAAATGCCAAATCAACGCGAAATACAGGACGCCGAACGCATAGTTGCACGACAATGCGCACAGCGCCGCAAACAGCAGACGGCAAAAGCCCGCTCTCCTTCCTCCGCTGATAATGCCGGCCGCAAATGCAGCCGCCGCAAAACCGAGGAGATAGCCGAATGTGGGCTGCAACACATAGGCGAATCCGCCCCCGCCCGAAAAAACAGGAAGCCCCAAAAGCCCCATAAAGAGATAGACCGCAATGCATGCCGCCCCCCGTCTGGCGCCAAGCCGCAGCCCTGCCATGACCGCCACCGCCGTCTGAAAAGTGAGCGGCACATACGGGAACGGGATCTTGATATGGGCGGAAACCGTCAGCAAGACGACAAAGAGCCCGCATTCCGCCAACTGCGATGATACGATATGCGATTTTTTACGTTCTATGTCTGACATACTACCATGAAAATACCCTAATTCAATATGATACGCACCTCTCCTGCCGAAAGCGACCGGACAGATCCGTCATCGAAGCGAACGATCAAAAAGCAATTGTCATCCAGCCCCAACACATCGGCATCCGCTTTAGTCCTTCCCGCAGAGACATGCACGCGCATCCCGATCAAAAAACAGCGCCGCCTGTATTCTTCCAAAAAAGAGCGCTCTGCAAGATGTTCCACGTGATAGCGCAATCGGCCGACGATCGCCGCCGCCAGCCGCGCCCTGCCCTCGGGCGGGTACTCCCCTTCGGCAAAGACGCTGCCCGCAATATTACAAAGTTCGGGCGGAAAACTGCAATGCTTTACGTTGACGCCGATACCCACCACTGCATACGAAAGTCTGCCGCTTTCTACATCGAAGGCCGCTTCCGTCAGGATGCCGCACACCTTTTTGCCCGCCATATAGATATCGTTGACCCATTTGATATCCGCGCGTTTGCCGGAAAGCTCTTCGATCGCCTCGGCGACGGCGACGGCGGCGCAGACAGTGAGAAGGCCCGTCTCCGCAGCGGCGAGCGCGGGGCGCAGCAGCACGCTCATGTACAGCCCGCTGCCTGGCGGCGAATAAAAGGCGCGCTCGTACCTACCCCTGCCCGCCGTCTGCGTGTCGGCTGCGGCGATCGTCCACGCGTCAGCCCCCGCGGCGGCGAGCGCCTTGGCGTCATCATTTGTCGAGCGCGTTTCCCTGCGGACATGCAAACCGATCCCCTGCCCCAAAAATCGGCCGAGTTCCGCGGCCGACAGTTCGTCGCTCCCCGCAAGCAGAGCATAGCCGCGGTTCCTGACGCGGGAAAGGGTAAATCCCTGCTTTTCAAGGCGGCAGACCGCCTTCCACACGGCGGCGCGGCTGACGCCGAACGCCGCCGCGAGCGCCTCACCCGAAAGGTACGCCCCGCCCGCTTCGTCCAATTTTTGTAAGATCTTTTCCTCAAGTCCCATGACGCTATTTTATCACATCCGCCGCCGATCGTCAACCGTATTTTTATTTCGGTTTACAATTTACGCATAGACGTGCCCGCCGCGGCGTGCGGCGGGCACTTCTGCCGTCAATCGGCGGCCCTTTTGCCTTTCACGGAGAGAGCAAAATAGGGCGCGTTGCCGCCCTCCAAGATCATCAACACAAAGTCGCCGCTGTAAGTGAACGGCTCGCCGTCCTCATCGACCAAGCGCAAAAGGTCGGGCGAAAGCGGCACTTTGACCGTCTTTTTCTCTCCCACCTTCAGCGAAACGCGCCGAAATCCCACCAGCCTGCCGTTGCGCTCGGCGAGCGGATGATCGATCCGGCGATACACCTGCACGACCGTCTCCCCCTTCCGGTCGCCCGTGTTTTCTACCGTGACGCGCAGGCAGCCCTCTTCATATTCGGCACGGCGGAAGGCGAACTGCGTATAACTCAAGCCATAGCCGAAAGGAAAGAGCGGCGCCCCTTCATAATAGGTATACGTGCGGTTTTTCATCGAATAATCGGTAAAGGCGGGCAGATCGTCGCAGTTCCGATAGAAGGTGACGGGCAGCTTGCCGCTCGGATCGACCTTGCCGCACAGGATGCGCGCGATCGCTTCTCCGCCCCTTTCGCCGGGATACCACGCCTGCAAGATCGCGTTTGCGCGCCCCTCTCCGCCCGTGACGATGCTGCTGCCCGAAGTCTGCACGATGACGGCGGGCGTACCCGTTTGCAGCACGGCGTCGACGAGGCGCATCTGGCAGGGCGGCAGTTCGAGATCGTTTTTATCCCCCGCCGCGCCGAAATTGGGTGCGGTGCCCTCCTCCCCCTCGAGCGTGGCGTCCAGACCCACGCAGAGGATGACGACGTCCGCCTGATTGGCGCAGATGACCGCCTCTGACAGCTTATCGTCGGGCGCGGCGACATCCTCGTCCGCGTCCTTATACATATGCGAGCCCTTCGCGTAGAGGATGCGAGAGTCGGCGTAAGCTTCCTGTATCCCCTCCAAAAGGGTGACGCAGCGAGAACCCGTGCCGCAATAATTGCCGTACAGCACCGCCTCGCTCGCCGCCGCGGGGCCGATGACGGCGATCGTCTTTCCTTTTTGTTCCTTTTTGCTCAGGGGCAGGATCCCGTCGTTTTTGAGGAGAACCGCCGACTTTTCCGCCGCCTTGCGCGCAAGGCGCAGGTGCGCCTTGCTCTCCACCTCGGTATACGGGATATCGTCGTACTCCGTCTCCTCTCCCATGCCGAGGGCAAAGCGGATCGTCATCAGCCTGACACAGCTTCGACGGATATCCGCCTCTTCGATCAATCCCTCCCGCAGGGCGACGAGCAGCTGCATGTAGACGTTGCCGCAGTTGAGGTCGCATCCGTTTTTGAGCGCGAGGGCGGCGCTTTCCGGCGCGGTCGCCGTGACCTTGTGATGCAGATGAAAATCGGCGATCGCCCAGCAGTCGGAAGTAAAGTACCCTGCAAAGCCCCATTCCCGCAGCTTTTCCTGCAAAAAGGGATGCGCGCAGCAGGGCTCGCCGTTGAGGCGGTTATACGCCCCCATCACGCCGCCCACGCCCGCCCTGACGAGCTGTTCGAAGGCGTAAAGATAGGTCTCCGCCATATCCTTAGGGCTCGCCTCGGCGTCAAATTCATGACGGAGCGCTTCGGGGCCGCTGTGCACGGCGAAGTGCTTGGCGCAGGCGACCGCCTTATAATGCCTGCCTTCCCCCTGTAAACCGCGCACGAACGCCTTGCCCAGTTCGGCGGTGAGATACGGGTCTTCCCCGTATGTTTCCTGTCCCCTGCCCCAGCGGGGATCGCGGAAGATATTGACATTGGGCGACCAATAAGTCAGCCCTTTATAGATGGTACGATCTCCTTCGCGGACGAACCGATTATACTTGGCGCGGCCTTCGTCGGCGATGGCGCCGGCGATCTTGCCGACGAGCTTTTCGTCAAAGGCGGCGGCGAGGGCGATCGCCTGCGGAAAGACGGTGGCGGTGCCGGCACGGGCGACACCGTGCAGCGCCTCGTTCCACCAATTGAAGGCGGGCACGCCGAGACGGGCTATTTCCGCCGCCTGATAGGTGAGTTGGCTTGCCGCCTCCTCTACGGTCATCTGTTCTACGAGCGCTTCCGCCTTCTTTTTATATCCGGAAAGATCCATAACTGTCTCCTTTTTGTCTCATTATATCACGAAACATCCCGCCTTGCAAGCGAATCGATAAATCAAAAAACCGCCTTATCGGCGGTTTTTTGAAGGAATGCGCGTCGCTTATTCAAGTTCGAAAGCGCCCGTATACAGCTGATAATAGGTGCCGCGCTGTTCGATGAGCTGCTCGTGCGAACCGCGCTCGATGATGCGGCCGTGGTCGAGCACCATGATCGCGTCGGAGTTCTGTATGGTCGAAAGCCTGTGCGCGATGACAAAGACCGTCCTGCCCTTCATCAGCGCGTCCATGCCCTTCTGCACCAAAGCCTCGGTGCGGGTATCGATGGATGAAGTCGCCTCGTCGAGGATCATGACGGGAGGGTCGGCGACCGCCGCGCGGGCGATGGAGATGAGCTGGCGCTGCCCCTGCGAGAGGTTGGACGCCTCGTGCCGCAGCACGGTGTTGTATCCCTCGGGCAGGCGGGTGATGAAGTCGTGCGCGTTGGCGAGCTTCGCCGCTTCGATGCACTCCTCGTCCGTCGCGTCAAGCTTGCCGTAGCGGATGTTTTCCATGATCGTTCCCGTAAACAGGTTGGTATCCTGCAAGACGATCCCCATCGAACGGCGCAGGTCGGCCTTTTTGATCTTGTTGATGTTGATGCCGTCGTAGCGGATCTTTCCGTCGGCGATATCGTAGAAGCGGTTCAAAAGGTTGGTGATGGTCGTCTTGCCCGCGCCCGTCGCGCCGACGAAGGCGATCT
>CALVHS010000035.1 GCA_944328665.1 uncultured Clostridia bacterium | reverse complement strand
GGTCGAGGTGACGGGACTTGAACCCACGACCTCTTGGTCCCTAACCAAGCGCGCTACCAAACTGCGCTACACCTCGGGATATTTCTGTGCCGCCACATAAACAGCATAATCTATTATACATGATTTTACAAAAAAGTAAAACGATTTCAGGGGCATTTATAAAAATTTTTTCTTTTCTCGGCGGCCGCCGCTTTTCTTTCCCGCCCCGCGCCGCGCGCGGGGCGGGAAAAGAGGGGACGCGTTCGTTATTGAAATACCCGCACGCGGATGACGGTGGAAAAAGATTCGATCTCTTTGACCGTCTTTTCGTCGATTTTTTCGTCCAGGTCGACCAGCATGTACGCCTTGTCCTTTTTGGACTTATCGATGATGTTTGCGATGTTGATGCCGACGGACGAGATCAGGGAAGTCACTTTGGAAATGACGCCTTCCACGTTTTCATGCATGACGGCGATGCGCGCGACGCTCGTGCGGGGCGCGCTCACGTCGGGGAAGTTGACGCTGTGCGTGATGTTGCCGTTTTCGATGTAGTCGACCAATTCCTTTGCCGCCATTTGCGCGCAGTTATCCTCCGCTTCCGGCGTGCTGGCGCCTAAGTGGGGGACGCAGACGACGTTGGGTACGCCGATCAGTTCGTCGGAAGGGAAGTCGGTGATGTACCGCTCCAGCTTGCCGCTTTCGATCGCTTCGAGCACCGCCGCCGTGTCGACGAGTTCGCCGCGCGAATTGTTGATGAGCACCGCTCCGTCTTTCATCTTGGCGAACGTCTCCGCGCCGAACATCTTTTCCGTGCTCGGGGTCAAGGGGACGTGTACCGTGATAAAGTCGGAAGATCGGATGAGGGTATCGAGGTCTGCCGTCTTGACGCGGTTGTCGAGGTGCAGTGCGCCCGCGACGGAGAGGTAGGGGTCGTTGCCGACCACTTCCATGCCGAGGTCGACCGCGGTATTGGCGACCATCACGCCGATGGCGCCGAGGCCGATGACGCCCAGCGTCTTGCCGGAGATCTCGTGCCCGACAAACTTGGACTTGCCCTTTTCCACCGCCTTGCCGATCCCTTCCGTTCCTTTGAGCGTCTTGACCCAATCGATGGCATCCGTGATCTTTCTGCCGCCGAGGAAGAGTTCGCAGATCACCAGCTCTTTGACGGCGTTGGCGTTGGCGCCGGGCGTGTTGAATACGACGATCCCTTTTTCCGTGCAGGCGGGGATGGGAATGTTGTTCGTGCCCGCGCCCGCCCGCGCGACGGCGAGCAGGCTTTCGTTCAGGGGATATTCGTGCATGTTGAAGCTGCGCAGCATGATGCCGTCCGGCTCGCTCGCTTCTTTGGTGAAAGTATAGCCCGCGGGGAATTCCTTATCCGCGACGGGGCTGATCTCGTTGAGTTTGAGGATGGTGGGCATTTGTCTTTCTCCTTCCGCCGATTATGCGTTTTCCAGTTCGAATTTTTTCATGAAGCCGATGAGCGCCTGCACGCCTTCGACGGGCATCGCGTTGTAGATGGAGGCGCGCATGCCGCCGACCAAACGGTGCCCTTTGATGGAGACGAGCCCCGCCGCCTTCGCTTCCTTGACGAATTTTTCGTCCAGTTCTTTGGAACCGGTCACGAAAGGTACGTTCATGATGGAGCGGTACTCCTTTTCCACGCCGTTCGTGTACAGCTTGGAATTGTCGATAAAATCATATAAAAGCCCCGCCTTGTATTCGTTGATCTCGTTGATCGCCTTGATGCCGCCCAGCTTTTTGAGATAGCGCAGCACGAGGTCTGCCATATAGATGGAGAAGCAGGGGGGCGTGTTGTAGAGGGAGCCGTTTTCTGCCTGCGTCTTCCATTTGAGCATGGTCGGGCAGACGGGCAGGGGATCTTCGATGAGGTCTTTGCGCGCGATGACGATGGTCACGCCCGCGGGGGCAAGGTTTTTCTGTGCGCCCGCATAGATGACGCCGAACTTTGTCACGTCGATCTCGCGTGAGAGGATCTCCGAACTCATGTCGCAGACGAGCGGCTTGTCCGTCGCGGGGAATTTGATATAGCGCGTGCCGAAGATGGTATTGTTCGAGCAGATATGCACATAGTCGGAGTCCGCGTTGTAGGCGATCTTGTCCACGTCGGGGATGTAAGTGAAGTTTTTATCCTCGGAAGAGGCGATCTTGCGCGCGTCCCCGTAGATCTTGCCTTCCTGCCATGCCTTTTTGGAGAAGTTGCCCGTGACGATATAGTCGGCCTTGCCCGTATGCATGAGGTTGAGGGGCACGGCGGCGAACTGCTGGCTCGCGCCGCCCTGAACGAAGAGCACACAGTAATTTTCGGGGATGTTCATCAGTTCGCGCAGCAGCGCTTCCGCTTCTTCCACGATCGCGGAAAAGGCTTTGTCCCTGTGGCTGATCTCCGTGACGCTCATGCCCGTTCCCTGAAAATCGAGCAACTCTCTCTGTGCTTCCTCCAAAACTTCGAGGGGGAGCATGGAAGGGCCTGCCGAAAAGTTGTAAACTCTCATGATCCGTATCTCCTTCTTTCGGGCCGCGAGCTTGCATAAAGATTCGCGCTCCGTATTATTTATACCTGTTTATTATATAATAATCCGCCGCGTTTGACAAGTGTTTGCCCGTGGAAATGGCCGGTTACGGCGGATTTTTTGTTTTTTTGCGGAAAACTTTTGGCGAATGCCGGAAAATGCGCGGGCAAAGATTTTACTTTTTTCCCAAAATATAGTACAATATTATACGGAATATACTGTATATCCGCTTTTATGCGGGGCGGTATGAGAAGGAGGCGTCATGTCCGAGCCCTTTCAAAACAAGCAGAACGGCATCCCGCAGGCGGAGCGCCTGCGCGTGACCGAAAAATATATCGCGGAATTGAGGGGCGTCTTGTCCGAGATGGACGAGATCGCCGCGCTTCGCCGCGGCAACGGAGAGCCGGATTCCGACGAAGTGGGCGGTTATAAGCGCTCTTCCGTCGAGAGGATGCTGGAAGATCTGGAAAAGCAGCGGGACGCCATCCTCGCCGAGCGCGCGCCGAAAAGGGCGGAGCGCGCCGCCGCGCCCGTGCGCATGGAGAGCGGACTTTCGCAAAACGCGGCGGCGGGCTTCATGCGCGGAGACAATACTCTCGCCATCGAAAGCGTATATACAGGGCTTTCGATGGATATCGAAAAGCTGCGGGAAGAGATCTTACAGGAGCTGAAATATACCTATAAACAGGATATGGCGATCTACGAAGATCTTGCCGGCAAGATCGAGGGGATCCGCCGCGCCGACCTTTCCGCCCTGGAAGAAAAATTCGCGCCCTTGTTCGAATTGGCAAAACAGCTCGAAGGGCTGCAGCCCTTCGATTACGATGCGCTTGCCGAACGGGTAGAGGCGCGCTTTTCCTTCTCCGGCGAGCGCGTCGCCGCTCTCGAAGGGAAGATCGACGAGTTGCACCGCCTGCTCGGCGGGGCGCTCGACGTGCACAGGCTGCCCGAATTCAGGCGGTTGGACAGCGCCGTCGCCGACTACCGAGAGGATCTTTCTTATGAACATATCCCCGATATCCTGCAGGCGGCGGTCGGCGCCAAGAGGACGGCAGATCGCTATCTGGCGGGCGGGAACACCCTGCGGGCGGAGGCGATGATCTACGAGCTCGGCATGCGCCTCGAAAGCGTGGAAGTGAGCGGCTCTGCCGCGATCATCGCGGCAGACGACGCCGTGCACGCAAACAAATTGCCCGTGACCTATTCGGAGGAGGCGTGCAAGGCGTTTATCGCCGCCTGCACGGCGCTCGAACAGGCGCCCGCTCCCGCGGGAGAGGATGTGGCGGTGCGCGTCCTGCGCACCAAAAACACGCTGTTTTCGGACGTTTCCCGCAGGGAGAAGGACAGGACGATCCTCTCCGAGATGGCGGAGATCGGGGCGGCCTGCGGGGAAAGCGGGCCGACGGAGGAGCAGGTCGCCGCGTATGCGGCGCTCAAAAGGCGGTTGATGACCTTCGACCTGGCGGGGTTCGTCGATCTTTCTCCCGCGGCGGAAAGCGCGCCCGCGGCGGCGGGCGCGGATACGGACGTCATCCTTGCCGCCATACGCGAGCTGTCGGCCAAGCCGACGCAGCAGCCCGTCCGGGCAGAAAAAAAGGAGGGGATGCCCCTGCCTGCGGACGGTCGTCCCGCCCCGAAGGCGCGCTCGCTGCGTCCCGCCGTTTCCGCGAAGGATAACCGCGTGGAGCAGACCCGTCAGCCGCTGCGGGTCGTACACCGCAGCGTCAGCCTCACGGACGAAAACCCGGACGCCCTCTCCAAAAAGCAGGTGGAAGATCTCGCGATGCGCATCGCGAGCAACCGAAAAAGATAGTATACGGACGGTTCGTCCGATAAAATAAACAGTCGGCGGCGGAAAAGCCGCCTCGTATGCGCCGCCCCGCAGGAGCGGGAAGAGTGAGTTTTACGAAAGGCTGAGCTTCTTTTCAGCCTTTTGTTTTTGGCGGCGTGCGAAAAGGAGTGTGTTGTGGATCAAAGACAGAGCGCCCGCGGCAGAGCGCCGCAGGCAAAAAAGAACGACGGAGGGCATGTCGCGCCCCGTTTCCTCGGAAATGCGAAAGAAGCGGCCGCGCGCGAAAGGACAGGGCAGTCCGACCGCCGCGAGAAAAAGACGGAACAGCGCCGTGCGGAGATCGCCGCGGCGAAAAAGCAGGCGGATGCCGCCCGCGAGAACAAGAAAGGGGGGAGGCGCAGCCGCAATCCCGTCAAGATCATGTTCCTCGGCGGCGTCGGAGAGATAGGCAAGAACATGACCGCCGTCGAATACGGCAACGATATCATCGTCATCGACGCGGGGCTGACCTTTCCGGACGAAGAATTGCCGGGCATAGACCTCGTCATCCCCGACATCAGCTATCTCGTGCAGAACAAAAACAAGGTGCGCGGCATCCTTATCACGCACGGCCACGAGGATCACGTGGGCGGCATCGCCTATTTGCTGAAAGAGATCCAGGCGCCCGTCTACGCGACGAAGCTGACGCTGGCGCTGGCGGACAACAAGCTGCGCGAGATGCGCATCAACAAGGCGCACCTCATCTGCGTCAAGCCGGGCGACAAGATCAAGCTGGGCTGCTTCGGGGTGGAATTTGTCAACGTCAACCATTCGATCGCGGGGGCGGTCGCCCTTTCCGTCGATACGCCGCAGGGCAGGATCTTCCACAGCGGCGACTTCAAGATCGACCTGACTCCCGTCGCGGGCAAGCCCATCGACCTGTCCCGCATCGCCGAGATCGGCAGAGAGGGGGTCAAACTGCTTTTGTGCGAGTCGACCAACGTCGAGCGCCCCGGCTATACGATGAGCGAGACGGTCGTGGGTACCACCCTCGATCATCTCTTTTCTGAAAATACGGACAGGCGCATCATCGTCGCCACCTTTGCCTCCAACGTGCACCGCGTGCAGCAGATCGTCGACCTCGCCGTCAAATACAGGCGCAAGGTCGCTTTGTCCGGGAGGAGCATGCTCAACGTCGTGGACGCAGCGAGCAAGATCGGCGAGCTTTCCATCCCGGAAGGAGTGCTCATCGATGTGGAGAAGGCGAAAAATTATTTTGACAGGGAGATCGTCATCATCTCCACGGGCAGCCAGGGCGAGCCGATGAGCGCGCTGACGCGCATGGCGGCGGGGGAATTCAACAAAGTGACGATCGGCGCCAACGATACCATCATCATCTCGGCGAGCCCCATCCCGGGCAACGAGAAGATGATCTACCGCGTCATCAACAATTTGTACAGGAAGGGGGCGAACGTCGTCTATGAGACGCTGGAAAAGATCCATGTCTCCGGGCACGCTTGTCAGGAAGAACTGAAGATCCTCCATTCCTTGCTCGACCCCGAATTTTTTATCCCCGTGCACGGGGAATACAGGCATCTCAAAAGGCATGCCCGCCTGGCGGTGGAACTGGGCATGAGCGAAAACGACATCCTCCTGCCCGACATCGGCAACTGCGTGGAACTGTCCAAGACGGGTATCCAGTTCGGGGAAAGCGTCTCGTCCGGTTCGCGCCTCGTGGACGGGGCGAGCCTCGAGGACAGGGAAAACAGCGTGGTGATGAAGGACAGGAAGCACCTCTCCGAGGACGGCATCTTCGTCATCTCCGCCTGCGTTTCCGAGCGCAGCGGCGACCTTTTGAGCGAGCCCGTCGTGGTCAACCGAGGCTTCGTCATGCCGGAGAACGCCGACTACATTGCGGAGATCCGCCAGATCGTCGTGCATTGCGCCGAGCAGACGGATGTGCGCGCGGACGTGAACAATACGGAACTCACGGCGGCGATAAAAAAGGCGGTCAAGAATTTCATCTATAAAAAGACGAAGCAGAACCCCGTCATCATGGCGCTCATCACGCGGGTATGACGGACTGTCTCCGCCCCCTCCTGCGTACGCCGGCAGGGGAGCGCATCCTCGCGATGCGGCAGGCTCTGAAAGACAGGCGCGATCCCGTATGCGCGGACGAAGTGCTCGGTTTTCTTCTCGCGGCCGTACGGGCGCTCGATCCGGAAAAGATCCTGGAGATCGGCACCGCGGAAGGGCTTTCGGGCGCGGCGATGCTCGCCGAAGCGCCGCGGGCGCGGCTGACGACGGTGGAGATCGACGAGGGGCGCTGCCGGCAGGCGAGGGAAAATTTTGCGTCGCTCGGCTTTTCCGGGCGCGCGCGCTGCATCCTCGGCGACGCGGCGGACGTGCTGCCCGCGCTGGACGGCTCGTTCGATCTCGTCTTTTTGGACGGGCCGAAGGTGCAATATGTCCGTTATTTGCCAGAGATCGCGCGGCTTTTGCGGGGCGGCGGCGTCCTCATTGCCGACGACGTCCTGCTGTACGGCTGGGTGGACGGGCGCGTGCCCGTACCGCCGAAACGCCGCGCCCTCGTCGGGCATATCCGCGAATATCTCGCGGCGGTGACGGCGGAGGAGAGCGGATTTCTGACGAGCGTGCTCCCGATCGGGGAGGGCGTTGCCGTCAGCGTAAAGGAGAGGCAGGATACCGAATGGGAAAGGGAAAAAGGGCGGAACTGCTCGCGCCCGCGGGAAATTTCGAAAAATTAAAGACGGCGCTGTATTTCGGTGCGGACGCCGTATATTTGGGCGGAAAGGAATTTTCTCTCCGCTCTTTTTCGGATAATTTTGACGGTGAAGAACTCAGGCGCGCGGTGGAATACGCGCATGCCCGCGGCAAAAAAGTGTATGTTGCGGCGAATATCTTTGCCAAGAACGGAGATTTTCCGCGGTTTGCAGAGTACTTCGCGTACCTGCAGTCGATCAAAGCGGACGCGGCGCTGGTGACGGACGCGGGCGCGTTTTCCGTCGCCCGAAAGGCGGCGCCGGATCTGCCGCTGCACATCTCCACCCAGGCGAACACGACCAACAAATTCGCGGCAAGATTTTGGCAGGAACAGGGTGCGGCGCGCGTCGTACTTGCGCGCGAACTTTCCCTCGCGGAGATCGCCGAGATCCGGGAATACTGCCCCGGGCTGGAACTGGAAGCGTTCGTGCACGGCGCGATGTGCATCTCGTACAGCGGCAGGTGCCTTTTGAGCAATTATCTTGCGGGGAGAGATTCTAACCGCGGCGAGTGCGTGCAGGCTTGCCGCTGGAAATACTTTTTGCGCGCCGAGGGAAAGGAGGGGGAGATCTTCGCCGAAGAGGACGGGCGGGGCACCTATTTTCTCAACAGCAAAGACTTGAATATGTCCGCCTGTCTTGCGGAACTTTCGGCGGCGGGCGTGGACTCTTTCAAGATCGAGGGGCGCATGAAGAGCGCCTATTACGTCGCCACCGTCGTCAACGTCTACCGCAGGCTTTTGGACGGGCGCATGGACGGGGCAGAGGCGGCGCGCGAGCTGGATACGGCGGCGCACCGCGCGTATACGCAGGCGTATGCGTTCGGCGAGAATGCGGAGACGGTGAATCACGCCGATTCGCAGACGGCGGGTACGCGCGTCTATGCGGCGAACGTGCTGGAAGGGGCGCCCGCGGGAGGGGCGGCGCTCGTGGAGATGCGCAACCGCTTCCGCCTCGGGGACGAGCTGGAGATCTTGTCGCCGTTCTCCTCTTTCGGCGCGCGCTTTGCCGTCGAGGAGATGCGCGGGGAGGACGGCGAGAGCGTGGCGGACGCCAAACTCGTGCAGCAGAGGCTGCGCGTCTTTTGCCCGTACGAATTGTGCGCGGGCGACATCTTGCGCAAGGCGTGATATGGACAGGACGATCTTACACTCCGATCTGAACAATTTTTATGCCGCGGTGGAAAAAAAGCTCTTCCCCGAACTGGAAGGCAAGCCGATCGCCGTGTGCGGCGACAAAGAGGCGCGGCACGGCATCGTCCTTGCCAAAAGCGAGGAGGCGAAGAAGTTCGGCGTCAAGACGGGGGACGTCATCTGGGAGGCGCAGCGCAAGTGCCCGGGGCTGATCATCCGCCCCGCACGTTTTTCGGAATATGTGCGCTTTTCCCGCGCGGTGCGCGATCTCTATGCCCGCTATACCGACCTTATCGAGCCGTTCGGCATAGACGAATGCTGGCTGGATGTGACGCACAGCAAGATCTTCGGCAGCGGGGAGGAGATCGCCGAGTGCATCCGCGGCGAGGTGCGCAGGGAACAGGGGCTGACCGTCTCCGTCGGCGTCAGTTTCAACAAAGTCTTTGCCAAGCTGGCGAGCGACCTAAAAAAGCCGGACGCGGTCACGGCGGTGAGCCGCGAAAACTTCCGCGAAAAAGTTTGGCCGCTGCCCGTGTCCGATCTGCTGTTCGTGGGCAAAGCGACGGCGAAAAAGCTCTCCGCGGTCGGCATCGTGACGATCGGCCAGCTTGCGGCGGCGGAACCGGACTTTCTCGCGCGCTATCTCGGTAAATGGGGAGAGACCTTGTCCGCCTATGCGCGCGGGGAGGACGCCTCCCCCGTGCGCGGCATGAACGAGGGCGCCGACCTAAAATCGGTGGGCAATTCCGTGACCTATCGCGAGGATATCTACGACTATGCGGACGTCAAACGGCTCCTTTATGTTCTGAGCGAAAGCGTCGCTTCGCGGGTGCGGAGCGCGGGGTTGGGCAGGGCGGATACCGTGCATCTTTGGGTGCGCGACAAGGAGCTCGCCAATTATTCCTTTCAAAAGAAGGTGCGCTCGACGGCGCTGTGCGGCGAGATCGCCGAGGCGGCGTTTTCCCTGTTTAAGAGCATGTATAAGGCGCGGCGGGCGGTGCGCGGGCTGGGCGTGACCGTCTCCGGCTTCGACAGGGGAGTGGGCCAGATGAGCATCGACGACCTGGCGGGGGAGTACGACAAGAAAGAGCGCGCCGAGCGCGCCGTCGGAAAGATCCGCGAAAAATACGGCTACGCCACCATTCAGCGGGGGATCATGTACGAAGACCGTTCCGCCCTGACGATGGACGTGCGCGGGGAGAGGCTCGTGCGTCCGGGCGGCGTGGACGGCGAAGTCGCCTCGCAGGACGAGGGGGAGCCGGAACGGCTGCCCGCGGAGGAGGAAGGAGGTACGGATGAATTTTAAGAAGAGGGATCTTGCCCGCAGATATGCGCTGACGGAGGGCAGGCATTGCGTGTACGGCGTCATGCACGGCTATTATATCCACGTCCGCTATACGCCCGTCGGGAATCCGCGCTGCCTCGTGACCGTCGTCACGGACGTCTCCGAAAAGCAGAAAAAGTTGGAAAAATATCTCGAAGCCTCCAAACAAAAGTTGAACATCGCCAATTTCGGGGTGGTCAAGATCGGCCTGATGGTCTGCCCGAAGTTCACGAGAGAAGTCTTTGCGCGCGCGGAGGACATCATCGGAAAGATAGCCGCTTTCCTCGCCAAAGAGGGGTTTGCGGGTGCGGACGTCTGCCCTTATTGCGGGCAGCCGCTGGAAGGGAAGGGGATCCTGGCGACGGAATCGGATATCCCCTTTGCCGTACACGAGGCGTGCTTTGCGCGTGCGCTCGCCGGCGCAAGGCGGAAGGACGCGGAAAAAGCCGCGCTGCCGGATAAAAAGGCGCTCGGCGCTCTCGGCGGCGTTTTGGGCGCGCTGTTCGGCGGGGCGGTGTGCGTATTGACGTATGCTTGGTGGGGGTTCGGCGCCCTCGGCGCCGCCGTCGGGGCGCTCTTTTCCTATTATCTATACCGCAAATTCGGCGGCAAGAGCACGGCGTTCGCCGTCGCCTTTTGCGGGGCGGCGTCGCTCCTGTTCTCTCTGGCGGCGCTCGCTTTCGGCGTCTATATGGACGGGCGCGCCGCGGGCGGGTTCGCGCAGGCGCTTTCCTCCGCGTTCGCGGGAGGAAAGGGGACTGCCGTCCTCTGCGCCGATCTCGCCTGTACGCTGCTTTTGGCGGGCGGCGGCACGGCGTACAATGCGGCGTCCTGTCGGAGAGAAAGGCGCACGGCCGCCGACGGGATGCGCCGCCTGGAGGGATGAAGGATGTGTATGACAGTCGATTTCCATGTCCATGTATTTCCGGACAAACTTGCCGTCGGGGCGGTCGCCTCGCTGGCGGAGCGGGCACATTTCACGCCGTATGCCGACGGCACGCTGACGGGGACGAAGGCGCTGCTCTTCGGGCAGGGCGTCGATGCCTTCGTCGCCCTCAACATTGCCGTTTCTCCGCGCACGGAAGGGCACGTCAACGACTTTGCGATCTCCCTTTTGAAGGAAGACGGGGTCATCCCCTTCGGTTCCGTGCATCCGTATTCGGAGCGGGCGCTCGCCGAACTGGACAGGCTGTGCGCCGCGGGCGTCAGGGGGGTCAAATTCCATAACGAATATCAGGGCGTGTTCGTCGACGATCCCAAGGCGGTCGCGGTCTACAAGGCATGTGCGGAGCGTGGTTTGGTCATGCTTTTTCACGGCGGGGCAGACCGCGGCTTTCCGCCGCCCGTCAAGGCGCCGCCCGAGCGCATGCGGCGCGCCGTCGACGCCGTGCCGGACGGGAAGTTCGTCGTCGCCCATCTCGGCGGCCAGGATATGGAGGAAGAGGCGGTCAGGTATCTCTCCGGAACGCCTGTCATGATCGACGTTTCCTTTGCGGCAAGATCGGTCGGCGTGCGCGAAGCGGAGGACTGCATCCGCGCGTTCGGCGCGGAGCGGGTGCTTTTCGGTTCCGATTGCCCGTGGGACACGCCCGCGGATACCCTCGCGTTCTTGCGCCGCATGTCCTTTACCGAGGAAGAACTTGCCCTTATCCGTGCAAAAAACGCGCTGCGGCTGCTCGGCTTGCAATAAATTTATGCGGATCTCGTAAAAAGGCGGGCAAAAGATTTGCTTTTTTGCCCGCGGTATGATATACTATATATATCAATTTTGCAAGGGGAGCGAAAATGTCCGGCGACGACGGCGACAGTACCGCCGATAACCCAAATCATATAGCATATTTTGAACCTTAAGGCATAACCGTACAGGCTATGTCTTTTTGTGTTATAATTTTTCAGGAGGAGCTTTATCCGGTCTATGGAAGAGCAGCAACGAAAGCCTTGGCACGCGATGTCCTACGAAGAGGTGGAAAAGGCACTGGAAACCTCGCAGGAAGGTCTGAGCGACGCCGAGGCGGCAGCAAGGCTTGCCAAATACGGCAAGAACAATTTACGGCAGAACAAGCAAAAAAGCGTCGGTAAGATGATCTGGGAGCAGCTGACCGACGTGATGGTCATCATCCTGATCATCGCGGCGGCGTTCTCCTTTGTCATGAGCGTGGTCGAAGGGGGCGAAGGCCTTGCCGAAGGCATCGTCATCGTCGTCGTCATCGCGCTGAACGCGACCATCGGCGTCATTCAGGAAAAGAAGGCGGCAAACGCGCTTGAGGCGCTGCGCAACATGACCGCGCCCACCGCCCGCGTCTTAAGGCAGGGGGAGGAGAGCGTCGTTCCCGCGAGCGAACTTGTCCCCGGGGATATCGTCTATCTCGAGGACGGATGCATCGTTCCCGCCGATATCCGCATCATCCAGGATTCCAATATGAAGGTACAGGAAGCGGCGCTCACGGGCGAAAGCGTCCCTTCCGAAAAGGACGGTCCGACCGTCTTGCCCGAGGACGCGCCCTTGGGCGACCGCGTCAATATGGCGTACAGTTCGTCCATCGTCATGTACGGCAACGCGACGGGCATCGTCGTCGGCACGGGCATGAACACGGAAGTGGGCAAGATCGCCGACATGCTCGACGAGCAGGACGAGACGGACACGCCCATGAAGCGCAAACTCAATTCCGTGGGGAAAATACTGAGCCTCGTCGGGTTGATCGTCTGCGTCACCATCTTTGCCATCGGCCTCATCCGCGACGGCTGGTCGGCGTGGATCGACTATGTGTTCATCGCGATCTCCCTCGCCATTTCCATCATCCCCGAAGGGCTGCCCGCCACGAGCACCATCATCATGGCGCTCGGCGTACAGCGCATGGCAAAGAAGAACGCGCTCGTCAAAAGCCTGCCCGCGGTCGAGACGCTGGGCGGCGCGACCGTCGTCTGCTGCGACAAGACGGGTACGCTCACCCTCAACAAAATGACGGTCACGCACGTCGCGCTCGGCAGCGACTTCGAGGAAGGCATCGCCACCCCTGTCGACGCGCTGGCGGCAAAATACGACCTGCGGGTGTATGAGGATATCGTCGCCGCTTCCGCGCTCTGCGGCAACGCCAAAAAAGATCCCGATAACCCGGGTAACATCTTGGGCGATCCCACCGAAGGCGCGCTCGTCTATTTTGCCGAAAAGTTTGGCGTGGAATCGGAAGAATTCGAAGAGAATAATCCCCGCGTGTTCGAGGAACCCTTCGACTCGGACAGAAAGCGCATGACCGTCATCAACGAGATGCGCGAAAAGGGCGGCGCCTTCGTCGCATATACCAAGGGCGCCGTGGACGAGATGCTGCCCCTCTGCACCAAATACCAGACGGCGGAAGGGGTGCGGGATATGACGGACGCCGACAGGGAAAAGATCCTTGCGCTCTGCAACAAGATGAGCGCGGAGGCGCTGCGCGTGCTCGGCTTTGCGAAGAAAGTTTGGGCGCAGGTGCCCGAAGAGGAGTCGGCGGACGTCGAATACGACATGACTTTTATCGGCGTCACGGGCATGATCGACCCGCCCCGTAAAGAGGTCATCAAGGCGGTGGAAACCTGCCATGAGGCGGGTATCCGCGTCATCATGATCACGGGCGACCATAAGGTGACGGCGATGGCGATCGCCAAACAACTGCACATCTTCCGGGAGGGGAACACCGTCATCTCCGGTTCGGAGCTGGACGACATGACGGATGAACAGCTGGACGATGCGGTCAAAAACTGCGTCGTGTTCGCGCGCGTATCCCCGTCGGATAAGCTGCGCATCATCCAGTCCCTCAAACGTACGGGAGAAGTCGCCGCCATGACGGGCGACGGCGTCAACGATTCGCCCGCTCTCAAAGAGGCGGACATCGGCGTCGCCATGGGGATCACGGGCACGGACGTCGCTAAGGACGCGGCAGACATGATCCTGCTCGACGATAACTTTACCACCATCGAATATGCCATCCGCGAGGGCAGAAGGGTGTACCGCAATATCCAAAAGGTCATCCAGTTCCTCGTGGCGGGCAACATCGCGGAGATTTTGATCCTTTTCCTCGCCGTCGTGTTCGGCTGGGAAATGCCCATCCTCGCGGTGCATATCCTGCTCATCAACCTTGCGACCGACTCGCTGCCCGCCGTGGCGCTCGGCGTCGATCCCGCAAGCCCGAACGTGATGAGGCACAAACCCGTCAAGAGCGGCACTCTCTTCGAAAAGGGGATGGTCTACCGCATCATCCTGCACGGGCTGTTTATCGCGGCGGCGGCGCTCGCCGCCTATTGGATCGGCATGTCGATCTATGAAAACCACGACGAAGCGATGACGATGACCTTTATCGTGCTGTCCTTCTCGCAGCTTTCGCACGCGCTCAACCAGCGTTCGAACACGGAGTCTATCTTCAAGCACGGGCAAGGGCACAATAAGCCGCTGCTTTGGGCGCTCGCCGCCTCGGCGGCGATCGTGCTGCTCGTCGTGTTCGTTCCTCCGCTGATGAAACTTTTCTCTCTCGTTCATATCAGTTGGAGAGAATGGCTCATCTGCCTGGCGATCTCCCTGTTCCCGCTCGTCGCCGTGGAGCTGTCCAAGATCTTTATCCGCCTCCACAACAAAAACAAAAAGCGCCGCGTCAAAGCCGCTTAAAAAAAAGAGCGCCGCTCCGGTCGGAGCGGCGCTCTTTTGCCCTTTACCGTCAGGCAAAGATGCGCAGGTCTTTTGACAAGATGACGGTCACAAGGTCTACAAAGAAGAAGATGATCTCGCCGATGAGCAGCAGCTGCAAGATCCCCATGATCCAGTGTCCGCGCATGATACGCGTGATGCCGCCGAGGAGCCAGTTCGTCAGCAGAAAAATAGCCAAAATAATGTTGAGGATCCAAGGAAGTCCCAGATTGAGATAACCGCGTCCTGCTTTTGCCATAAGATAAACCACCTCCTAAAATTTCGATCGCGCGGCGATCTGTTTACGCTTTCATTATACCGCAACGGGCGCCTTTTGTCAATCGATGAACAAAAATTTTCGGTGCGCGCCGAGCACAAGCGCATCTTAAAAGAGCGGATCCCGTAAAGTATTTGACAAGCACGGGGCAAAAGAATATAATATTTTTATCCGGCGCGCCCTGCGGCCGCCGCGTTTTCGGATGCGTCTATTTTTTCTCATAAGGAGATACGATAAATGAAAGTACCCGAGATCTTCGGAGCGAACGTCTTCAATTTTCAGGTCATGCAGGACAAGCTCCCCAAAGAGGTGTTCAAATCCCTCAAAGAGACGATCGAAAAGGGCGCCATGCTGGATGCGGGCATCGCGGGCGTCGTCGCCAACGCGATGAAGGACTGGGCGGTGGAAAAGGGCGCGACCCATTACACCCATTGGTTCCAGCCCATGACGGGCATCACCGCCGAAAAGCACGACAGCTTCATCTCTCCCGCCAAAGAGGGAAAGGCGATCATGGATTTTTCGGGCAAGGAATTGGTCGTGGGGGAGTCGGACGCCTCCTCCTTCCCTTCGGGCGGCGTGCGCGCGACCTTTGAGGCGCGCGGCTACACCGCATGGGATCCGACTTCGTATGCTTTCATCAAGGACGGCACCCTCTGCATCCCGTCCACCTTTTTTTCTTACAGCGGCGAGGTGCTGGACAAAAAGACGCCGCTTTTGCGCAGCATGCGCGCCCTCAACGAGCAGGCGCTGCGCATCCTCCGCCTCTTCGGCAACACTTCCGTAAAGCGTGTGTTCCCGACCGTCGGTGCGGAGCAGGAATACTTCCTCATCGACAGGAAGATGTACGATGCGCGCAAAGACCTCGTCCTGTCCGGCAGGACGCTTTTCGGCGCCAAGCCGCCGAAAGGACAGGAGTTGGAAGATCATTATTTCGGCCCCATCAAGCTGCGCGTTTCCGCCTTTATGAAGGAATTGGACGAAGAACTCTGGAAGTTAGGTATCTTTGCCAAGACGGAACACAATGAGGTCGCGCCGAGCCAGCACGAACTGGCGCCCATCTTCACCGTCACCAATCTCGCTTCCGATCAGAACCAACTGATCATGGAGACGATGAAAAAGGTGGCGAGCCGGCACGGCCTCTATTGCCTGCTGCACGAAAAGCCGTTCAAAGGCGTCAACGGGTCGGGCAAGCACAACAACTGGTCGATGAGTACGGACAAGGGGGTCAACCTGCTCGATCCCGGTTCCACGCCCGCCGAAAACGGGCAGTTCATGCTCTTTTTGATGGCGGTCGTCAAGGCGGTGGACGACTATCAGGATCTGCTCCGCCTGACGGTGACGAGCGCGGGCAACGATCATCGCCTGGGCGCCAACGAGGCGCCGCCCGCCATCGTCTCCATCTATTTGGGGGAGGAGTTGACCGAAGTCATCGACGCGCTCGAGCACGGGGTCAAATACGAAGGGAAGAGCAAGCAGATCATGAGGCTTGGCGTCAATACTTTGCCCGAACTTCCGAAGGATACGACCGACCGCAACCGCACTTCGCCCTTCGCCTTTACGGGGAACAAGTTTGAATTCCGCATGCTCGGTTCCACCTTTTCCATCGCGGGGCCGAACATCATCGTCAATACCATCGTCGCGGATACCCTCCGCGGGTTTGCGGACGAACTGGAAAAGGCGGACGATCTCAACGCGGCGCTGCACGAACTGGTCGTGCGCACCATCAAAAAACATAAGCGCATCATCTTCAACGGCAACAATTACAGCGAGGAATGGACGAAAGAAGCGGCGCGCCGCGGCCTTTTGAACCTAAAAAACAGCGCGGAGGCGCTGCCCCGCTTTGCGGACAAAAAGAACGTAGAACTTTTCGAGCGTAACAAAGTCTTTACGGAAAGGGAAGTGCGTTCCCGCATGGAGATCATGTTGGAAAATTACTGCAAGGTGCTCACCATCGAAGGGCTGACCATGATCGAGATGGGCAGGCAGGATATCTATCCCGCCGTCAACGCCTATGTGTTGGATCTGTGCCGCACGATCGAGCACAAAGAGAAGGCGTCCCTCTCCGTCTCTACGGAAAAGAAGATCGTCGAGCGGTTGAGCAAAGACAACGAGAGGATGTTCTGCAAAGCGGAAGAGATCGAGGCGCTGCTCGCCGAAGCGAGATCGTATGCCGATGCCGCCGAGCAGGCAAAATTCTTTGCCGAAAAGATCATCCCCGTCATGGAGGAAATGCGCGCCTTCGCCGACGATATGGAGTGCTATACGGCGAAAAAATACTGGCCGTTCCCCACATACGCGGATATTTTGTTCAGCGTATAGGGGATGCGGAAGGAGACGGAAAAGAGGGCGGGGCCATGATTGTCCCGCCCTCTGTATTATGCCCGCAAACAGTATGATCTTTTTCGTTTCGCAATGGATGCAAAGTAATATGTCAGACATAAAGCGCCGCAATGGCTGCGTTCATATTCCGCACGGAACGCCCGTATAATAAGAGACATGAAAGGGAACAAGAAGTGGCGGACGGCAGGGCTTTCTCTGCTGCTGGCGGCGTTGGCGGCATTCTGTGCGGCAATCGCCCTTCCCGCGCTCGCGCGAACGGAAGCGGCGCAGCCGCGCGCCTATGAAGGGATCTTGCGCGTGTGGCATATTGACGGGTTCGAAGGGGGCAAAGGTTCGCGCGCCTCCTTCCTCTCGCGCGCGGCGCGCGCCTATGAGGGGGAGAGAGAAGGGCTTTTGCTGATGGTCAGCGCCCATACGCCGGAGAGCGCTGCGGCAGCCCTCGCGGAGGGCAGGGTGCCGGACATGATCTCTTACGGGGGCGGGTGTGGCTTTGTCGCGGACTATGCGCGGCCGCTGGCGGGAGCCGACTGCCCCGCGGCGTCCTTCGGCGGCAGGGCGTACGGCGCCGCGTGGTGCCGCGGCGGATATCTGCTCTTTACGGCGGAGGGAGATTTTTCCGACATCTCGGCGGACAACACCCTCCTTTCGGAGGGGAGGGGCGGCTGTGCCGCGGCTGCGGCGGCGCTCGAGGGATGGAGGGGCGGCTTTGCCTGCCTTCCCTCCGCGCAGGCATACCGAGACTTTGTCGCGGGCAAATACCGCTATATGTTGGGGACGCAGCGCGACGTGCAGCGTTTTTTGACGCTCGGCGTACAGGTGCGCTGTAAACCGCTCGACGCCTACTGCGATCTCTTTCAGTACATTTCTGTCTGCACGGAGGACGAGGGGCGCTATGCCGCCTGCCTCGGGTTCATCTCGCTGCTGTGCGGCGAAGAATGGCAAAAAAATCTGACGCAGATCGGCATGCTCGGAGTGCATGCCGCCGCCTATCGGGAAGAGGGAGGCATCCTGCGGGAGGCGGAAGAGGCTGTTCCCCTCCGCGTTTTTCCCGCCTTTGCGGATGAGGAGGCGAGGGAAGCGTTCGCCGCGGCGGCGCGCGCCGCGCTCGCGGGGGACGAAAACGGCGTAAAAAAATTAGAAAACTATCTCGTATAGATTTGTAAAAATCGGGCGATTGTAGTAAAATAAGGGGGAAAGAATGGCGGATATATTTTGCCGCCTCGCAGAGGCGGCAAAGGGATGCCTCGCTGAACGGGATTTTAGTTTTGCGCGGCATACTACGGTCGGCATCGGCGGCAGGGCGCCCCTGTGCCTGTATCCGCAGACTGCGGAAGGGGCGGCGTGTGCGGTGCGCGCCTGTCTGCGGTTGGGCGTTCCCTTTTTTCCTTTGGGGGCGGGGGCAAACGTCCTTGCGGCGGACGGCGGCTTTGACGGCGCCGTCCTTTCGACGGAAAAGCTGCGCGCCCTCTTTGCCGAAGGGGAGACGGTCGTCGCCGAAAGCGGCGTGCGGACGGGCGCCTTGCTCTCCTTTTTGACGGCGCGCGGGCAGGGCGGTTTTGCTTGCATGGCGGGTATCCCCGCGAGCGTGGGCGGCGCCGTGTACATGAACGCCGGCACGGCGCGCGGGCATTTCGGGGACGGGGTGCTCTCCGTCGCGGGGATCGGCGCGGACGGCAGATATTTTGAGCGGAACGGAAAGGAGTGCGCTTTTGCCTATAAGCATACCGCGTTCATGGACGAAGGCGGGTTGATCCTCTCCGTGCGGCTGCGCGCGCCCCGTTGCGGGCGAGAGGAGGCGGCGCGTGAGATCGCCGCGTCGCTTGCGGCGCGGGCGGGGCTGCCGCGGGGCAAAAGCATGGGCTGCGTCTTTAAAAATCCGCCCGGCGTCTCTGCGGGCGCGCTCATTGAGGCCGCGGGGATGAAGGGCGCGCGGGAAGGGGACGCCTTTGTCTCGGCGCGGCACGCAAATTTTATCGTCAACGGCGGGCATGCCTCCGCGAGGGAGGTGCGCGCGCTGATCGGGCGGGTGCGCGGCGCCGTTTTACGGGCGGCGGGTGTGCGCTTGGAAGAAGAGATCGTATACATAGGAGAAGGATAAATGTTGCTCACGGGCGATTATCATACCCATACCGTGTACAGCCACGGCAAGGGTACGGTGCTGGACAATGCGTTCGCCGCCAAAGAAAGAGGCCTGCGCGAGATCGCGATCACCGATCACGGCTTCGAGCAGATGGCGTTCGGCATCAAACGCAAAAAGATGCCGCAGCTGATCGCCGACTGTCGGGAGGCGACGGAAAAGACGGGGGTGCGCGTATATGTCGGCATGGAGGCGAACCTCTGCGACGAGGACGGCAGGACGGACATGACCGTCAACGATTATAAAGATTTCGACATCTTTCTGATGGGGATCCACCGCTTCGTCAAGTTCACGAGGTTCAAGGACTTTTGGAACATGTTCTTCGTCAACGCCTTTTATACGATGATCAAGCGGGAAGGGAGCAAAAGCCTCGTCCGCTATAATACCCGCGCGTATATCCACAGTATCGAAAGATATCCCGTCGACGCGGTCACGCACCTGAATTTTCTCTGTTTCTGCGACGTTTCCGAAGTCGCCAAGGCGGCGCGCGATCACGGCACATACATCGAACTCAACGCCAAAAAGGTGCACCTGTCCGACGAGCAGCTGGAAGCGGCGGAAAAGACGGGCGTGCGCTTCATCGTCGATTCGGACGCGCATACCCCCGACCGGGTGGGGGACACGAAGCTGGTGGATGAGCTTCTTGCCCGCGTGCCCGTTCCGCGGGAGAGGATCGACAATATCGACGGGCGGACGCCCGATTTCCGCTTCCGCAAATTCAAGGAAGAGAGCCTTTGACATGAACAATTTTACGGGCGAGATCAAGCGTGAGATCATAAAAAACGGTCTGGAAAACGCCTGCTGCAAGACGGCGGCGCTTTCAGCCTTTCTGCGCACGACGGGCAGCGTGATCCGTTCCGGAAAACGGTACGGCTTCGAATTCGTGACCGAAAGCGAGGAGGTCGCCGCCTTTTTTATCGAGATCCTCGAACAGCTGTACGGCGCGGAACTCAAGGTGGAGCAGGCGTCCACGGACGCCAGGCGCGGGCGAGACAGGCTCGTCTTTTCCTGCCTGAGCGAACGCTCGCTGTATATCCTCGGCGAGTTGGGCATCGCGGGGAGAGAAGAGGGCGGCGTGGGGCTGCGGCTGGACGTGGACAAGTATGTAGTGGAAAATCCCTGCTGCGAAGTCGCCTGGATCAAAGGCGCTTTTTTGGGGAGCGGGAGCTGCATCCTGCCGCAGCTGGAGGAGGCGCGTTCGGGCTATCATCTCGAGATCGTCTTTTCCAACAAATTTCTGGCGGACGACTGCTGCCGCCTTTTGGCGCTGCACGAGATCTTGGCGCGCTGCGTCGAGCGGAAAAATTCTTTCGTCGTTTATCTCAAGAGCAGGGAGAGCATTTCCGATCTTTTGTACCTCGTCGGGGCGGAGAGCGCTTTGAGAAAGCTCAATAAGCTGGCTGACAAAAAGGACGAAAAGAATCGCATCAACCGCGTGGCGAACTGCATGCAGCGCAATTTCGACAAGAGCGTGGTGGCGTCCGTGCGCCACATCCGCGCCATCGAGCGCATCGAGGAGACGGTGGGGCTATCCGCGCTGGACGAAACGCTCCGCAAGACGGCGGAGGCGAGGCTGGCGGACAAGGAAGCGTCTTTGAAGGAGCTTTCCGAGCGGCTGCAAGTGTCGAAGAGCTGCCTGAACCATCGCCTGCGCAAACTCGTGAAGATCGCGGACGATCTCGGGGAGGAGGAATAAATGGAACGGGTAAAATGCGTCTACCGCAAGCCGACGTATAACGCGTATGACGCGCAGCGCATCGCTTTCGAAGCGGGCAGGTTCAAGAGCGCGGTCACGGTGGAACGGGGGGGCAAGCGCGCCAACGCGAAGAGCATCATCGGGTTGATCTCCATGAAATTCGTGCCGGGGGACGGGTATATCGTCTCGGCGGAAGGCGCAGACGCCCGCGCGGCCGCCGCCGCGGTCGCACGCTTTATCGAAGAACTCGCCTGAAGGGCGGAAAACACAAAAGGGGTACTATGGCGGAATTCGTACATCTGCATCTTCATACGGAATACAGTCTGCTCGACGGGGCGTGCAAAGTGGACGACCTCATCGATCATTGCGTCAAAAACAACGTCAAGGCGCTGGCGATCACCGATCACGGCAACATGTATGCGACGCTCTATTTTGCCGAATTGTGCAAAAAGAACAACATACAGGCGATCATCGGCTGCGAGATGTACATGACGCAGGATCTTGCCATTAAGGACGGCTCGGGCGATTTCGAACATCTCATCCTCCTGGCGAAGAACAAGCGCGGGTATAAAAACCTCGTCAAGCTGGATTCCATCGCCTATGTGGACGGCTTTTATTATAAGCCGAGGATCGATTATAAGACGCTGAAAGAGCACAGCGAAGGGCTCGTATGCCTCTCCGCCTGCCTCGCGGGGCGCATCCCCAAGCTGCTGCTGAAGGGGGATCGCGAGGGCGCGAAAAAGACGGCGCTCGAACTCAAAGAGACGTTCGGCGACGACTTTTATATCGAGATACAAGATCACGGGCTGGAAGAGCAGAAGCGGGTGCTGCCCCTCTTGCTGCAACTTGCGCGGGAGCTGGACATTCAGCCCGTCGCCACCAACGACGTGCATTATATCCGCAAAGAGGATTGGGAGATGCAGGATGTGCTGATGTGCATCCAGATGAAGCGCACGATCGACGATCCCAAGCGCATGAAGTTCGGGACGCAGGAGTTTTATTTTAAGACGCCCGAAGAAATGGAAGCGCTCTTTTCCTATGTCCCCGAGGCGGTCTCCAATTCCGTGGTCATCGCCGAAAAGTGCGCGGAAGAGCCCTGCTTCGACCTCAAGGACAACGGCGATCCCGTCAAGGATAAGTCGCTCATCCCGGGCTATGCCCCCGAGGACGGTTCCGACCCCAAAGATTACCTCACCCGTCTGACGTGGGAGGGGCTGAAAAGGCGGTACGGAGAGATCTCGGAGGCGGTCAAAAAGAGGGCGGATTACGAATTGGGCATCATCCTCGGCATGGGGTTTGCCGAGTATTATCTCATCGTCATGGATTTTATCCGGTGGGCAAAAGATCACGGCATCCCCGTGGGGCCCGGAAGGGGCAGCGGCGCGGCGAGCATCGTCGCCTACGCCGTCGGCATCACCGATATCGACCCCCTCAAATACGACCTCTTCTTTGAGCGGTTTTTGAATCCTGACCGCGTGACCATGCCCGATTTCGACGTCGACTTCTGTAACGAGCGCCGCCCGGAGGTCATCGAGTACGTCCGCAACAAATATCACCCGGAAAACGTCGCGCAGATCGTTACCTTCGGTACTTTGGCGTCTAAAGCGGCGATCAAAGACGTTGGCAGAGTATTACGCGTGCCATATTCCGAAACAGACCGCGTGACAAAGATCATGGACGGCAAGTCCACCATTTCCGAGCTTCTCGGCAGGAAGATCCCCTCGCTCGTAAAAAAGCTGGACGATCCTTCTCTTTCCGACGACAAAAAAGAGGAGCTCCGCAAGAACATCGAGGAACAGGAAAAAAAGCGCAACAACGAGTTTATCGAACTGTACGAGACGGACGAGCAGCTGCACCGCGTCATCGACATGGCGCTGCGCCTTGAGGGGATGCCGCGCAATACGTCCATGCACGCGGCGGGCGTGGTCATCTGCCGCAAGCCCATCGCCGACAACGTGCCTCTGTCCCGCAACGGTGAAGATATCACCACCCAGTTCGACATGAAAGAGGTGGAGTCTATCGGCATGTTGAAGATGGACTTCCTCGCGTTGACCACCCTCACCGACATCAAAAAGGCATGCGACTATATCCTCGAAGATACGGGGGTAGAGATCGATTTCAACGCGCTCGGCTATAACAACGCCGAAGCATACGCCCTCATCTCCGAGGGGGATACGGACGCCGTGTTCCAGCTCGAGCAAGGGGGCATGAAAAAGTTCATGAAAGAGCTCAAGCCCGACTGTTTGGAAGATATCATCGCGGGCGTGGCGCTGTACCGCCCGGGGCCGATGGCGTATATCCCCACCTATATCGCCAACAAGCTCAATCCCGCCAACGTCAAGTACGACACCCCTTTGCTCGAGCACATCCTCAAAGTCACCTACGGCGTCATCATTTATCAGGAACAGGTCATGCAGATCTTTCAGGATCTTGCCGGCTTTTCGCTCGGGCAGGCGGATCTTGTCCGCCGCGCGATGGGCAAAAAGAACAAGGCGGAACTGATGGCGCAGAAGGAGAAATTCATCTCCGGCAACATCGAACAGGGGGGCAACATCGAAGGGGCGGTCAGCCGCGGGGTACCCAAGGAGGTCGCGGCGAAGATCTTCGGCGACATGGAGAGTTTTGCCAGCTATGCCTTCAACAAGGCGCATGCGACCTGTTATGCGGTGCTCGCGTACCGCACCGCCTATCTCAAGCGCTTTTATCCCAAGGAGTTTATGGCGGCGATCCTCAACAACCGCATCGAAAAGATCGAGGAAGTCACCAAATACATCATCTATCTCAAAGAAAAAAACATCTCCGTGTTGCCGCCGGACGTCAATAAGAGCAAGCCGTATTTTTCGGTGCAGGGGGATGCGGTGCGCTTCGGGCTGAGCGCCCTGAAAGGGGTGGGCGTCGGCGCGACGGAAAAGATCATCGAAGAGCGCAACGCGCACGGCGATTTCAAAAATTTCCCCGACTTCGTCTTCCGCTGTTCGTCCCTGCTCAACAAGCGCATGCTGGAAGGGCTGATCTCGGCGGGGGCGTTCGATCGTTTCGGCGTGCGCCGCTCGCAGCTGCTCGCCGTGTACGAAGGGGTGCTGGATCGGGCAAATAAGATCAACAAGCAGAAAGAAAGTATGCAGATGAGCCTCTTCGGCGACATCATCGAGGAGGACGTGACGGATATTTCCTATCCGAATATCCCCGAATTGGAGACGAACGACAAGCTCGCGCGGGAAAAGGCGGTGCTCGGCGTCTATGTCAGCGGGCATCCCTTCGAGGGGTACATGCGCGCGTTCGCCGACTGTTCCTTCTCTTGCGAGAAGCTGCAAAATTATGAAGAGGACGAGGAGGGGCGCCGCAGCTATCCCGACTTGACGGACGGCGCGCCCGTGACGATGGGGGGGATCGTCGGCACCTATAAGCGCATCATGACGCGCTCCGGCTCGCCGATGGCGTTCATCACGGTGGAGGACTTGTACGGCAGCATCGAATGCGTCGCCTTTCCCGCCGTGTTCGAGCGCATCCGCCAGGCGGTCGTCCCCGACAAAGTGGTCTGCCTGTCGGGCAAGATGCAGCTGGACAGCGACAAGGCGCCCGTGATCATCCTCGATACGATGAAGGAATACGACGGGACGCCGCAGGCGGAAACGCCCGCGGAGAAAAAACGTGCCCCGCGCGAGCACGCCCTTTGGCTGAACGCGAGCGCCCTTACCGAGGAGGAGTTTGAAGAGCTGATCGAACTCTTTTCTCATTATACGGAGGGGAACATGACGGTCAAGATCAAGCGGGGCGGCGAGAGGTATAAGATGACGGGCGTCAACGATTGCCGGGGGCTGCGCGACGAACTCAGGTTGTACCTCGGCGACAAGGATATCGTAATGGTATAAAATATCGTCCGGTTGCTAAAAATGAACGTTTCGCTGTAATTTTTTGGGGTTGCCCGAAAACACTTTGCATTTTTCGTGCCATCTGTTATAATAAGACAGCGGAATGCAAAGATCGACGGGAAGACGCTCCCGTCCGGAGGTCATCATTATGAAGAGAATCGGCGTTTTGACGAGCGGCGGCGACGCACCCGGCATGAATGCCTGTATCAGGGCGGTCGTAAGGACGGCAAAATATTTCGGGATGGAGGTGTTCGGCATCCATCAGGGCTATGCGGGACTCATCAACGACGACATGGAAGAGATGGGCATGCGCAGCGTGTCCGATATCGTCCAGCGGGGCGGCACCATGCTGCGCACGGCGCGCTGCGTGGAGATGTATACGGTGGAAGGGCAGAAGCAGGCGGTCAAGACGCTCAACGACCGCGGCATCGAGGGGCTGGTCGTCATCGGCGGCGACGGCTCTTTCCGCGGCGCCAAGTGCCTGAGCGAGGAGTATGGCATCCCTACCATCGGTATTCCCGGCACCATCGACAACGACCTCGAATATACGGACTACACCCTCGGGTTCGATACGGCGGTCAATACCTGCCTCGACATCATCAACAAGCTGCGGGACACGATGACCTCGCACGAGCGCATCAGCGTGGTGGAAGTCATGGGCCGCCGCTGCGGCGATATCGCCCTGTATTCGGGCATCGCCAGCGGCGCGGAGATCATCGTCGTGCCCGAGATCTCTTATGATATGGAGGACATCGTCCTGCGCATCAACAGGAGCCGCGCCAACGGCAAGCATTCCAACATCATCATCCTGGCGGAAGGCGTCGCAACGAGCGAGGAGTTTTCCAAAAAGCTGCAGTCGATGACCACCTATTCCGTGCGGGGCACGACCATCGGCCATGTGCAGCGCGGCGGTTCTCCTTCGATGGCGGACAGGATGCTCGCGGCACAGTTCGGCAATAAGGCGGTGCGCCTCCTGAAAGACGGCACCGGCAACCGCGTGGTCGGTATCCACAGGAACGAGATCATCGACCTCGACATCATCGAGGCGGTCAGCATGAAAAAGAAGTTCAATTACGAACTTTACGAGACGCTGCAGATGATCTCGATGTGACATTGTTTTCGTATACAGGAAGCGCTTGTCCTTGCGGCGGGCGCTTTTTTTGTGCAAAGGGGATATTTCGGCGGTATTTTTTGCAAAAAGTTGCAAAAAATGTGAAAAAATTTCTCGATTAGCCTTGAAATTCTTGCGATTGTGTAATATAATAAAAGGTGAAAAGAGACAGGCGCGCCGCAGCTTGCCCGCCGCGGCGCGGAAAACGATCTTTCGGACTATTCGAAAACGGAGTGATAACAATGATCCTTACGGTTTGCCTCAATCCCTGCACAGACGTGACCATCGAAGTGGATGCGCTCAACGTCGGCAAGCTCAACCATGTCAAAAACAAGACGCTCAGCTTTACGGGCAAGGCGCTGAACGTCGCCATCGGCGTGGCGCGCCTGCACGGGCAAAGCCATGCGACGGGATTCATGTACAATGAAAACGGCACCCTCTTCGAGCAGGCGCTCGACAGGGAGGGGGTGCCCAGCGTGTTCATCTGGAACCGCGGCAGGGTGCGCGAAAATTATAAGTTTATCGACAACAAGTCGATGCTCACCGAGGTCAACGACGTGGGCGAACCGATCGCGGAAAACAAGCAGACGGAACTCATCGAACTGGTCGCCAATCTGAGCAAATCGAGCAGCGTGGTCGTCATTTCCGGCAGCCTGCCCCGCGGCATCGACAGCGATTATTATACGCGCCTTTTTGACGCGATCCCGGAAGGGAAGATCAAAGTCGCCGACTGCGACGGGCCGCGCCTCTTGGCGGCGCTGCAATCGGGGATGGATCTCGTAAAGCCCAACAAGGAAGAGCTGCAGCTCACCCTCGGGCAGGAATTTCGTTCGCGGGAGGAACTGTTGAAGGGCTGTTACGCCCTCATCGACAAGGGAGCCAAGCGGGTGCTCCTCTCCCTCGGCAAGCGGGGGGCGGTCATCACGGACGGCAGCAAAAATTACTATTGCCGCAGCATCAACGTTGCGGTCAATTCCACGGTCGGCGCGGGGGACGGCATGCTCGCCGCGGCGACGATGGCGCTCGAACAGGGCGCGCCTTTGCCCGAGATCCTGCGGGCGGGCGTCGCCGCGGGAACGGCGACGGTCACGACCTTCGGGCAGATCTCCTTTACGAAGGAGAAGTATGACGAGATCTATGCCAATTTGTCGGTAGAGGAGATAAAATAAAATTTGATCACGATAGCGGACGTCAAAAAGGACGAGGAAGTCAAGGCGATCATGTATATGGCGGAAAACCAGATCGAAGCGCTCGGTTTTACCGAGCATTCCGTGCGCCATTCGAGCATCGTCAGCAAGTGGGCGGGGGATATCCTGCGCGATGTCGGGGCAGGGCCGCATAGGGTGGAACTGGCGCAGATCGCGGGGTATCTGCACGATATCGGCAACAGCATCAACCGGGATAACCACGCGCAGAGCGGGGCGATCCTCGCCTATCATATCCTCACCCGCATGGGCATGAATTATATGGATGCCGCCGATATCATGATGGCGATCGGCAACCATGACGAGCACGAGGGGCTGCCCGTGAGCGACATCACTTCCGCGCTCATTTTGGCGGATAAGGCAGACGTACACAAGAGCCGCGTGCGAGCGAATACGACGCGCATGAGCATGGAGAACATGAACATTCACGACCGCGTCAACCTTGCGGCGGAAAAGTCGCTCGTCTATGTGGATAAGGAGGCGGACGAGATCATTCTGAATATCGCGATCGACACGGACAAATGTTCGGTCATGGATTACTTTGAGATCTATTTTAACAGGATGCAGCTTTGCAGGCGTGCGGCGGATTTCCTCGGGAAGAAGTTCGTCCTGATCATCAACGATGTGCGTCTGGTGTAAAAAAGGCGGGGTTGCCGCCTTTTTTTATGGAAAAGGGCGGGGCGCTGCCTTCCTTGCGGAAGGGGCGCCCCGCCCGTAAGGCGGGTCTGAAGAAATTTACACGACTCTGCGCGATTCGATGTAATACCGCCAGCGTTGTGCGGAGACGGGCTCGATGACGGCATGGTCGCTTGCCGTGTGCAGGATATAGTTGTCGCCCAGGTACAGCGCGACATGCCCGATGCGCTCGATGCCCGTCTTGTGATAGCGGGAAGAATTGGTGAAGAACATCAGGTCGCCCCGTCTGAGCTCGCTTTTTTTCACGTGCTCTCCCTGCACGACCTGTGTGCGGGTGGTGACGTCGAGCAGCACGCGTGCGCCGCGGTAGTAGATGTATTGCATCAGCGACGAGCAGTCATACTTGGTCTTGTTGAAGTTTTTGAGGAAATTGCCCCTGCCGTCGTGCAGGCGCACGGCGCCGTAGACGTAGGGATGCCCGAGCAGTTCGTACCCTTCGGCGATCACCTTTTCCACCGTTTCGTCTATGGGGTGTTCCATTTCATACAATTCGGAGTAGGCGGTGCCTGCGCTGATATAGGCGGTGCGGTCGCGGAACCTTGTGACGTGCCAGCCGTCCTCCGTACCGAGATACACGAGCATGTCGTCTTTGTCCAGCGAGCCGAGCGAAGTATAGTTCGTGCCGGGGCCGCTGCGCACGTTCAGCCCGTTCGTCTTGGCACGGATGTAGGCGCTCCCGTGCTTTTTCTCCTCATCCTCGTCGATCGTTTCGTCGGAAGGGGGCGTATCGTTTTCTCCCTCTTCGGGCGGAAGCGCTTCGGGGGGCTCGGGCGGCGATCCTGGGATCTCCGGAGCCTCGGGCAGTTCTTCAGGGTGCTCTTCGCTCAGTCCGTGGTCTTGCCGTACGGACGAGGCGATGATACAGTAGGTCAGAAAGCAGAACGCCGCCGTAAGGGCGGCGGACAGAAACAGGGATGTCAGCCGTATGACAGATCTTTTCACATTTGATCACCTCCGCGGTATATCATACAGGAATTTCGTGAAAAAATCAATGCAAAAATTTTGTCACATATGGGAATTTATCCCGTTTGCGGCGTACTATGTCAGACATAGGCTGTGAAATATAGAAAGGAGCGGGCATGATCTGGTTTTGTATGATCGGTGTCGGCTGCGTGCTGCTGTTCTTGGCGGCGGGCGCTGCCGCCGGGCTTTTGGCGGTACGTAAGATCTACGGCCGCCGTTACAACGGCAATCCGAACGTAAAATATTTCGGGGCGGATGATTTTCCAGGCCTTCGGGCAGAACCGGTGGAATTCCTTTCCGGCGGGACAACGCTGCGCGGGTACATCTATTCGCGGGAGGGGGTGCCCGCGGGCGCCGTCCTCTTTTCGCACGGGTTCGGCGCGGGGCATACCGCATATACGACGGAGATCGACCGTCTGACGCGGGCGGGGTTTCGCGTGCTCGCTTTCGACAATACGGGTTGCATGCGAAGCGGCGGCGCGCGGTTGGAAGGGTTCGATCGGGGCGTCGCGGATCTGCTCGCCGCGGCGGCGTTCGCGCGCGGGGACGATCGCCTGCGCGGGCTGCCGACGGCGTTCGTCGGGCATTCCTGGGGCGCGTTTTCCGTCATGAACGCCCTGCCGCAGTCGGAGGGAGTCTCCTGTGCGGTCGCCATGTGCGGCTTTATCCGCGGGGCGGATGTGCTTGCGCAGAACGTGTTCGGCAGGTTCGCGCCCCTGCGTGCGGTCATGGCGTGTACGATCCGCCTCTGTATGCGGCTGCGGTTCGGCAGGCGGGCGAATTTGCGTTCCGACCGTTCCCTGCGCGCCGCCCGTAAGCCCGCTTATTTGCTGTACGGGCGCAAGGACGCCACGGTGCGATTCCCTTGGAACGGAAAAAAGATGGCGTCGGCGTTCGCGGGGGATCCTTTTGTGCGGGTAGACGTCTTTGCGGAAAAGGGGCACAACGTCTATCTCTCTCTGCGGGCGGAGAGGGCGATGCACGAGACGTTCGGTGCGATCGCCGCCGTCGGCAAGAAGGATAAGGCGCGCGCCGCCTCCATGTACAGGGCGGTGGACTACGCCGCGATCACGGAGGAGGATGAAGAGGTGATGGAGGGCATCGTGCGCTTTTTAAGGGAAAACATGCGCTGAACGAGGCAAAAGAAGGGGCGCCCGCGCGTTTGTGCGCGGGCGCCCCTTCGGCATGTTTTTTGATCTTTATTTTTTGTCCGCTTCCCGGATCTCGACGCGGCGGATCTTGCCGCTGATCGTCTTGGGAAGTTCTTTGACGAATTCGACGATGCGCGGATATTTATACGGCGCCGTCGTCTTTTTGACGTGGTTTTGCAGTTCTTTGACGAGGGCGTCGCTCCCTTCGAATCCCTTGGCGAGCACGACGGTCGCTTTGACGATCTGCCCGCGCAATTCGTCGGGCACGGCGGTGATGGCGCATTCGAGCACGGCGGGGTGTTCCATCAGCGCGCTCTCCACTTCGAACGGCCCGATGCGGTAGCCGGAGCTCTTGATGATGTCGTCCTTTCTGCCTACGAACCAATAATATCCGTCGCTGTCGCGGTAGGCGAGGTCGCCGAGGTGGTAATAGCCGTCGTAACGCACGGAGTCTGTCAGCGCGTCGTCATTATAATAGCCGGAAAAGAGCCCTTCCTGCGGGTCGCGCAGGCGGATGCAGATCTCGCCCGTTTCTCCCTCTTCCACGGGCATGTCCTCGTTGTTCAAAAGCTGGACGTAATAGAGGGGGGAGGGCTTGCCCATCGAGCCGGGGCGGATCTCCATATATTGCGAAAAGGTCGCGCATACGGCGGTGGTTTCCGTTTGGCCGAATCCCTCGTAGATGGCGTGCCCCGTCTTGCGCATGATCTGGCGGTAGATCTCCGGATTGAGCGCTTCGCCCGCCGTCATCATGTAGCGTATGCTGGACAGGTCGTATTTGGAGAGATCCGTCTTGATCATGAAGCGGTAGACGGTCGGCGGGGCGCAGAAGGTGGTGATGCCGTATTTCGAGATATGCTTCAAAAGGTCTTCCGGCTCGAACTTTCCGTGAAAGTCGTAGACGAACACGGCGGAGCCGCACAGCCATTGTCCGAACAGTTTGCCCCAGCTCGCCTTTGCCCAGCCCGTTTCGGCGAGGGTGAAGTGCAGCCCGTCGTCGGTGCAGTTGAGCCAAAATTTGGCGGTGACGATGTGCGCGAGCGTATAGCGCTGGCTGAGCATCGCCATCTTGGGCATGCCCGTCGTTCCCGAAGTGAAATAGACGAGCAAAACGTCCTCGGCGCGCGTTTCCTTTCGGTAGGCCGCGTCCAAGACTTCGCTCTGCTTTTCCGTCTCCTTCGTAAAGTCGAGGAAGCCTTCCCGCTCGCCCACGCAGGCGAGGCGGCGCACGGAGGACGCCCGGGCGGCGGCTTTGCGGATGTTACGGCACAGTTCCTCTTCGTTCACGGCGACGACCATGCGTACGTTCGCCTTTTCCATGCGGTAGACGAGGTCTTTTTCCATCAGCATGTGGGTGGCGGGGATGGCGACCGCGCCGATCTTGGAGAGCGCCATCAGCGTCGTCCAATATTCCCAGCGGCGCTGCAGGATGACGAGCACCGCGTCTCCTTTGCCGATGCCGAGGGAGAGGAAAAAGTTGGCGGTCTTGTCCGAAAGGCGTTTGATGTCCGCAAAAGTAAAGGTGCGTTCTTCGTTCAAGTCGTCGCACCAGACGAGCGCGCGCTTTTCGGGCGCGAGCCGCGCGTATTCGTCGACGACGTCGTAGGCAAAGTTGAAGCCTTCCGGCACGCGCAGGCGGAAGTTGTGGTAAAAGTCTTTGTAATCTTTGAACTGCGTCGCGTTCGTGAAGCGGTCGAGTAGATCCATGTGCGCATGGCCTCCTTGCGGAAGAGTACAAAAGTAAATTTTTCTCATTATATCACATTTTTTGCAAAGAATAAAGTGCTTTGCGCAAATTCCTTCTCTGTTTTGCATGTTTCTTTGCCAAATTCCGAAAAATAAGGGCGTATCGTTTTGCCGCCGTGGCGGAAAGAGGGCGCGCGGCGGAAGGAGTGCGGGTGGACGGGCTGACGAGGGCGGTGCTCGCCGAGATCAACGCGCAGGCGAAAGACGGGTACCGCGTGATAGACAGGGAGGACTTTGCCGCCGCTTTAGGCGGGGAGACGGAGGGCGAGGCGCTGGAAGCGGCGCTTCTTTATCTGGAGGGGCGGGGATATATCGAGATCCGCTATGCGGCGGACGGAGTGTATTGTCTCCGCTCCCTGCCGAAGGGCGCTGCCTATGCGGATCCCCCTCCGCTGCCCGCGCCGAAAGGGAAGGGGCGCCGATTTTTTTGGGCTGCCTTTGCGGGCGGGTTGGCGGGCGGCTTGCTCGCCTGCCTGCTGTGCGTCCTCGTCTTTGGTTAGGAGGGTGAGATGCTGAGCCGTGAAGAGAGCGAAGTGATGCGCGCCGTGTGCGGGATGTGCGGGGGCAGGGGGTGCTGTCTTGTCAGCCCCGCGGAATTGTTGGGCGTTTTGCCTTCGCGGAAAAAATTTTCGCCCGAGCGGCTGGACAAGATCCTTCGCTCCCTCGAACTGGACGACTGCTTCGAACTCATCCGCTCCGAGCGCAAGGGGGAAAAGATGTATGTCATCACGCTGCATCCGAACGGGGCGGCATATCCGCGGGCGCGGCAGCAGGTGCGGCGGGGCATCGCCTTTCGCATCCTCCTGTCCGCGGCGGGCGCCGTCGTCACTTTTCTCGTCGGGCTGCTCCTCAAAGCGATCTTTTCCTGAAAAGCGGCGCCGCCGCCTTTTCTTTTTTGCCCGTCTATCGGTTTGACAAACGGACGGATTTGCGCTATAATACTGAGAGGAAAGATATAAACATTTGTTTGTAAAAAATTTTGTACGGGATCGCAAAGTATGGATCATTTTGAACTGGTATCGCCGTACCGTCCGACGGGCGATCAGCCGCAGGCGATCGAAAAATTGACGGAGGGGGTGCTCGACGGCATCCGCACGCAAGTGCTCGTCGGCGTCACGGGCAGCGGCAAGACGTTCACGATGGCGAACATCATCAAAAATGTCAACCGGCCGACGCTCGTCATCGCCCACAACAAGACGCTCGCGGCGCAGCTGTGCAACGAATTCCGTGAGTTTTTTCCGCACAACCGCGTGGAGTATTTCGTTTCATATTACGACTATTATCAGCCGGAGAGCTATATCCCCAGTACGGACACCTATATCGAAAAGGATATGGCGGTCAATGACGAGATCGACAAGCTGCGCAACGCCGCCACGGCATCCCTCGGGGAACGGCAGGACACCCTCGTCGTCGCCAGCGTCTCCTGCATCTACGGCTTGGGCGCTCCGGAGGAATACTTCAAACTTGCCGTCTCTCTCCGCCCGGGGGACAGCCTCTCCCGCGACGAGCTGATCCGCCGCCTCATCGAATTGCAGTACACCCGCAACGACGTCGATTTTTCCCGCGCGACCTTCCGCGTGCGGGGAGACATTGTGGAGATCTTTCCCGCGGGCGCGTCCGAGATCGCCATCCGCGTCGAATTTTTCGGGGACGAGATCGACCGCCTGTGCGAGGAAGAGGTGGTGACGGGCAAGATCACCGCCGACCTGAAGCACGCCTGTATTTTCCCCGCCAGCCATTACGCGGTGGGCAGCCAAAAGCTGCTGTCCGCCATCGAGGCGATCGAGCGCGACATGCAAACGGAGGTCAAGGCGTTCCGCGAGGAAGGAAAACTGCTGGAAGCGCAGCGTCTCGAGCAGCGCACCGAGTGCGACATCGAGATGATGCGCGAGGTCGGCTATTGCAAAGGGGTGGAAAATTACAGCCGTTATTTCGACGGCAGAAAGCCGGGCGAGCCGTCCTTTACGCTGCTCGACTATTTTCCGGATAATTTTCTCGTCTTTATCGACGAGAGCCACATGACCATCCCGCAGATCCGTGCGATGTACCACGGCGACCTCTCCCGCAAAAAAAACCTCGTCGAATACGGTTTCCGCATGCGTTCGGCATACGACAACAGGCCGCTCACGTTCGAAGAGTTCGACGCGCGCGTGCCGCAGCTCATCTGCGTCTCGGCGACGCCCGCCGAGTACGAGTTGAAGGAGGCGGGGCAGATCGTCGAACAGATCATCCGCCCGACGGGCCTTTTGGATCCCGAAGTCGTAGTGCGTCCCGTAAAGGGACAGATCGACGACCTGCTCGGCGAGATCAAAAAGGTCTCGAACGGCGGCGGGAGGACGCTCATCACGACCCTGACCAAGCGGATGGCGGAAAATCTGACAGATTTTCTCAAAGAGAACGGCGTCAAGGTGCGTTATATGCACAGCGACATCGACACGCTCGAACGCATCGATATCGTCAACGGGCTCCGGAGCGGCGAGTTCGACGTGCTGTGCGGCATCAATCTCTTGCGCGAAGGGCTGGACATGCCCGAAGTCAAGCTGGTCGCCATTCTGGACGCGGATAAAGAGGGCTTTTTGCGCAGCGACACCTCCCTCATCCAGACCATCGGCCGCGCCGCGCGCAACGCGGAAGGGCGGGTCATCCTGTATGCGGACACGGTCACGGGCAGCATGGAGCGCGCCATCGGGGAGACCGAGCGCCGCCGTGCGGCGCAGAAGGCGTATAACGAGGCGCACGGCATCACGCCCAGGACGATCGTCAAGGACGTAAAGAGCACGATCGCCATCACGCAGAAAAAGGCGCGCCTGCCTGCGGAGAAGATCAGACAGGAGGATATCCCCGACGAGATCGAAAAGCTGAAGGCGCTGATGAAAGTCGCCTCCAACCAGCTCGATTTCGAAAAGGCGATCGAGATCCGCGACACCATCAACATTTTGAAGAGAAGGCTGCTGAAAAGGTAAAGGCAAGATGAAGAACGAAATTTTTGTCAAGGGCGCCAAAGAGAACAACTTAAAGAACATCGACGTGCATATCCCGCGGGACAAACTGGTCGTCTTTACGGGGCTTTCCGGCAGCGGCAAGTCCACCCTCGCCTTCGATACCATCTTTGCCGAAGGGCAGCGGCGGTATGTGGAGAGCCTTTCTTCCTATGCCCGTCAGTTTTTGGGGCAGATGGAAAAGCCGGACGTGGAGTCCATCGACGGGCTTTCTCCCGCCATTTCCATCGATCAAAAGACGACCTCGCACAATCCCCGTTCTACGGTGGGTACGGTGACGGAGATCTACGACTATATGCGGCTTTTGTTCGCCCGCGTCGGCATCCCGCACTGCCCCGCGTGCGGCAGGGAGATCCGCCGCCAGACGGTGGACGAGATCGCCGATAAGGTGATGGCGATGCCGGAGGGGAGCAAGATCCTCATCGAGGCGCCCGTCGTGCGCGGCAGAAAGGGGGAATACGCCAAAGAGTTCGAATCGTATCGCAAGGGCGGGTACGGCAGGGTCAAAGTGGACGGGATCGTCTACGACTTGCAGGAGGAGATCCGCCTCGAAAAGAACGTCAAGCACAATATCGGCGTGGTCGTCGACCGCCTCGTCGTCAAGGACGGCATACAAAAGCGGTTGACGGACAGTTTGGAAAACGCGCTGCGGCTGGCGGACGGGCTGGCGGTCATCGACTGCGAAGGGAAAGAAGACCTGTATTCTACAAAATACGCCTGTCCCGATTGCGGCATCAGCATCGAAGAGATCGAGCCGCGCCTCTTTTCCTTCAATACCCCGTACGGCGCCTGCCCCGAATGTTCCGGGCTGGGCTTCAAGCAGATCGTAGACGAGGCGCTCATCTGCCCCGACAAAAATAAAACGCTCCGCCAAGGGGCGATCAAGGTGGGGGGATGGTTTTTGGACAGCCAAAAGACCAACAATATGTATGTGGAGGCGGTCGCCGAACACTACGGCATCGACATGGACGTGCCCGTCAAAGATCTGCCCAAAGCGCAATACGATATCCTCATGTACGGCTCGGGCGGAGAAAAGATCCCCATGCGTTACGACGCTTATAACTTTCACGGCACCTATCAGATCGCTTGGGAAGGCTTCGTCAATTCGCTCACCCGCCGCTATCAGAACACGGAGAGCGAGGGGGTGAAAGGGGAGATCGAGCGGTATATCACCGACCTTCCCTGCCCTTCCTGCGGGGGCAGGCGGCTGAAAAAAGAGGCACTTTCCGTCTATGTGGGGGGCAAGAACATCGCCGAACTCTGCGAGATGTCCGTCGAGGAGCTGTACGGTTTTTTCGAAGCGCTGCAGCTGAGCAGGACGGAACATCTGATCGCCGACGTCATCTTGAAGGAGATCGGGGCGCGGCTGAATTTTTTGCGCAACGTCGGGCTGTCCTACCTCAGCCTCGCGCGCAGCGCGGGCACCCTTTCGGGCGGTGAGGCGCAGCGCATCCGCCTCGCCACGCAGATCGGCAGCGGGCTGACGGGCGTCCTCTACATCCTCGACGAGCCGAGCATCGGGCTGCATCAGAGGGACAACGAAAAATTGCTCAATACGTTGAAAAATCTGCGCGACCTCGGCAACACGCTCATCGTGGTCGAACATGACGAGGACACCATGCGGGCGGCGGACTATATCGTGGATATCGGGCCCAAGGCGGGCGTGCACGGGGGCGAAGTGGTCGCCTGCGGCACCGCCGAAGAGATCATGGCATGCCCCGCGTCCATTACGGGGGACTATCTTTCCGGCAGGCGGAAGATCGAGATCCCTCCCGTGCGGCAGGCGCCGGACGGGCGTTGGTTCAAGATCAAAAACTGCCGCCAGAACAACTTGAAAGGCATCGACGTGGAGATCCCCGTCGGGCTGTTCACGGCGGTCACGGGCGTTTCCGGTTCGGGCAAAAGTTCGCTCGTCAACGAGATCGTGTATCCCTTTATGGCGAACGAACTCAACGGTGCGCACCTGCCGACGGGAAAGTGCGACGGCTGCGAGGGGCTGGGGTATTTTGACAAGGTCATCGCCATCGACCAGTCGCCCATCGGCAGGACGCCCCGCAGCAACCCCGCCACGTATACGGGCGTGTTCGGCATGATCAGGGAGCTGTTCGCCGCCACGGCAGATGCGCGCGAGCGCGGCTATAAAGCGGGCAGGTTCTCCTTCAACGTCTCGGGCGGCAGGTGCGAACATTGCTTCGGCGACGGCATCATCAAGATCGAGATGCATTTTTTGCCGGACATCTTCGTGCCCTGCGAGGTTTGCGGCGGAAAGCGGTACAACCGCGAGACGTTGGAAGTGCGCTATAAGGGCAAAAATATTGCCGAAGTGCTGGACATGACCATCGAAGAGGCGTGCGAGTTTTTCAAGCCCGTCCCTTCCGTCTATCATAAACTCAAGACGATCAACGACGTGGGGCTCGGGTATATCAAGTTGGGGCAGAGCGCGACCACCCTCTCGGGAGGAGAAGCGCAGCGCGTCAAACTGGCGACGGAACTTTCCAAGCGCTCGACGGGCAGGACGTGCTATATCCTCGACGAGCCGACGACGGGGCTGCACAGTTACGACGTGGACAAACTCATCCGGGTGCTGCAGAGGCTGAAGGGCGCGGGCAATACCGTCATCGTCATCGAGCACAATCTTGATGTGATCAAAGTCGCCGACTGGATCGTCGATCTCGGACGGGAAGGGGGCGACTTCGGAGGGGAGATCGTGGCGACGGGCACCCCCGAACAGATCGCCGCCTGCAAGGACAGTTATACGGGGCAATTCCTCAAAAAAATACTTAAATAAAAAAAGGGGCGAGAAAGATCGCCCTTTTTTCTGTTTGCGCGGTACTATGCGCGGCATAGATGATCAAAAAACGTTTTCAAAGGAGATGCCGTACGTTTTGGGGATTTGCCGGCAGATCGTGCGCAGGACTTCGAGCTTGGCGAGGGCGAGATCGTAATGTTGCGTCTCCACATGGCTGACCGCTTCCCCCAGCCAGTAGTCGATGTAGGAGATGTCGTTGTGCGGGATGACGGCGTGCAGTTTTCTCTTTTCTTCTTCCCACAGCGTGCGCACCGCCTCTGCGTCGCCGCGGGCGGCGCTCTCCGCGCGCACCTTTCCTTCGAGAGCGGTCAGCGCCGTCTCCATCCGGACGAATTTTTCCCGCACGAAGAAGTGTTCGAATGCCGCGCCGCCCGCAAGGAGGGCGGCGGAGAGGAGGAGGGTGACGAGCGTCTTTACCATGCCGCACCTTCCGGCAAGGGGATATGAAAGGTGCGGCAGCGCTCCTTATACGTCTGCAGGTACGCCTTTCCGCCGCCGTCCACCGTGAGGACGAATACCCCCTTGCGCCCTGCGTTCTGTTTCCGCAGGACGCCGTCGAAAAAGGCTTCGTCCAGATGCATCTTTTCCAGGTTCGTCTTGTCGTATTTCCCTTCTTCGATGACGATGAGGGGGACGGAAGGCGTCCGCTGCGCCTTTTCCGTTTTGGGCAGGGCGGAAAAGTTTCCGTTCGCCTCGTAGAGTGCGTATTCCACGTCGTCAAAGGAAAAGTACCCCGCGCCCCGCAGGGATTCGACGAGGTCGGAGAGGTCGAGGTCGTTCTTTTTCAGCTGCGTGATGTCGATGCCGTTCCTGTTGATGACGACGGAAGGTTTGCCGCCGAGCACCGTCTTGAAGGGCTTGCATTTGAGGTCGATAACGAGCATGACCTGATGCAGCAGGAAGATGGTGAGGATGGAGACCGCCCCGTACAGGAGGGGGATGGAGGTATCCGCCATCGGGATGCAGGCGAGCTCTGCGATCAGCAGCGTGATGACCAGTTCGAACGGCTGCATTTCCCCGATCTGCCGCTTGCCCATCAGCCGCATGACGACGAGCAGGGCGAGGAAGATGATGGCGGTGCGCAATACGATAAGTCCCATATCCGCAGTATGCGGAGGAAAGGAGAAAATATTCCCGCGCGGGCGCCGTCATACGCTTGACAAGAGGGGAAAAAAGTTTTATAATAACGGCAAACATGCAGAGTAGCCGAGGCGCGTTAAGTGTTGCGAAACGGGACGTTGTTCGCAAACGAAAGGGTTTTTCCCTGCGGTGCCGTTCGGCGCGTCCGTTGTATAAAAAGACGCCCGCAGAGGGCGTACCTGTTATCCTTCGGGCCTCTCAGAGATTTTCCGGAGGTTTTTTTGATGTCGTCCAAACTTTCCCGCGCGCTGTTTACGGGTTATTTCGCCTCTCTCTCTTCCGCCAAGCGCATCGCCTATCTTGCCGTGTTCGTCGCCCTCGGCGTCGTCGTCAATTCCTTCGTCGAGATCTCCGCGCCGAGCACGAAGATCACCTTTACTTATTTCGTCTGCTTTTTTGCGGGCTTCCTGTTCGGGCCGCTGCCCGGCTTTTTGGTCGGCTTTTTGGGGGATGCGATCGGCTTTTTGCTCGTGCCGCAGGACGTGTATTGGCTGTTCGGGCTGACGCTCGGGCTGTTCGGCGCGATCGCGGGCGCATTCCGCAAGCTCCCCCTGCGCGGAAGGGCGGGCATCTTCGGCAAGGCGCTGGCGGCGCTGGCGGCGGGATATCTTTTGATCACCTGCTTTCTCAATTCCGTCGTCAATTACGGCTATCTGCAGTTGTTTATGCCGAGCGTCGTCGAAGGCAAGACTTTTTGGGTGTTTTTGAGCGGAAGGCTGATCACGCAGACGGTCGTGTATGCGGCGAACGTCGCGGCGGCCGCCGTCGTCTTATCTGTGCTGGCCGCGTCCAGGCTGTTCGGCTTTTTCCGTGAAGAGCTTTCCGCGCGTGGGAGAGGCGGGACAAAGGCGGAGCCCGCCGTCAGGCCCTTCTGACGAGGGCCTTTGCCCAGCGGGGCTCGGCAAGCCCGAGAGAAAACAAAAAGAGCGCGTCTGCCCCGAGCAGGATGAGCCCCGTCAACAGTACGGCGGGGAAGAGGGGCATCACGGCGGCGAATACGTTGCGCAGCATCCCGCCCAACAGGCAGGCGGGCAGGATGCTGACCGCGGAGAGGAGAGTGTGCTTGGCAAAGCGCACTTTTTCTTTGCTCTTTTTTGCGATGAGCCGGAGATTGAGCAGGCAGGAGATGACCGCGCCCGCCGCCGCTCCCGCGATCTGCGCATAGACGCCGATATAGGCGGGCAAGAACCATGTGCATAGCAGCGTCGCCGCCGCGCCGATAAAAAAGTAGCCGCACGTCTGCTTTTCGAAACCGACCGAATTCAGGATGCTCGTCGTGATCATGGCGAGGCTCGAAGGCAGGAGCATGAGGCAGCCGTTGCGGATGATCCTGCCGCACTCGGCGCTGCCGAAGAGAAGGACGCCGACGTCCTCGCCGAGGGCGAACAGGGCGGGGATGATCGCGCAGGCGATGAGCGAGGTGAGTTTGAGCGCCTTTTCGATGTTGTCCCTGAGCCTTTTATGGTTGCCGCGGAAATAGTTTTCGGCAAGTTCGGGCACCATAACGAGGGCGAGGGATCCGATGAGGGTGGCGGGGATGGAGAGGACGGGCATGCTCATGCCCATGACCACGCCGATGCCGCGCATCGCTTCCTCCGGCAGCATGCCCGCCGCGATCAGCCGTGCCGGCAGCAGCAGAGAGATCGCCGAATTGATGAGGGAGGAAGAGGTGCGCATCCCCGTGATGGGCAGCGCGGAGGACAAAAGCGGCTTCAGCTGCGGGCGGGGGTCGGCGAATCTTCCTCCCTTGGCGAAGAAATAGATCGAAGCGAGGGTAAAGGAGACGAGATAGGAAAAGACGATGGCGAAGGCGATGCGCTTGGCGCCGTCAAAGACGCTCGTCATGCCGTGGACGAGGACGACGCCCATGCCGATCATGCACAGCTCCTCGACGAGGTCGATGACGCAATAGGGGATAAATTTTTTATTTCCCCACAGCGCTCCGCGCAGGACGGAATAGACGGAATTGAAGGTGAGCGCGGGCAGCAGGATGAGGAGCAGCGCCATGCAGCGCGGGTCGGAAAAGAGGAAGCCGAAGAGGCCGTGCCCGAAAAACAAAAGGCAGAACACGGGCAGAGAAAAAGCGAGCACGCAGACGATCGCCGCCGTCACGGAGGCGTATTCGCCCCGCTTGTTCCCCCGCGTGCGGTGTTTGGTGATCAGCCGCGAGACGGTCAGGGGGATGCCGGACGAGGTCGCCGTTACGAGCACGGCAAAGACGGAGAGGGCGAGCTGGTACAGTCCCATGCCTTCCGCGCCGAGGGTGCGGGAGAGGATGATGCGGTATAGGAAGCCGAAAAATTTTTCCGCCACCGAAAAGACGGTCACGTAGGCGGCGGTACGGAAGAGGTTTTCTTTGCTCAATTTGCAGGCTCCGCGGCGTAGATTCGCGCGGTTTCCGGCGGATGGGCGCAAAAACCGTCGCATTGTATTATATCTGTTGCGGACGGGCTTTATGACGGTGCGGGGCGGCATATTTTTCTCCGCTTTGCATATAATACAATGCTATGATGTTCAAGAGAGAAGACAATCCGTTCGGCATCGTGCCGGTATGCGAGGGGGACTGCCTTGCCTCCCTCTGCCGCGCGGCGGGGGTGACGGAGTTGTCCGTCGTGCGCCTCAATCGCCTTTTCTGTCCGCCGGAAGAGGGGGAAATGCTCCTTTTTCCGACGGGCGCGCTCTGCGTCCGCACCGCGGCGGCGGGGGACTCGCCCGCCTCCCTCTGTGCGCAGACGGGGACGGAGCCGGACGAATTTGCCCTTTGGAACGGGGAAGAGATCTTTCCCGGGCAGGAAGTTTTGGTGCGCGCCGTGCGGTAACAACGTGCGCGCGTTCCGTCATATACTGAAACAGAAGCTGCCGCATGCCGCGGCGCTCTTTATGCGATTACTAACGTTCGGAGGTCAAAAATGTCATTTTATTCCAACTTTCAGACGGACAAATGCCCGGGGCCGATCGGCGGCAATCCCGCGGCGGGTCTGAACGAAAAGGTTTGCATCCAGGCGCAGCGCGTCTTTGACGCCTGTATCCGCCAGGGGCAGACGAACGGCGTCGTCCTTACGCTTACAGACCCCGTTCCCGCCTCTCCTACATATCCGCTCACCTTTATCAGCGCGCGCAGCGTCTCGTCCAAGGGAACGGTCACGGCGTTTCAGATCGACCGCCTGCCCGACCGCGCCAACTGTGCGCGCGTGCAGGTTTCCGTCGATATCCCCGTGGAAGCGGTGTATACCGACGCGGGCGGGACGGAGGGCAAGGCGAACGCGGTCATCACGGTGACGGAGGATGTCATCCTCTTCGTGCCGCAGCCTTCCGTCATGCCTTACGAAGTGCAGTGCGTCGCCAGCGCCGTGGCGCCCGAAGGGACGTTCAATGCGGAAAACAACACCTTTACCGTCAATGCCTGCATCACCGTCATCCTCAAGATCGTCATCAACGTCGACTTGCTGCTTCCCTCGTACGGCTATTGCGTTATTCCGCCCGCGCAGGAATATACGCAGGAGGTCTGCGCCGGATTTTTTGAATTGCCTCTGTATCCGCAGGGCGGCTGCGGCGGCCCGTCCGGATGCGGGCAGGGCTGCGGCAAATGAGTTTGAAAAGGCCGGTATCCGAACGGGTATCGGCTTTTTTTCGGAGGGGGAAGATGGGGAAAAGGGAAGAGAGGGGATGCCTCGTCTGCGGGCGGGACGCGTGCGGGCGCGCCCTGTGCGAGCGCTGCCGCGAAAGTCTCGCGCTCTGCGACGTGGAAGATCTGGTCTCGCGCAAAATACGGGATAAAAAGTGCGCGGGATACGACGCAAACGCTTTCAAATCTGCGGCGTTTGTGGTAAAATGAAAGAAAGGATGTTTTGGAGCGGAGCATGAAAGTCTTTGCCGTGAGCGATCTGCATCTGCCGGGAGGGCAGGATAAGCCGATGGACGTGTTCGGCGGAAATTGGACGGGGCATTTCGAAAAGATCGCCGCCGATTGGACGGAAAAGGTCTCGCCCGAGGATATCGTGCTGATCGCGGGTGACGTCAGTTGGGCGATGACGCTCGAAGAGGCGCTTCCCGACCTTGCCGCCGTCGCCCGCCTGCCCGGCAAAAAGGTGTTTATCCGCGGCAATCACGATTATTGGTGGGCCGGCATCACGGCGCTGCGGCGCAGCGCGCCCGACGACAGTTTTTATTTTTTGCAGAACGATTGCGTGCGCTTCGACGGGTTGGTCGTCTGCGGTTCGCGCGGCTGGCTGTGCCCGGGCAGCGCGGAATATACCGACGCCGATAAAAAGATCTACGAGAGGGAGGGGGAGCGCTTCCGCCTCGCCTTCGAACACGTCCGCCGCGAGCGGAGGGAAGGGGACAGGCTGCTCTGCATGATCCACTATCCCCCCTTCAACGGGAAAAGGGAGCCGACCCTCTTTACGGACGCTTTTGAAAAGAACGGCGCGGACAAGGTGGTCTACGGGCACCTGCACGCCGCCGCGGGGCCGTACCCGATGCGCACGGTGCGGGCGGGGATCGAATATGTGCTGACCTCGTGCGACCTGCTCGGCTTCCGCCTCGCGCAAATTTATTGAGAAAGATTTTTCCATTCGCTTTACATCGCCGCCCCGTTTGTGTTACAATAAAGGGCGAACGAAGGCTTTAACTGATCGGTACGGAGATGCCGCAAAGTCGTTCGGGCAAAAGAGCGAAAAATACAGAGGAGGCGTCTGCCTTTTTCGTTGCCTGTTTGTACTTTCCCCGCGCATCCGTGCGCGGGCATTTTTTATGTTTGGAGGCGGTATGGCGGAAGAACGCATTTTGATGGACGGGGCGGCGATCGCGAGGACGTTTACCCGCCTTTCGCATGAGGTCGTGGAAAAGAACAAGGGGACGGACGGGCTCTGCCTCATCGGCATCCGCCGCCGGGGCGAGGTCGTGGCGCGCCGCGTCGCCGCCCTCATCGGCAAGGGGTACGGCGTGCAGCCGCTCTGCGCGGGCATCGACATCGGCATGTACCGCGACGATCTGGTCAGCAGCTATTTCGTGCCGGAGGCGAAGGCGAACGAGTTCGGCTTTTCCGTGGACGGAAAAAACGTGGTGCTCTGCGACGACGTCCTGCACACGGGCAGGACGGTGCGCGCCGCCATCGAGGCGCTCTTTGACCTCGGCAGGCCCGCTTCGGTGCGCCTCCTCGTACTGGCGGACAGAGGAGGCAGGCAGATGCCCGTCAGCGCCGACTTTGTGGGGAAAAACATCCCTGCCTCTTCGGACGAATGGCTGGAAGTGCGCCTCGGGGCGCCGGAAGGGGAGGATTCTCTCGGTATCCGCCGCACGGAAAAAGCATGAATTTATTTTGAGCGAGGTATATACATGTTAGGCAAGGATCTGCTCGGCTTGCGGGATACGTCCGCCGAGGATATCATGCTCATTCTCGATACGGCGGTGGGCATGAAAAAACTGCTCACGCAGAACCTGAAAAAGCTGCCCCATTTGCAGGGGCGCACGGTGACGACCCTCTTTTACGAAAACAGTACGCGCACCCGCTGTTCCTTTGAGTTGGCGGCAAAATACCTCGGAGCGGGCACGGTGAACATCTCTGCCTCTTCGAGTTCGGTACAGAAGGGGGAGACGCTCATCGACACGGGCAGGACGCTGGACGCCATGAAAAACGACGTTATCGTCATCCGCCATCCGATGGGCGGCGCGCCCCGCCTGCTCGCCCAAAACGTGCGCGCGTCCGTCGTCAACGGCGGGGACGGCATAAACGAACATCCCACGCAGGCGCTCCTCGATTTTTATACCATGCGCGAAAAGTTTGGTTCCTTCAAGGGGCTGAAAGTCGCCATCCTCGGGGACATCAAACATTCCCGCGTCGCCAAGAGCAACCTCTTCGGCCTCGTCAAGCTGGGCGCGGAGGTGACGATGTTTTCTCCCGCCACCCTCATGCCGCAGGGGATCGGGCGGATGGGCGCCAAGATCGCTTCCTCGCGGGAAGAGGCTCTTGCGGGCGCAAACGTCGTCATGGGGCTGCGCATCCAGCTCGAGCGCATGCAGGGCGGGCTGTTCCCTTCCCTCTCCGAGTATGCCAAGTATTACGGCGTTTCCGAGGAGCACCTCTCGCTTGCGGACAGAGATCATATCGTCATGCATCCCGGCCCGGTCAACCGCGGCGTGGAATTTACGTCCGCGGTCATCGACGGGGAGAGCAGCGAGATCGAAGGGCAGGTATTGAACGGCGTCGCCGTCCGGATGGCGCTGCTGTTCCTGCTCTGCAAAAACAGACAGGGAGGCAAAGACAATGCGTAAACTTCTTATCCGCGGCGGAGAAGCCGTCTTCGGCGGCCGCGTGGAAAGGGCGGATATCCTCGTCGAAGGGAATAAGATCGCCGCGGTCGGAACAAATTTGCCCGCGGAAGGCGCCGAGGTGATCGAGGCGGCGGGGCTGACCGTCTTTCCGGGGCTCATCGACATGCACGTGCATCTCCGCGAACCGGGATTCGAGTACAAAGAGGACATCGCCAGCGGCAGCGCGGCGGCGGTGGCGGGCGGCTTCACGCAGGTCTGCTGCATGCCGAACACCGATCCCGTCTGCGACAATGCGGCGGTCGTCGGCTATATCGCTGCGCGCGCGAAACAGGTCGGCCTGTGCAAGGTGCATCCGATCGGCGCCATCACCAAGGGGGAAAAGGGGGAGACGCTCTCCGAGATGGGCAAGATGAAAGAGGCGGGCGCCGTCGCCGTCAGCGACGACGGCAGGCCGGTCGCCGACGCGCGCATCATGCGCCTGGCGATGGAATATGCCTCCGGCTTCGGCCTTATCTGCCTCTCGCACTGTGAGGACAAGTCCCTCGCGGACGGGGGCGTCGTCAACGAGGGATATTCCGGTACGCTGGCGGGATTGAAGGGGATCCCCCGCGCGGCGGAGGAGATCATGCTCGCGCGCGAGATCATCCTTGCGGAGACGCTGGGCAAGCGCGTGCACATCTGCCACGTCTCCACCAAGGGGGGCGTGCAGCTGTTGCGCGAAGCAAAGGCGCGCGGCGTCGCCGTGACGGCGGAGACCTGCCCCCATTACTTTACGCTGACGGACGACGTGATCGCTTCCTTTGACGCCGATACCAAGGTCAATCCGCCCCTGCGCGAGGAGGAAGACGTCGCCGCGATCCGCAAAGGATTGCAGGACGGCACCCTCGACTGCATCGTCACCGACCATGCGCCCCACCACGCGGACGAAAAGAATGTCGAATACGATCTCGCCGCCTTCGGCATCAGCGGGCTCGAGACGTCGTTTGCGCTCTCTTATACGGCGCTCGTGAAGGGGGGCTTGATGAGCCTTTCCGCCCTCGCCGACAAAATGAGCGGGGCGCCCGCGCGCATTTTGGGGTTGGAGGGGGGCGAGATCAAAGCGGGCGGCGCCGCCGACCTGATGCTCGCCGATCTCAACGAGGAATATGTCATCGACAGCAAAAAATTCCGTTCCAAAGGCAAAAATACGCCCTTCGACGGCAGAAAGGTGTGGGGCGCTGTAAAGTATACGATCGTGGACGGAGAGATCAAATTCAGGGCATAAGACGGATATAAGCGGAAAAATACAGAGTATTGCGTCTGAAATAATAAGGAGAAATACCATGACTTACAAACAGCAATTCATACGCTTTCTTGCGGAATGCGGCGTCTTGAAATTCGGCACCTTTCAGTTGAAAAGCGGCAGGATCGCTCCCTATTTTCTGAATGCGGGCGAGTATAAAAAGGGTTCGCAGCTCAAGCGGCTGGGCGAGTTTTACGCCGACTGCATCGCCGATCATAAGATCCGTGCGGACACGCTGTTCGGCCCCGCTTACAAGGGGGTGCCGTTGGCGCTCTCCGCCGCCGTCGCTCTCTATGAAAAGTACGGCGTCGACGTGAATTTTTCCTTTGACAGGAAGGAAATCAAAGACCACGGCGAAGGCGGGATGTTTGTCGGTAAACAGCCGGAGGACGGCGAAAAGATCGTCATTATCGAGGACGTCATGACCAGCGGCAAGGCGCTCGGCGAGGTTTTGCCCAAGCTGCGCGGCGCGGCGCGGGTGGAGATCGCGGGCATGGTCATCACGGTGGACAGGATGGAAAAAGCGCTGGGCAGCGAAAAATCTGCCGTGGCGCAGGCGTACGAAAAGGAGGGGGTGCGTGTGTATTCCATCGTCACGATCCGCGACATCGTGGCGGCGCTCGAAGAGGGGATCATCGAAGGGAAAGAGCATGTGCCCGCCATCCTCTCCTATCTTGAAGAATACGGCGCAAAAGAATGAGGTGGAACAATGATCGATACGTTGATAGAAAAGATCGAAGAGAAGCAAAACCCGACCGTCGTCGGGCTGGATACCAATTTTGAATATTTGCCGGAAGAGATGCGCGCGGGCGTCGGCGATCTTGCGGGTGCGGCGGAGGCGGTCGTCTCTTTCAATAAAAAAGTCGTCGACGCGGTGGCGGACGTCGTGCCTGCCGTCAAGGTGCAGATCGCCTATTACGAGATGTACGGCGCGGAGGGACTGCGCGCCTTTACCGAAACGTGCCGCTATGCCAAAAAGAAGGGGCTGATCGTTATGACGGACGCCAAACGAAACGATATCGGCGCGACGGCGGAATGTTACGCCAAAGCGTACCTCGGCGAGACGGCGGTGGGCGGGCGCGCCTTTACCGCCTTCGATTCCGACTTTCTCACGGTCAACGGCTATCTCGGTTCGGACGGGATCAAACCTTTCCTCGGTTGGATGCAAAAGAGAGATAAAGGGATCTTCGTGCTCGTCAAGACGTCCAATCCGTCGAGCGGAGAATTGCAGGATCTGAAGTTGGAAAACGGAAAAACAGTCTATGAATATATGGGCGCCCTCGTGGAAGAATGGGGAAAAGGGAGCGTCGGCAAGTTCGGCTATTCGGACGTCGGCGCGGTGGTCGGCGCAACGCATCCCGTGCAGGCGAAGATCTTGCGCAGGGAAATGCCGCATACCTTTTTCCTGATCCCCGGGTATGGCGCGCAGGGCGGCACGGCAGCCGACCTGAAAGTGTGTTTCGATAAAAACGGCAGGGGGGGCATCGTCAATTCCTCCCGCGGCATACTCTGCGCGTACAGGCAGGAAAGATATAAAGGGCAGGCGTTTGACGAGGCGGCGAAAAACGCCTGTATAGATATGAAAAACGACCTTGTTTCCGCTATTTTTGGATAAAGAACAGAGTATTATGCCGCGCATATTTTATAAAAAGGAGGGATCGGCGTGAAGGAGCTTTTGGCTGAGGTCTTGCATAACGAGCAGATCGCGCCCGGTATCTTTGCAATCTCTTTGAAACTTCCGGAAGATGTTCGGGTCGGGTGCGGACAATTTTTAAATCTCTCCGTAGGCGACGGAGGACATCTTTTGCGGCGGCCCTTTGCGATCATGGGTTACGACAAAGGATCGCGTGTCGCCGTCTGTTGCTATCAGGTAAAGGGGGAAGGGACGCATATCCTGTCCCGCGCAAAGGCGGGGGATGCGCTCTCCTGCGTCCTGCCGCTCGGCAACGGGTTTTCCCTGCGGGAAGAGGATAAGCGCGTCGCCCTCGTAGGCGGCGGTGTGGGGGTGTTCCCTCTTTTGTCCGTGCTCCGTGCATTTCATGAAAGCGACAAGCATTTTCGCTCGTATATGGGATTTCGAAGCGGAGAATACGCCGATATGTTCGAAAGGTATGACCGGCGTTCCGACTATTATGCTTGCGCGACGGACGACGGCAGCTTGGGGGCAAAGGGGAACGCGGTGCAGCTCTTTTTCGGCGACTTTGAAAGCGCAAAGCCGGATGTCATATTGTCCTGCGGCCCGACGCCCATGCTGCGCGCGCTGAAGGCGGGGCTCGCCGAAAGGGGGGTACATGTTCCCTGTTATGTTTCCCTCGAAGAGCGCATGGGCTGCGGCATCGGCGCCTGCCTCGTCTGCGTTTGCAAAAAAAGCGGAAGAGAGGAAAACGTGCGCGTCTGCAAGGACGGCCCCGTGTTTGAGATAGGTGAGGTGGAATTGTAATGGCGGATCTCAAAGTAGATCTTTGCGGGGTGAGATTGAAAAACCCCGTCATCGCGGCGAGCGGCACCTTCGGTTTCGGCAAAGAATTTGACGAGATCTACGATATCGGCGTGTTGGGCGGCGTCAGCACGAAAGGGCTGACGCTCGAACCCCGCCTCGGCAATCCGACGCCGCGCATCGCCGAAGGCCGAGGCGTGATCCTCAATGCGGTGGGGTTGCAAAACCCCGGGGTGGAAGCCTTTTTGCGTGACGATCTCGCTTTTTTAAAGAGCAAAAACATCGCCGTCATCGCCAACGTGGCAGGCAAGACGCTCGAAGATTATGCGCGCATCTGCGAAAGATTGGACGGCAAAGTCGACATGATCGAACTGAACATCTCCTGCCCCAATGTCAAGTGCGGCGGGATGGCGTTCGGCATCCGGCCCGAAAGCGTGGAGGAGGTGACGCGCGCCGCCAAGGCGTCCCTGCGCAGGACGCCGCTGATGGTCAAACTTTCCCCCAACGTGGAGAGCATCGCCGTCAACGCGCTCGCCGCCGAGCGGGGCGGGGCGGATGCGGTTTCCCTCATCAACACGCTGACGGGCATGGCGGTCGATCTGGAACGGCGAAGGCCGCTGCTCGCCAATGTGACGGGCGGCGTCTCGGGCGCGGGGATCAAGCCGATCGCCCTGCGCATGGTCTGGGAAGTCTGCCGCGCCGTCTCCGTCCCCGTTGTGGGCATGGGCGGCATCGCCTGCGCGGAGGATGCGCTCGAGTTTATCTTGGCGGGCGCTGCCGCCGTGCAGGTGGGTACGGCAAATTTTACGGATACCCTCGCCATGCCCAAGATCGTCTCGGGGATGAACGAATGGCTGGACGGGCACGGCATACGCGACGTCAACGAGCTGCGCGCCGCCCTCATCGTCTGACGGCAGCGTCTTAAAAACATACCCTTCCTCTTTGAAATGGCGGATGATGCCGGGCAGCGCTTTGACTGTTTCTCCGTAGCCGACGCCGTCGTGCAAGAGCAGGATGACGCGCGCTTTGCCTTTCGCCGTCGCGGCGGCGTTTTGCTGCAACCGTGCGGCGCAGAAATGCCCCTCCGCATCCCCCGCGGAGGCGTTCCAGTCAAAATAGCGGTATCCCGCTTTTTTGACGGCGGGCCGCAGCTGCGGGCACATCTGCGACCCGCCGGGGAAGCGGTAGATCTTTCCGTCGTATCCCGGCAAAACTTTTCCGATCTCCCTTTTGCAAGCGTCGATGTCGGCAAGCAGCGCGCGGGCGCTGCGGTAGATCTCCCTGTAGCGATGGGTTTGGCTGTGGATGCCGACGGCATGCCCTTCGGCGGCGGCGCGCCTGAGGATGTCTTCTCTTCCCGCGATCTGCCTGCCGATGACAAAAAAAGTCGCCGGTACCCCTTCCTTTTGCAGGGTGTCGAGCACGGCGGGGGTGGTCGAATCGGTCGGCCCGTCGTCGAAGGTGAGAAAGATCTCTTTTTCTTGCGCGCGTGCGCCGCGGAGCGGGGCGCCCGCGGGCAGGGCGGCGCACAGCAGCAGGCACAGCAGCGCGAGCGCCGCTGTTTTTTTCATACAGACAGTTTGCGCCGCCGCCCGCCTTTCGATTCGGAAAAAATTTTTTCCGTAAATTTTACGCAAAACGTTGACAAGCGCCAAAAATTGTGATATCCTGTAAAAAACCGATGAGGCAGAGGAGTAGCGGGCTAAAGCAGGCTTCAAGAGAGTTTCCGGCGGTGAGATGGAAGCAGCCTGACGCTTTGCGAATGGACTGCCGAGGGCGGATGCGAAAGGGAACGAGTAGTGTCCGACGTGGCTTTCACGTTACAGGAAGAGGGTATGACGGTACCTGCAACGAGGCGGCATCTTGCCGTGAATTTGGGTGGCAACACGATCTGATTCGTCCCAAACGAGTCGGAGCGTGTATTTTTTTATGCTAAAACAAGAAAAATGATCAAAAGGAGGCAACGATCATGGCAAAACTTCCCATCCCTTACAAGATCTATCTTTCGGAAGAGGAGATCCCGCGGCAATGGTATAACCTCAACGCGGCGATGAAGGTCAAACACGCGCCGTTTTTAGATCCCGCGACGGGCATGCCCTGCACTGCGGACGCGCTGGAGCAAGTATTTTGCGGCGCATGCGTCGCGCAAGAGCAGAACAAGACCGACCTGTATATCGATATCCCCGAAGAGATCCGGGATTTTTATAAGATGTACCGCCCTTCGCCGCTGGTGCGCGCCTATTGCCTCGAAAAGGCTTTAGGTACGCCCGCGGAGATCTATTATAAGTTCGAGGGCAATAATACGTCCGGTTCGCACAAACTCAATTCCGCGGCCGCGCAGGCTTATTACGCGAAAAAGCAGGGGCTCGAGTCGGTCACGACGGAGACGGGCGCGGGGCAGTGGGGCACGGCGCTTTCCATGGCGTGCGCCTATTACGGGCTGGATCTCACCGTCTATATGGTCAAGGTATCCTGCGAACAGAAGCCGTACCGCAAGGAAGTGATGCGCACCTACGGCGCCGCCGTCATCCCTTCTCCTTCGGACACGACGGAAGCGGGCAGAAAGATCTTGCGCGAATTTCCCGGCACCGGCGGGTCGCTCGGCTGCGCCATCGGCGAGGCGGTGGAAAAGGCGGTCGTTACCCCGTCCTGCCGCTATGTGCTGGGCAGTGTGCTCGATCATGTTCTCCTGCACCAGTCCGTCATCGGGTTGGAAAGCAAGGCGGCTCTCGCAAAATACGGTATCGAGCCGGATATCGTCATTGGCTGCGTGGGCGGCGGCTCCAATTACGGCGGGCTGATCGCGCCTTTTATGGGGGAGAAGATCGCAGGCAAAAACGACATCGATTTTATCGGCGTGGAGCCGGCGAGCTGCCCCTCTCTCACCCGCGGCAAATATGTGTACGATTACTGCGACAGCGCGCGCATCACGCCGCTTGCAAAAATGTATACGCTCGGCTGCGGTTTCATGCCCGCGCCGAGCCACGCCGGCGGGCTGCGCTATCACGGCATGAGTCCCGTCGTCTCCGAGCTCTATCATCAGGGGTGGATGCGCGCCGTGGCGGTCGGGCAGAACAAGGTGTTTGAGGCGGCGGAATATTTCGCCCGCGTCGAGGGGATCCTGCCCGCGCCCGAGTCCGCCCACGCCATCCGCGTCGCCATCGACGAGGCGCTGCGGTGCAGGGAGACGGGCAAAAAGAAGCGCATCCTTTTCGGGCTTACGGGGACGGGATACTTCGATATGGCGGCGTATAAGCGGTACAACGACGGGGAAATGAGCGATACGGTGCCGACCGACGCCGATCTTGCCGCAGGGTTCGCAACAATTCCCGATATTCCCGCGAATAAATAAAAAAAACCGTTTACAATCGGGATAAATCATGGTATAATGGATGGGAGAACGATATTTTGTTCTCCCATCTATTATGACGAAAAAGGAGCAGAGATGGAGCTGAAAGAATTATACGGCGCGGGCGCGGAGAAAGAGGCGTTCGCGCGCCGTACGGAAAAGCTCGCCGCGCAGTTCAAAAAGCTGACGGGCAGAGAGCCGGACGGGTTTTATTCCGCTTCGGGCAGGGCGGAGATCTGCGGCAACCACACAGACCATAACCACGGCAAAGTGTTGGTCGCGGCGATCTCCTGCGACGTGTTGGCTGCGGTCGGCAAGACGGACGACGGGATCGTGCGCGTCCATTCGGAGGGATTTCCGCCCTTTTCGCTGAAGGCGGACGAACTGTCCGTCAATAAGGCGGAGTACGGCAAGAGCGTCGCGTTGGCGCGCGGCGTCTTGAAAGCCGTCAAAGACCGCGGCTATGCCCCGGGCGGTTTTACCGCCGTCACGGAAAGCACCATCTTCCGCGGCGCGGGCGTCTCCTCTTCGGCGGCGTTCGAATTGCTCATCACCGAGATCGTCAACGATCTCTATCTCGGCGGAAAGTTGGGCAAGGTGGAAAAGGCGATCATTTCTCAATATGCGGAAAACGTCTATTTCGGCAAGCCCTGCGGGCTTTTGGATCAGTCGGGCATCTCGCTCGGCGGCATCAACGAGATCGATTTTTGCGATCCCGCCGCCCCCGCGATCGAGACGCTCTCCGCGCCCGAAGGGTACACGCTCGTCATCACCAACACGGGCGGTTCGCATGCGGCGCTCACCGAGCACTATGCGGCGATCAAGTCGGAGATGCACGGCGTGGCGGCGTGCTTCGGAAAGCAGTTCCTGCGCGACGTCCCGCCCGAAAAATTTTATGAGGCGATCCCGTCCCTGCGTAAAAAAGTGAGCGAGCGGGCGATCTTGCGCGCCTGCCATTTTTATGAGGAGAACGAGCGCGTGGACGCGGCGGCGGCGGCGCTCAAGGCGGGCGACGTACATACCTTTCTCGCGGCGGTGGAGGCGTCCGGAAAGAGCAGCCTCAACTGCCTGCAAAACTGTTTCGTGCCGGGGAGCTGCGAGCAGCCCGTGACCCTGGCGATCCATTTGTCCAATCGCATCGTCAAAGACGGCGCGGTGCGCGTGCACGGCGGCGGCTTTGCGGGCACGGTGCTCGCCTATCTTGCCGACGGAGAAGTGGAAGGGTATACCGCCGCGATGGCAGGGCTGTTCGGCGCGGAAAACGTATTCACGGCGGGCGTCAGAAAGTATGGCGCGACCCGCTTGCCGGTGCAGGAACTTCTGCAATAAAAGATCTTATTTCGTTAATATACAGGAGGAATTTTTTATGATCCATGCAAGGCCTTTCGGGAAGACGGCGGACGGCCGCACAGTGCTCGCCTTTACGATCAGGGACGGCAATAACGAGGCGGTCATCCTGAACATGGGCGGCATCATCCAGTCGCTGCGCATCGCGGACAAAAACGGCAGACAGGTGGACGTCGTGCTCGGCTACAACGACGTCGCCGGCTACGAAAACAACGGCGGGTATCTCGGCGCGCTCATCGGCAGGGTGGGCAACCGCATCGAAAAGGGACACCTCAACATCGACGGGGAGATCTATCAGCTCTATTGCAACGACCGAGGCAATCATCTGCACGGCGGCAAATCCGGCTTCAACAAAAAGATCTGGGATTATGTGTTCGACGGGCCGGACGGGAACATCCTGTCTCTCAGCACCTCTTCTCCCGACGGGGAAGAAAATTATCCGGGCAATCTGAAAGTCCAGGTCAAGTATACTTTTGTCGGCGGCGTCCTTAAGATCGAATATGCCGCCGTCTCCGACAGAAAGACGGCGATCAACATGACCAATCATGCCTATTTCAATCTCGACGGCGAGGGGACGGGCAACGTGCTGGACACCTTTTTGACCATCGACGCCGACCGCGTCACGCCCACGGACGAGACGCTCATCCCGCACGGCGACTTCAAGGCCGTGGAGGGGACGCCCTTCGATTTTAGGAAGCCGCACCGCATCGGCGAACGCATCAACGACACGGAAGATCCCGACATCCGCGCGGGCGGCGGTTACGACATCAACTATGTCTGCAACAAGCCGTGCGGCGAATACGGCAAGATCGCAGAGGCGGAGAGCGAGAGGAGCGGCATCGCCATGGAAGTGTATACCGATCTGCCCGCCGTGCAGCTGTATACGGGCAACGGGCTGCATCAAAAGGGGAAGTCGGGCTATTACAACAAAAATTACGGTTTTTGCATGGAGACGCAATTCATCCCCAACGGCGTGAACTGCCCCGCGTATGACCGCCTCGGCAGCAGCGTGTATGATAAAAATCAGATCTATCACACCACGACCGCCTATAAATTTATCGTACGGTAAGTTATGAAATTTTTCATCGCATCCGATCTTCACGGTTCCCGCGTCTATGCCGAAAAGCTGGCGGAACGCTTTGCGGCGGAGGGGGCGGACAAGCTCGTCCTGCTCGGCGACATCTATAATCACGGGCCGCGCAACCCGCTGCCCGAAGGGTACGACCCCATGGGGGTCGCCGCCGTGCTCAACGCCATGGCGGACAGGTTGTTGGTCGTCAAAGGCAACTGCGACAGCGACGTCGACACGCTGATCTCCGACTTCGAGTTCGTCTCCGAGGCGGTGCTTGTCGACGGGGGCAAACAGGTTTTTTTGCAGCACGGAGACAGGTTCAGCATAGACGCCCTTCCCAAAAACTGCGGTGACGCCTTCATCTACGGGCATTACCATACTTGTTTTTTGGAGAGGAAGGGGAAAGTCCTCGTCGCCAACTGCGGTTCCGTATCGCTGCCCAAAAACGGAACGGCGCGCGCCTATATCCTCTTGGAAGGGGGAGAGCTCGTCCTGAAAGATCTCGGCGGCGGCGTCCTCGCCCGCGAAAAAATTTAAGAGGAAAAAGTCAGGCGTTTTCTGCGCTTGACTTTTTTTCCGTCTTGTTGTATGATGATATCTTGAAAGAGTTTTGTAAAGGAGTGTGGATCATATGTCCAAGATCAGGATCGGGATCGTCGGCTACGGCAATCTCGGCAGAGGCGTACAGTATGCGCTGCGGCAGAACGGGGATATGGAAGCGGTCGCCGTCTTTACCCGCCGCGACCCCGCCGAGGTGAAGACCGTCTTTCCCGTAAAGACGGAAAGATATGAAGAGATGGAAAAATATGTCGGCAAGATCGACGTGATGATCTTATGCGGCGGCAGCGCGACCGACCTCCCCAAACAGTCGGCACAGGTCGCCTCGCTCTTTCATATCGTAGACAGCTTCGACACGCACCCGAAGATCCCCGAACATTTTGCGGCGTTGGACGCGGCGGCAAAGGCGGCCGGCACGCTGGGCGTCATGAGCGTGGGTTGGGATCCGGGGCTGTTTTCGCTGGCGCGCCTCTATTTCGGCGCCTGTCTGCCCGTCGGCAAGACATACACCTTTTGGGGCAGGGGCGTGAGCCAGGGGCACAGCGACGCCATTCGCCGCATCAAAGACGTCAGGGACGCGCGGCAATATACGGTGCCCGTCGAAAGCGCGCTCGAACGGGTACGGCGGGGAGAAGAGCCCGATCTGACCACCCGCGAAAAGCATACGCGCGAGTGCTACGTCGTCGCCGAAGAGGGGGCGGATAAGGCTCGCATCGAAAGAGAGATCAAGACGATGCCCGATTATTTTGCCGATTACGACACGACGGTGCATTTTATTTCCGAGGAGGAACTGCTGCGCGAGCATGCGGGCATCCCTCACGGCGGGCTGGTGCTGCGTTCGGGGGTCTCTGCCGCGGGCAGCAAATTTTTGGAGGAATTTTCCCTCAAGCTGGAGAGCAATCCGGAGTTTACCTCGGGCGTGCTCGTCGCTTATGCGCGCGCCGTTTACCGCCTCGCCCGCGAGGGCAGGACGGGCGCAGTGACCGTGTTCGACATCGCGCCGAAGTACCTTTTGGCGGAGGACGAGGGGACGCAGAGGAAAGAATTGCTCTGAAAAAATACCGTGCGAAAAATTTCGGCAAAAAGCCCGCCGTTTTCCTTGACAAACGGCGGGCTTTTTTATATACTGTATATGGTTAAAAAATCTGTGCGAAGGCACAATATGTTGTGTCTGATCGAGAACCTTCTGCAACTGGTGGTATCAGCGGGCAACCGCGGGGGAGCAGAAGGGGATGCCGCCGACCACCTGGGCAGTTTTTTTGAGAGGCTGCGCAGGTTTTTTTATACCGAAAAACAGCCGGGAGGAACGGTCACATGGCAAAGACGGAATTTAAGAGCGGCGCTTATGAAGAAGAGATCGACGTGCGCGATTTTATCCAGCGCAATTACACCCCGTATGAGGGAGACGGGTCGTTTTTGGCGGGGCCCACGGCGCGCACGGGCGCGCTGATGGAAAAGGTCAACGCCCTTTTGAAGGCGGAAAGCGAAAAGGGCGGCGTGCTCGACGTGGATACCGAGCGCGTCTCTTCCCTTCTCACCTATCCCGCGGGGTATATCGACAGGGAGAAGGAGATCATCGTCGGGCTGCAGACGGACGCGCCCCTGAAGCGCGGCGTCAACCCTTTCGGCGGGATCCGCATGGCGCGCCAGTCGTGCGAGGCGTACGGCTATAAGCTCTCCGACAAGGTCGAAGAGGAGTTCAGCTTCAAGACGACGCACAACGACGGCGTGTTCCACGTCTATACGGACGACATGAAGGCGGTGCGCCACGCGGGGCTGCTCACGGGCCTGCCCGATGCCTACGGCAGGGGCAGGATCATCGGCGATTATCGCCGCGTCGCCCTGTACGGGGCGGACAAATTGATCGAGGAGAAGGAAAAAGACCGCCGCGCATACGGAAAAAAGCCGATGGACGAGGCGAACATCCGCACCCTCGAAGAGCTGTATAAGCAGATCGATTTTTTGAAAAAACTCAAGGAGATGGCGCGCCTGTACGGCAAGGATATCTCTCTGCCTGCGCAGAATGCCGAAGAGGCGATCCAGTGGACGTATTTTGCCTATCTTGCCGCCATCAAGGAACAGAACGGCGCGGCGATGAGCCTCGGAAGGGTGTCCACTTTCTTCGATATCTATATCGAGCGCGATCTTGCGGACGGCACGCTGACGGAGGAAAAGGCGCAGGAACTGATCGACGACTTCGTCATCAAACTGCGCATCACGAGGCAGCTGCGCACCCCCGAATACAACGACCTTTTTGGCGGCGATCCCACATGGACGACGGAGAGCATCGGCGGCATGGGAGAGGACGGCAGGACGCTCGTCACCAAGACCTCCTACCGCATCCTGCACACGCTCTATAACCTCGGCGCGGCGCCCGAACCCAACCTCACGGTGCTTTGGAGCGAGCGCCTGCCCGAACCGTTCAAGATCTTCTGCGCAAAAGTTTCCATCGACACGGATTCCATCCAGTACGAAAACGATGAACTCATGCGCCCCCTGTATGGGGACGATTACGGCATCGCCTGCTGCGTCTCTGCGATGAAGATCGGCAAGCAGATGCAGTTTTTCGGCGCCCGCTGCAATCTCGCCAAGTTGCTCCTGCTCACCCTCAACGGCGGCAGGGACGAAAAGAGCGGCAAACAGCTCGGCCCGGCGGGGGACAGCTTCCGCGGCAGGCTGGATTACGGCAAGGTGCGCGCGGCGTATTCCAAATATATCGGCTGGCTTTGCGATCTGTATGTGAATACGCTCAACGTCATCCATTACATGCACGATAAATACGCTTACGAAAAGATCCAGATGGCGCTGCACGATACCGAGGTGGAACGCTTCCTCGCCTGCGGCGTGGCGGGGCTTTCCGTGGCGGTCGATTCTCTCTCTGCGATCAAGTATGCGGACGTGACGCCCGTCTACAACGACGAGGGGATCATTTATGATTTTCAGATCGAGGGAGATTTCCCCAAATACGGGAACGACGATGACCGCGCGGACGCGCTGGCGGTCGAGCTGCTGCGCGAATTTTCCGAGACGCTGAAAAAGACGCCCGCCTACCGCGGGGCGAAGCATACCCTTTCCGTTTTGACCATCACGTCCAACGTGGTCTACGGCAAAAAGACGGGCGCGACGCCGGACGGCAGGGCAGCGGGAGAGCCGTTCGCGCCGGGCGCGAACCCGATGCATAACCGCGACACGAGCGGCGCGCTCGCTTCCCTCAATTCGGTGGCGAAGCTCCCGTATGAATGCTGCCGCGACGGCATCTCCAACACCTTCTCCATCGTCCCTTCGGCGTTGGGAGAGGACAGGGAGGAGCGCGCGGAAAATCTTTCGGATATGCTGGACGGGTATTTCGCGCAGGGCGCGCATCACCTCAACGTCAACGTGTTCGACAGGGAGAAATTGCTGCAGGCGATGGAACATCCCGAACTGTATCCGAATGTGACCATCCGCGTCTCCGGCTATGCGGTCAATTTCCATAAGCTGTCCAAGGCGCATCAGCTGGAAGTTTTAAAGCGCACCTATCACGGCAGGATGTGAACGGAAGGCGGCACGCGATCGCGTGCCGCCGTTTTATCGGGAGGAGCCATGAAAAAGGGATATATCGATTCCGTTTATTGCGGTTCCGGAGTGGACGGCAGGGGACTGCGCTGCGTCGTCTTTTTTTCCGGGTGCAACCTTCGCTGCCCGTTCTGTCACAACCCGGAAACGCTGTACAAGCGCGGAGAGGAATGGACGGCGGAGGCGCTCTATGCCAGGCTGCGCCGCTATAAGCCCTATTTCAAGAGGGGCGGGGTGACGCTGTCGGGCGGGGAGCCCTTTTTGCAGAAAGAGTTTTTGCTCGACCTTGCGGCGCGGCTGCGTGAGGAGGGCATCCATGTCGTCGCCGAGACGAACGGGCAGATCGCCGACGAGGAGATCCTGCGCGCTTTGGACGGGGTGATCGCGGATGTCAAAAATCAGGGATCGGACGATTTGTCCGCCTATCGCGTCTTTTTGGACGCGTGCGAAAAAGCGGGCTGTCCGTGTACCCTGACCAACGTGCTCGTGCCCGGGAAGAACGACACAAAGGAAAAATTGCAAGGGCTCGCCGCGCTGTGCGGGGACAGGGGGATCAAATTTTTGCCTTTCCGCAAACTTTGCGAGGAAAAATATAAGGAACTGGGCATCCCTTTCGCCTACGGACAGTTCCGCGAGGGAGAAGAAGAGGACATACGGCGCGCATATTCCGTCATCGATCCTTATAAAAAAGGAGATCTTGCAGAGTAGTATGTCTGACAAAGAAAAGCGAAAAAAGGAGAAAGGAAGAGCCTTTCTCCTTTTCGCCTGTCAGCTGTTTGCTTTCAGGTATTTCAGCGCTTCCGTGCCCGCGACCATGCCGTCACACACCGCCTTTGCGATCTGCTGCAGGCCGGGGGTACAATCTCCCGCGGCGTAGATGCCGGGGATGTTCGTCTCTCGTTTTTCGTTGACGGCGATTTTATTGCCTGCCGTTTCCAATCCGAGTTTCTTGGACAATTCAAAGGCGCCCGCCGAGCCGCAGGCGATGAACGCGCCGTCGTAACTTTCCCGCGAGCCGTCTGCAAAGAGGAGGGCGGACAGCGCGTCCCCGCCCTCGAAGGCTTCGATCTTGCGCGTATCCGTGCGGATGCCCGCCGTATCGAAGGCGGGCGTCTCGCCGTTGGTGCAGATTGTGACGTCTTCGATGATCCCCTTTAGCACGTTGTATTCGCTCAACGCGTATTTGCCGCTGCCGATGACGGCGACCTTTTTGCCGCGGAAGAAAAATCCGTCGCAGATGGCGCAGTAACTGACGCCTCTGCCTTCCCACGTTTGGATATCGCGGATGGGGGGCACGTTGCGCGAGACGCCGCATGCGATGATGACGGCGCCCGCCTCGTATTGCCCGCCGATCGTCTTGACGGTGTACCCGTCCTCGCCGAATTCGATGCCGGCGATCTCGTCGCGCACCACGTTGACGCCGAGGTTTTTGGCCTGTTCGACGCCCTGTTCGATGAGTTGTGCGGCGGGGACGCCGCGCGCAAAGCCGTAGTAGTTTTGGATGAGGTCTGCTTTTGCGAGCGCGCCGCCGTCTTTGGCGATGACGGTCACGTCCGCGCCGCCGCGTACGGCGTACAGTGCGGCGGAAATGCCTGCGGGGCCTTGCCCCGCGATGATGAGTTTTTTCATACGATCCCTTCTGTAAACGGACGGCGGGGCAGGCGGTCTGCCCCGCTCTTTTTATGCTCCTTTTTTGAGGACTTTATATCCTTTCTTGGGTTTGGGGTCTTTCCGCTTTCCTTTATAGACGTAAGAGAGGGCGGTGATGACGATGAGCGCGGCGATGACGGCGATGACGATGTATGCCCATACGGGGATGGGCAGGCCCTTGACCTCTTCCCACATTTCGTTGACGGCGGCATTGGTCGCGTCGTCGAAATGCTGCATGATGGCGCTGCGGGTGAGCACTTCCTGTGTGGGGTACTGGGCGGAGATCTGCCGTTTAGCGCTCTCTTCGGAGACGTAGATGACGTAATCGTCGTATTCGCCCGTGCCGCCGAAGAAATAATTGAGGTCGTAAGGGATGAGCGGATCCCCGTTCTCGTCCGTGTCGCCCGCTTCGCCTTCCGAGTACCAGTCGACCATCTCGTCAAAGACGGCGTCGCCCGCGACGGCGGAGGTGTAGCCGATGTAGTTCATGTTGGCGACGGCGTTTTCCGGTTCGGAGAGGAAGTTGATGAATTTCTGCGCCAGTTCGACGTTGGCGCCCTTGGGCATCACCCAGCCGTCAAACCAGATATTGGAGCATTCTTCGGGTACGATATAGTTGAGGTAGATGCCGTCCGCGATCAGATCGCCCGTCTCCTCGTCATAGATGGGTTCGGCGTCGTCCATCGTGTACACGGCGTCGCCGCTCCAGGCAAAGTTGATGGAGATCCTGCCCACGATCATGTCCTGTTTGCCGCTGTCTACTTCAAAGCCGTAGAGGTTTTCTTTGAGGTCGAGCAGCCCTTCTTTGACCCCGTCGATCGTCTCGGCGTCGGTGCGGTTCATGATCTCGGTGATGCGGGCGTTGTAGTCCTGCGCGTTAAGGCCGCCGCTTTCAAATTGTGCGGCAAGCTCTCTCAGTTCGTCCCGATAGTAATACGCCACGCCGAGGAAATAGGAATCGCGCACGCTGTCTTTGATGGTGGCGACGCGCGCGTACCGCTCCTGCCACAGTCCGCCCCAGCCGGAAAGATCTTCTTCGACCGTGTCGCTCAGTTCCGGATCGTAGACGTAACCCATCGTGCCCCACATGTAGGCGGCGGCGTATTCCGTCCAGCCGTTCTCTTCGAAGAGATCTTTGATGTAGGGGGAGGCATAGCGCATATAGCTGCTGTTTTCGAGGAAGTCCTGCGTGAACGGTTCGACCATGTCTTCCGCGATCATCTTCATGATCATATAATCGGAGGGGCAGACGAGGTCGTAGCCCGCCGCGTTGATCTTCAGCTCGTTGTACATGTTTTCGTTGGTGCCGAAGGTGGAGTATTCGACCGTCACGCCCGGATTTTCTTCCTCGAATTTGGCGATGAGGTCGACGTAATCGTCCTCCACGGAGCCGTCGTCGTTGACGGTCGGCTCGCTGATGTAGTCCTCCCAGTTATACACGCGCAGCACCGTCTCCTTTTCGGAAGAGGCGCAGCCGGCAAAGGCGAGGAAGGAGGGGAGCAGCAGGCAAAACGCGAGCGCTCCCGTCAGGATGCGTCTGTTCATCGGGATGCCTCCTTCTTTTTGCGCGCGCTCAGGTTGACGACGAGCACGGCGGCGATCATGACGACGAAGATGAGCGCCGACAGCGCGCGCAGGGCGGGCGTGGAGCTGTTCGTGCCGTTCTTGACCGCGTTGTAGACATATGTGCTGATGGTGTCGAAGGTGCGCGGTTTGGTAAAGGCGGTCACGATGTAATCGTCGAGGGAGAGGGTGACCGAGAGCATGAACCCGGAAAGGATGCCGGAAAAGGTCTGGGGGATGACGACCTTGAAGAGGGCCTTTGTGGGGCCGGCGCCGAGGTCGAGCGCCGCTTCGTACACGTTGGGATCCATCTGCTTGAGTTTGGGCATGACGGAGAGGACGACGAAGGGGGTACACAGCACCATGTGTCCGATGATGAGGGAAAAGTACGTCCTGTACAGCGCGACGAAGGAAAAGAGCAGCGCCAGCGAGATCGCCGTGACGATCTCCGCGTTGATGATGGGGATCTGCGAGATGCCCTTCAGGGGGGCGCCCACCTTCTTTTTGCTGTAAAAGATGCCGATGGCGCCTGCTGTGCCGAGCACGGTGGAGAGCGCCGCCGCGGCGAGGGCGAGCACGACGGTATTCAGCAGGATGCGCATGATCTCTTCGCTGCGGAAGAGCTGCGCATAGAGGCCGAAGGAAAAGCCCTCCCATCTGCCGATGACGGTCGCGTCCGTAAAGCTGTAGACGACCAAGAGCAGGATGGGCGCATAGATGAAGATGAGTACGGCGGCGCACAGCGCGACGGATAAAATTTTCTTTACCATAAGTTCGCACCTCTCGCGTTGTCTTTATCTTCTTTGAAGCCGCCCGTGGCGAGCAGGGTGAGGAAGATGATGACGAGCAGTATGATGGAGATCATCGACCCCATGTGCCAATTGTCATAGGTGGTAAAGTATTGGTCGATGAGCTTGCCGAGGATGGTGATGTTGAAGTTGGACAGCGTGTCGGAGACGACGTAGTTGGTCATGGAGGGCATGAACACCATCGTGATGCCGGAGATGACGCCCGGCATGGAGAGCGGAAAAGTGACCCGCGTAAAGACGGTGAGCTTGTTTGCGCCGAGGTCGGACGCCGCCTCGAGATAACTTGTGTCCAGTTTTTCGAGCGTGGTGTAGAGGGGCAGGATCATGAAGGGCAGAAAGTCGTAGACCATGCCGATGATCGTGTTGAGGTAGTTTTCCGTGCCGAGCAGCCCGATGAGGTCGAGCAGTTCGCGAAGCGCCGTGATGCGCAGGACGAAGTTGATCCACATGGGCATGATGAAGATCATCAGGAGCACGGATCTCTTTTTCCAGCCGCTGCGCGCGAGCACATAGGCGAGGGGGTAGGCGATGAGCAGGCAGATCGCCGTGGAGATGATGGCGATCGTAAAGCTCATGAGCAGGGTGGACAGCTTTGCCGCGCTCGTGAAAAAGTCGGCGAAATTGGCAAGGGTGAAGGAGATCCCTCCGTCCGCCGTTTCTCCCGTAAAGGCGTAAAAGAGGATCATCAGCATGGGGATGACGACGAACAGGATGAGGAAGAGGGCATACGGGATGCACAGCTGCTTCCTCGAAAAGCGAAATTTCATCATTTTTGCTTGGTCTCCTGTTTGAGCGCGAGGCGGATGTGCTCGGGCGCGATCTTGACGCCGACGTAGTCGTTCTCGTTCCAAAGATATTCGGTGTCGAGGACGAAATCTTCCTCGTTTTCTTCCGTGCGCACGATGACCTGATAGTGGTCGCCTTTATAGATGATGGAGACGATGTGTCCCTGTGCGCCGCCTTCTTCGGCGTTGTCGGTGATCTCGATGTTCTGCAAGCCGACTTCGACGGTCACGTCCGTGTCGGTCAGGTCGATCTGTTCGCCTTCCGCCGTGATGAGGTAACCCTCTTCGTCGAGGTGCGAACCGGGATACAGCTGTGTGACGTCGCAGGCAAATTCGCCGTCGCCGAACGCCGCCGTGTTCCTTTTGGTGATGTAGCCGTCGTACTTGTTGACGGTGAATTCCTTTTTCATGATGTGGATGCCGTCGGGCAGGATGTCGAGGCCGATCGTCTCGCCGACGGTGCGGCATTCCGTGCTCTGCACGACCACCTCCGTCTTGCCGACCATGACGGTGATCTCGTAATGCACCCCTTTGAACACGACGCTGACCACCTCGCCTTTGAGCATGCCGTCCTCCGCCTCTTTCATGCGGATGTCCTCCGGCCGCACGACGACGTCCACCTTTTCGTTGATCTCGAAATCGTCCAGGCACTTGAAGTTGCGGTTGCAAAAGCGCACCGTCCTGTCTCCTACCATCGTGCCGTTGAAGAGGTTGGAATCGCCGATGAAGTCGGCGACGAAGGCGTTCGCCGGTTCGTTATAGATGGAGGTGGGGGTGCCGATCTGCTGGATCTGTCCGTCCTTCATGACGACGACGGTATCGCTCATCGTCAGCGCCTCTTCTTGATCGTGCGTGACATAGATAAAGGTGATGCCCAGCTTTCTGTGCATCTCTTTGAGTTCGATCTGCATCTCTTTGCGCATCTTCAGGTCGAGCGCGCCGAGCGGCTCGTCCAAGAGCAGGATCTCCGGCTCGTTGACGATGGCGCGGGCGATGGCGACGCGCTGCTGCTGCCCGCCCGAAAGGGTAGAGACGCTGCGCTTTTCAAACCCTTCGAGGTCGACCACGGCGAGGGCGTTTTTGACCTTTTCGTCGATCTCGCGGCGGGTGAGCTTTTGCATCTTCGTATATTGTTCGCCCTTGTCGTTGACGTACGTCACGGGGATCTTTTTGAGCTTTAACCCGAAGGCGATGTTGTCATAAATATTATAATGGGGGAAGAGGGCGTACCGTTGAAAGACGGTGTTGATCGGCCGCTTATTGGGGGGCAGGTCGGTGATGTCCCTGCCGCCGAGCAGGATCTTGCCCGAAGTGGGGATGTCAAAGCCCGCGATCATGCGCAGGGTGGTCGTCTTGCCGCAGCCGGACGGGCCGAGAAAGGTGATGAACTCGCCTTTACGCACATACAGGTCGATGTTGTCGACCGCGACCGTCTCGTCGTCGAACACTTTCGAGACGCCGACCATTTCGATGATCTTTTCGTCTTTTTTGACGGTGGGGAGGGCGCCCGCCGCTTCCGGGGGCTTTTTCGCTTTTTTCAATTCTGCCATTTTTTTCTTTCCTGTAACGATGTATTTTTACCGAAACACGGCATTTTCCGATCAAAAGTTGGGGGGAGAGGAGATCCACAGCACGACGGCTTTGCCGTCCGAATCGTTGGAGATCTTGTGCGTCCTGTCCGCCGAAAAATAAAAACTTTCCCCCTTGCGGCAGACATAATTCTTTTTGCCGCAGGTCAGGGTGATCTTGCCTTCCAGCACGTAGCCGAACTCTTCGCCGTCGTGGGGGAAGTCCTCGCCCGTACAGGCGCCGGGCGCCAGTTCCACCGTGATGGGCTCCATCAGGTTTTTCTGCGCGTTCGGCACCAGCCAGTTTTGCAGCAGCCCGTCCGCCTCCTTTTCGATGTAGTCGTCCTCGGTAAAGATGACCTTTTCGTTCTTTTCTTCCTTGAAAAATTCGGCAAAGCTGCTGCCGAGGGCGGATAAGATGTCGCCGAGAGTGGCTATGGAGGGGCTGGTGAGGTCGTTTTCGAGCTGTGAGATATATCCCTTCGTCAGTTCGCAGCGGTCGGCGAGCTCTTCCTGCGTGAGGTTGAGCTGCAGCCGCATGTCCCTGATCTTTGTCCCGAGATCCATATGGGTGGTTCACTTCCTTTTTGCTCGCATTCAGGCGGCTGCGCACGGCGCAATATATTACTTAACTAAAAGTTTAGTAATCATAAACCGACCGATATATATTATATAAGGAAAAATAAAAAAAGCAACAAAATGAACGGCGAAAAACAAAAAAATTTTCCCTTTCCGTAAAAAATTTTTAAAAAAAGGATAAAATTGCCCGCAGCGGGGCGCTTTTGACCGCTGCGGGCAGGTTTAGTAATAATAAGATTTTATCTTGACCGCATTGAATTTATATCGGCATCGCTTTCCGGAAGGAGAAAAAAGGACACGCAAAAACGGCCCCGTCATGGAGCCGTCCGTGTCTTTGTGACATATACTGTTTGCGGAGGGGGATCATTCCGCGTCCGCAGGTTTTGCCTTTTTGGCGCGCGTTCTCTTGGGCTTTTCCGCGGCGGGCGCTTCCTGTACGGGCGCTTCCTGCGCGGGTGCGGCTTCTGCGGGCGCTTCCTGCGCGGGCGCGGCAGCCTGTGCGGCTTTGAGCGCGTTCAGGCTCTTTGCCAGCGCGGATTTTTTGTTTGCCGCGTTGTTCTTATGGATGATCCCTTTGGAAGCGGCGGAATCGATGACGGAAACAGTCTCGGGCAGCAGCTTTTCTGCAGCGGCAGCGTCGCCCGCGGCGAGAGCCGCATTGAACTTTTTGACGGCGGTCTTGACGGAAGACTTGATCATTTTGTTCTGCGTCGTTTTCTTTTCGATGACTGCCACTCGCTTTTTGGCGGATTTAATGTTAGGCACTTTGATTCTCCTTTCGATAGTGTTCTCTTTGATACCTAAGCTATTTTATCACAAATAAAACCGATTGTAAACTGTTTTTCAATAAAAACGAGCAAAATATTCGCCGGATCGCAAAGATTTTGCGGCGGCGCGGAGGGGAGAGGATGGACGAATATATCGCGGTTTTTGACAGCGGCATCGGCGGGCTGACGGTGTTGGCGGCGTGCATGCGGCAGCTGCCCGAGGAAAAATTTCTCTATTTCGGGGATAACGGCAGGGCGCCGTACGGCGGGCAGACGGCGGAGGAGATCTGCCGCTTTACGTCGGAAGGGTTCGCCCGCCTTGCCGCCTACCCGCTGAAGGGGGCGGTCATCGCCTGCAACACGGCGACGGCGGCGGCAGCGGCGGCGATCCGCGCGCGCTATCCCTTTCCCGTCGTGGGGCTGGAGCCCGCGGTGCGCCCCGCGCTCGCTTCGTGCGCGGGGAAAGTGCTCGTGCTGGCGACGCGCGCCACCCTCGCATCCGCTCGCTTTGCCGCACTCGCGCGAGGGAAAGAGGACAGGATCCTTCCGCGCGAGCCGGCGGGGCTGGTCGGCGCGATCGAGGCGAACGCCCTCGTCCCGGAACGGATCGGCCTTGCGCATTATCTGCCGGCGGAGGATTGCGGCGCCGTCGTCCTCGGCTGTACCCATTACGTCTTTTTGCGCCGCGAGATCTCCGCTTTTTACGGCGTTCCCGCCTTTGACGGAAACGAGGGCGCGGCGCGCCGCCTTGCCTCTCTTCTCGGGGAAAAAGGGAGCCTCGGCCACTCTGCCGCGCAAACAAACAAATGTTCGAAAAATTGGAAAAAATCGGCGAAAAAGAGGGTGATTTTTCTCGGGGAAGCAAAAAATACGAACAAATGTGTGTATTTTGCTCGTTTTTTAACATAAACATACGTTCGTAATTAGCAAAAACATGAAAAAAGTTGCCTGTTTTGAAAAGAAATTGGTCAAATGTGGTTGACAGTGGTCAAAAGTGGTGATATAATAGTGTCATCACAACGGGTGGAAGGGAAGGGATGTATTCTTTCAATGGCAAGTTCAACGTCAAGCTGGACGACAAAAACAGAATACGGATCCCCGCAAAATACAAGGCGGAATTAGAGGGCGGCTACAAGCTGTCCTGCGGCGCGAACAACACCATCAACGTGCTGCCGCTCGCCGAGTATAAAAAGATCCTCGACAGCTTCGGGGATGTTTCCATCTTCGATGTGGAGACGCAGGAAGCGATCACCGATTTTACGAGCAGCGTCTTTGACGTGGCGGAAGATCCGCAGGGGCGGATCGTCATCCCGCAGGAACTCAAAGAGCATGCGGGGATCGACAAGGATATCGTCGTCATCGGCGCGGCGTCCTATCTGCGGATCGAATCTGCCGAGCACTATGCCGCAAGGACGGCGGGCAAAGATATGGGCAGCGTGTTCGAACGGCTCAGGAGCCTCGGGGCGGGCAGGAGAGAATGATCTCCTTTTCCCATGTGCCCGTGATGCTCGAAGAATGCATGCGAGGGCTCGCGCTCAAAGACGGCGGCGTCTACTTTGACGGGACGGTCGGCGGGGGCGGGCATTCGTTCGAGATCCTCGTGCGGACGTCTCCGAACGGCAGGCTGATCGCCACAGACCTCGACGACAACGCCATCGCGGCGGCAAAGGCGCGGCTTTCCCCCTTTGCGGGCAGGTTCACGATCCGCAAAAGCAATTATAAAGAATACGAACGCGTGCTCGAAGAGACGGGCACGGACAAGCTGGACGGCGTGCTGCTCGACTTTGGCGTATCGAGTTTTCAGCTGGACGAAGAGAGCCGCGGGTTCAGTTATATGAAAAACGCGCCGCTGGATATGCGCATGGATCCTGAGGCATCCCTGACGGCGGAGACGGTAGTCAACGAATATCCCGAGCAGGCGCTGTGCAGGATCATCCGCGAATACGGCGAAGAGCCGTTCGCGAAGAAGATCGCGGCAAATATCGCCGCGGAGCGGAAAAAGGGGAGGATCCGCGAGACGGGTCAGCTCGTTTCCGTGATCGAAAGGAGCATCCCCGCCAAATTCCGTCACGGGGCGCCCTTTTCCAGAAAGACGTTTCAGGCCATCCGCATCGAAGTGAACGACGAATTGGGCGGCATGGAGGAAGCGGTGCGCGGGCTTACCCTGCGGCTGAAGGGGGGCGGCAGGATCTGCATTTTGACTTTCCATTCCTTGGAGGACAGGATCGTCAAAAATGTGTTCCGCGATCTGGAAACGGATTGCATCTGCGACAAAAACCTTCCTGTCTGCGTATGCGGACGAAAAAAAGAGATCGAGATCATCACCAAAAAACCTTTGACGGCTTCGGAAGAGGAACTGCGGAAAAATCCGCGTTCCAAAAGCGCGAAACTGCGCATAGCGGAAAGGGTGGAAACATATAATTAAGGAGAGCAGCACCATGCCGGCATCTGTATTGGAAAGAGAACGCTTCGGTACACAGAGAAACGCGAGACCGTATGAAAGATTTGCGGGCCGCGGAGAAGAGCAGGAAATATCGGAGGAGAAAGCGCTCCATAACGCGCGCATCTCCGACAGCTATCAGAGGCTCATCAATCCCGAATACGGCAAAGAGGAGGAGTATGTCCCCGAGCCGCAGACGCCGCAGGAGATCCTGTTCGGGCCCCGCGGCACGGCACAGGCTGCCCCGAGGCAGGCGAGCGCGCCCGCCTTCGAGCCGTCGTTTGCGAGGCAGCACGCCTCGCCCGATCTCAGCACCCGCCTCTCCGTGAGGAGCCCTGCGTTTGAAACGCAGGCTCCCGCGGAAGATTTTATCGCGCCCGCGTTCGACGGGTTTGCTCCCGCCGCGGCGCCCGCGGAAGAGGCGGAGGATCTCATGCCTACCGCCACGACGATCCAGTATAAGAGCGGCCTCTTCGAAGGGGAAAAACCCGCGACGGTCGCCGAAAAGAAGGGAGTCTCCATCACGGCGAAGGGCAAATTGCTCATGGCGATCTATGCGCTCGTCGTGGTCGTCATTCTCGCGCTCATCATCGTCAACACCAGCGTGCTCAGGACGCTGGACAGCGACGTCGCCGAACAGGAGGCGCGCCTCACGCAGGTGATGTCCAGGCACGCGGAGGTCGAGGCGCATATCGCCGAGATCACGAGCGACGAGTACATCATCGATTGGGCGGAAGCCAACGGCTTCGTCCGCGCGGCATGACTGCCGTAAAAAACGGAAAGATCTACGAAAGAAATTCGGTCTCGCTGTAAGGTTGTTCCACGGCCTGCGGACGGGGTCGATTTTTTTATGTCCCGGGTACGGAGGTGGCATGGGCAAAAATCGGGCGGGCGGAGTCTCCGCCACGGTCTTACGAAAGAGGTTATCGGCGGTCTTGCTCGCCGTGGCCTTTCTTTTTTTGGTCATTTTTGCGCGTTTTTTCTATTTGCAGGTGGCGGAAGGGAAAGCCCTGCGCGCCCGTGCGCTCGATCAGTGGACGAGGGAGATCCCCGTCGTCGCCGAGCGGGGACGCATTTTCGACAGGAACGGCGCCCTTTTGGCGGGCAATCTCACTTCCTATACCGTGTTCGTCCGTCCGAACGCCGTCCGAGACAGGGAAGAGACGGCGCGCGTGCTGGCGGAGATCTTTTCTTTGGACAAGGAGACGCTCGAAGAAAAGCTGGCTTCCTCGCGCGTGTCCGAACTGACCGTCGTCCGGCGGGCGGACGCCGCCCTCGTCGAAGCGCTGTCCGCCCGCGAACTGCCGGGCGTATATTACGCGCGGGACAATACCCGCACATATCCGTACGGCAAACTATTATGCCAGACGATCGGCTTTACTTCCTCGGACAACGCGGGGCTGACCGGCATTGAAAAATATTATGATAAATACTTGGCGGGCATGGACGGGGAGATCTTGTATGATACCGACCTTGTCGGCAGCGAACTTGCCGACGGAAAGGCGCATTATTACCCCGCGACGGACGGCCTGGACGTCACGCTGACCGTGGACGCGGCGATCCAGACGGTCGCCGAGCAGGCGATGGAGCGCGCCTATGCGGAATATGCGCCCCGCTCGGCGCAGTGCGTCGTGCTCGACCCGCGCGATTTTTCCGTGCTGGCAATGGCGTGCATCCCGTCGTATGACCTCAACGACGTCCCGCGCGGGGACGAAGATCTGAACGATCTTTCGCGCAATCGCCTCGTGAGCGACATTTACGAGCCGGGTTCGACTTTCAAGATCGTCACCGCCGCCGCCGACATCGAGGAGCATCTGCGCGGCAATCCCGCGGCGTTTTCGCTCACCCGCCGTTTTGCGAGCAGCCGCACCCGTTCCGTGGACGGGACGACCATCCGCTGCTGGAGCACCCATGCCGACGGAAAGCATGCGAACCAGACGATCGCCGAGGCGCTCAACAACAGCTGCAATCCCTGCTTCGTGGATATGGCGCTCGCGCTCGGGACGGAGACCTTTTACGGCTATCTTGCGGCGTTCGGCTTCGGCAAAAATACGGGGATCGATTTTTCGGGGGAGGCGCAGGGGATGCTCATCCCCGAAAGCGCGGTGCGCGGCTGCGACCTGGCGCGCATCGGCTTCGGGCAGAGTTTGGCGGTGTCGGCGCTGCAGCTCGCCTGCGCGGGCGCCGCCGCCGTCAACGGCGGGTACTACTATCGGCCCCGCCTCGTCAAAAAGATCTCTTCCGCGGACGGAAAGATCTCGGAAGAATTTCCCGCCGAATTGAAAAACAGGACGGTCGGGGAGGAGGCTTCCCGCATCCTTGCCTCCCTGCTCGAGGGGGTGGTGGAACGGGGGAGCGGCAACAAGGCGTATATCGAGGGATATAAAGTGGGAGGAAAGACGGGCACGGCGCAGAAATTTGAAGGCGGCGCCCTTGCCGCGGGGAAATATGTCTCTTCCTTCCTCGGCTTTTTCCCCTCGGACGATCCGCAATATCTTGCGCTCGTCATCGTGGACGAACCGCAGGGCGCCTATTACGGCAGCGTCGTCGCCGCACCCTGCGCGAAGGAGATCTTCGAAGGCATCATAGAAGTACGCGGCATCTTGCCGTATGAATAAAAGGAGAGAACTTTGTTATTTGCAGCATTGGCGCGGGAGATCGGCGCAAAAGAATGGACGGGAAACGGAGAGACGGAGATCGGCGGGATCAGTGCGGACAGCAAGCACGTCATGGAAGGAGACCTGTTTGTATGTTTTTGCGGGGAGGAAAACGACGGGCACGACTTTGCGGCGGAAGCCGTCGCCTGCGGCGCGGTGGCGCTCGCCGTCGAGCGCAAGCTGCCGCTGGACGTGCCGCAGATGGTGGTCGAAGACGGCAGGCGGGCGACGGGGATGCTGGCGGCTGCGTTTTACGGCCATCCCGAAAAAAAGCTGAAACTCGTCGGCATCACGGGCACGAACGGCAAGACGACGACGGCGCACATGTTGGCGGCGATCTTCCGTGCCGCGGGCATTCCCTGCGGCAATATCGGCACCCTCGGCGTCTTTTACGCCAACAAGGAGATCGCCCCCGAACTGACCACGCCCGATCCCGTCTTTCTCTATCAGATCCTTGCGGACATGGCCGGCTGCGGCGTGCAATGGGCGGTGATGGAAGTATCCGCGCACGCCCTGTATTTCGGAAAGGCGGACGGGATCCCCTTCGAATACTGCATCTTTACCAATTTGACCGAAGATCATCTCGATTTTTTCGGCGATATGGAGAGATATGCCGCCGCAAAACGCAGGCTGTTCGAAGGAGAACGCTGCGGCTGCGCCATCCTCAATTTTGACGACGAGGAGGGGAGGCGGCTGGCTGCCGTGGCGCAAAAGAGCGTCAGCTACGCCCTCGAAAATCCCTCCGACGTCTTTGCGGTGGACATCGAGGAAGGGCAGGACGGCTGCCGCTATATCATCAATCTGTTCGACGAATTGTACGAGATACGCCTGCACATGACGGGGCGGCACAACGTAAGTAATTCGATGGCGGCGGCGGAGTGTGCCAAGCTGGCGGGGATCCCCGTGCCTGTCATCGCCGAGGGGCTCTCCTCTTTGGAGAAGGTGAGCGGCAGGCTGGAAAAGGCGGGCGCCTACCGCGGGGCGGATATCTATGTGGATTTTGCGCATACTCCCGACGGGTTGGAAAAGTCGCTGCGCGCCCTGCGCCCCCATTGCGGGGGGAAGCTGATCTGCCTGTTCGGCTGCGGAGGCAACCGGGATGCGCAAAAACGCCCCCTCATGGGGGAAGCGTCGGCAAAAAATGCCGATTTTACCGTGCTGACTTCGGACAACCCGCGCTATGAAGATCCTTTCGACATCATCTTGCAGATCGAAAAGGGGGTCTCTCCCCTGACGGATGAGTATGTCATCGTGGTCGACAGGGAGAGCGCGATCGAATACGCCGTCGACCGCCTCGCCGCGGGCGACGTGCTTCTGGTGGCGGGCAAAGGGGGAGAAAATTATCAGGAGATCATGGGAGTGAAACATATTTACAGCGATTTTTCCGCCATCCGCGGCATCCTGCGGGATAAGGCGGCGGAGAAGGACGGGTAAGATGCGCGGCGCGATCCTCTTGTTTGCGGCGGGGGCGCTGCTCTCCGCGCTCCTGTGTGCGGCGCTCATCCCTCTGCTTAGGAGATGGCGCGCCGGTCAATATATTCTCGGTTATGTCGAGGAGCATAAGGACAAGGGCGGCACGCCCACGGCGGGCGGGCTCGCCTTTATCGCCGCCGCCGCGATCGTCGCCGCTGCGGCGGGGCTGTTTACGGACAGGCTCTCCTTCGTTTCGCTGACGATCGGTTTTGCCTATCTCGCCGTCGGCTTTCTCGACGACTTTCTCAAATTCCGGTTCCGGCGCAACCTCGGCCTTTCCGCTCGCCAAAAGATCTTTTTTCAGCTGGCGATCGCCCTCATCGCGGGCGTTTTCTGCTACCGCAGCGGGCTGACCCGCGTCAATATCCCCTTTTCCGGATACGCCTTCGACATCGGCGGCTGGATCGTGCCCCTCGCGTCGCTCGCCTTTCTCGCCACCGTCAACAGCGTCAATTTGACGGACGGATTGGACGGGCTCGCCGCGTCCGTCGGTTTTTGGTATTTCGTCTCCTTTGCGGCGCTCATCCTGCTGCTCGCCGGAGAAAGGACAGGCCTTGCAGACCTTTCCCTCATCCTAAGCGGCGTACTGGCGGGGTATCTGCTGTTCAATACCAACCGCGCTTCCCTGTTTATGGGGGATACCGGCTCCCTTAGCCTCGGCGGGTTCGCCGCGGCGGTCGCCGTATTCAGCGGCAACGCGCTGTATATCCTTCCGATCGGCGTCATGTTCGTCCTTTCGAGCATATCCGTCATCGTGCAGGTCATATATTATAAAAGGAGGAAAAAGCGGGTATTTCTGATGGCGCCCCTTCATCATCATTTCCAAAAAAAGGGGTATTCGGAGGCCAAGATCGTCTACGCCTATTCCTTCGTTACGGCGGCGGCGGGGCTGTTGAGCCTCTTTTTCGCCCGCTGAAAGGAGAGTTTATGTATTTCGGGAATCAAAAATTTCTCGTGGCGGGCTTGTCTAAGAGCGGCGCCGCGAGCGCGGAATTTCTGCTCCGCCGCGGCGCGGCGGTGTATCTGTATGACGACGTGGCGGACGCCGCCGTGCAGAATACGATGCGCGCCCTCGCCGAGCGGGGCGCCGTTCCCGTGCCGCGGGGAGGCATGGGGGAGGCGGTCGGCTCGTGTGACGTGCTCGTGCTCAGCCCGGGGATCCCCATCGACCACGAACTGCCCGTCGCCTTCCGCAAACGGGGCAAGCGCATCCTCGGAGAGGCGGAACTCGGCTGCCTGTTCCTGCGGGCGGCTCTCGTCGCCGTGACGGGCACCAACGGCAAGACGACGACGGTGACCATGATCGACGAAGTGCTGCGGGCGGCGGGGCTGAAGAGCTGCGCCTGCGGCAACATCGGCGCCCCCCTCGTCTCGAAGGCGGACGAGCTCGGCTATGGCGATATCGCCGTGGCGGAGATCTCCAGTTTCCAGCTGGAGACGCTTTCGAGCATCCGCCCGCACGTCGCCGTCGTGACCAACATCGCGCAGGATCATCTCGACCGCCATTACACCATGGAAAATTACATATTCTTAAAGGAAAAACTGCTGCGCAACATGCGGGAAAGCGAGTTTGCCGTGCTTAATTACGACGACGAGCGGGTGCGCGCCTTTGCGGACAAAGCGCGCTGTCCCGTGCGCTATTTTTCCCTGCGGGAGCGGGTGCGGGGCGCCTGTCTCTTCGAAGGGGGGCTGTATTACGAAAACGAAAAGATCATGGACGCGTCCGCCCTCTCCCTGAAGGGGGAGCACAACCTCGCCAACGCCCTCGCGGCGATCTGCGCCGTCAAGCTGCTGGGGGCGGAGAGCGGCACGGTCGCTTCCGCCCTCTCCAAGATGCGCGGCGTCAGGCACCGCATCGAGACGGTCGCGGAGGTGAACGGCGTCACCTACATCGACGATTCCAAGGGTACGAACGTGGATGCGACGCTTACCGCGCTCGGCTGCATGCAGGCGGACACGGTGGTGCTGCTCGGCGGCAAGGACAAAGGGGAAGATTACGACAAGCTGTTTGCGGGCATGCTCGGCGGGCGCGCCGTGCACGCCGTGCTCTACGGGGAAAACCGTTTCAAACTGCTGGCGAGCGCGGCGAAGAAGGGGTTCACGCAGGTGACGCTGTGCGCCGGGTTCGAACTCGCCGTGCGCATCGCCGCGATGACCGCTAAGCGGGGGCAGAACGTGCTCTTGAGCCCCGCAAGCAGCAGCTTTGACCTCTTTGCGGGGTATGAAGAGCGGGGGGACAGGTTTTGCGCCGTCGTCGCCTCGCTGCGGGGGGATGCCGATGGCGGCGAAAAATTATGCGTCGAGTGAAGGGACGCGTCCCGTCCGCAAATTTGCGGACGGGCAGGCAGCCATACCCCTGCTCGCCGCCGCGCTGGCGGCGTTCGGCGTGCTGATGGTGTATTCCGCAGGCTCTTATGTGGCGGAGACGGTGTACGGGGATCGCTTCTTTTTCCTTAAAAAGCAGCTCGCGGGCTTCATCCTCGGGCTGGCGGGGATGGCCGCCGCCGCCTTTTTTCCGTATAAAAAGCTGAAAAAATGCAAGTGGGCGGCGCTCGCCTTGTCGTTTGCCGCGCTCGCGCTGGTCTTTGTCCCCGGCTTGGGGCAGGAAAGTTACGGGGCGACCCGTTGGCTGCGGCTGGGGCCCGTCTCGCTGCAGCCTTCCGAATTCGCAAAATACGGGTTCGTCCTCTTTGCGGCGGCATATGCGGGCGAAAAGCCGGAGCGCATGCGGACGTTCGCCGGGATGCTGCCCGTGCTCGCCGCGGGGGCGGGCGTCTGCGCCCTTATCTTGCTCGAGCCGAACATGTCCGTTGCCATGTGCGTCGGGCTGGTGATGCTCGTCATGCTCTTTCTCTCCGGGGCGAAGGCGAGGCACCTGCTCGCCGTGCTCCTGCCCGTCGCGGCGGCGGTGCCCCTGCTCATCGCGGTCGAGCCGTACCGCCTCCGCCGCCTCTACGCGTTCCTCGACCCGTGGGCGTCGCCGCAGGGGGAGGGGTATCAGCTCATCCAGTCCTTTTATGCGCTGGGCAACGGCGGTTGGCTGGGCGTGGGGCTTTTCCGATCCCGACAAAAATACCGATTCCTTCCCTTTGCCGAATCCGATTTTATCCTGGCGGTGATCGGGGAGGAACTTGGATTTGTAGGCATCCTGCTCCTGTTCGCGGCGATGGGCGCGCTCATCTATTGCGGCGCGCGCACGGCGGCGCGCAGCCGCGATCTGTTCGGCTTTTTGCTCGCGGCGGGCATCACGGCGGTGTATGCCGTACAGACGGTGCTCAACGCCCTCGTCGTCAGCGGCTGCATCCCGCCCACCGGCCTGCCCCTCCCGCTGATCAGCGCGGGCAATACTTCCCTCGTCATCACGATGGTCTCGATGGGCATCTTGTATAATATTTCCCGTTCCCCCCGCCCGCGGCGGAGGGAACAAGGGGGCGCTCCTTGACGGGGCGCCCCTCCGCACGTTTGCGCTCCTTGCGCCATATTATAGAGTAAGGGAGGCGGATCCTCGGCGCGGATCGGCCTGCCGCCTTTTGCGTTGTTTTGGCAAGGAGTGAATTATGGATAAATACATCATCGAGGGCGGTGCGCCGCTGTACGGCAGCGTGCGCGTCCAGTCCGCGAAAAACGCCGTGCTGCCTCTGCTCGCCGCTTCCGTTCTGACGGAAGAGCGGGTGATCATCCGCCGCTGCCCGCGCATCTGCGACGTCTTGCACATGACGGAGATCCTGGGGGAACTCGGCTGTAAGACACGGTTCGAAGGGGACGCGCTCGTCATCGACGGCGCGGACGCCGCCAATCACGAGATCCCCGCCGCTTTGGCAAAGGAGATGCGCTCATCCGTCTTTTTGCTCGGTTCCGTCGTCGCGCGCTTCGGCAAGGCGCGCATCGCCTATCCGGGCGGGTGCGATATCGGGCTGCGCCCCGTCGATCTGCATCTGAAGGGGCTGAGGCGCCTCAACGTGCGCGTAGAGGAAGAGGGGGGATACATCAACTGCGCTTCCGATCGTCTGAAGGGGGCGGAGATCGTGCTCGACTGCCCGAGCGTCGGCGCGACGGAAAACATCATGCTCGCCTCCGTGAAAGGGGAGGGGACGACCGTCCTGCGCAACGCCGCCAAGGAACCGGAGATCAGGGACTTGCAGGATTTTCTCAACCGCATGGGGGCGAAGGTGCGGGGCGCGGGCACGGGCACCGTCCGGATCGAGGGGGTCAGGGCGCTGCACGGGGTCGAATATACCCCCATGCCCGACCGCATCGAGGCGGGGACTTTCCTCATCGCGGCGGCGATGTGCGGCGGAGAGATCGCCGTCGAAGGGGCATCTGCGGAGAATCTTGCGGCATTGATAGATAAATTGCGCGAAATCAGTTGCAAAATTGCCGTGAAAGATGATAAAATATACATAAAGAGCGACGGGGAGCGAAGATCTCTCCGCCTCATCGAGACGATGCCGTATCCGGGGTTTCCCACGGACTTGCAGGCGCCCGCCACGGCGCTCGCCTGCATCTGCGAAGGTTCCGCCGTCATCGTCGAAAACTTATTCGAGACGCGGTTCAAGCACGTCCCCGAACTCATCCGCATGGGGGCGGATGTCGTCGTGCGCGGCCGCGCGGCATTCGTGCGCGGCGTGCCTGCCCTGCACGGGGCGGACGTGGCGGCGGGCGATCTGCGCGGCGGCGCCGCGCTCACGCTTGCGGCGATCTCCGCCGAGGGCAGGAGCACGGTCACCGATCTTTCTCATATCGACCGCGGGTATTCGGGGTTCGAATACAAGCTGGCGGCGCTGGGAGCAAAGATCCGCCGCATCCGCGTCTGAAGAGCATTTTGCCAAAGAAGGAGCACCATGAGGAGCAAAAAATTCATCGTCGGGTACGCGGTCGCCGCATTCCTGCTCGTATTTCTGATTACCTTCAATTCCGTCTGTTCGATCAAACAGTTCGACGTGCGGTATGCGACGGGCAGCGCGGGCGCGGCGCAGAGCGCCGAAAAGATCCAGGAGCGGTTGAACGTCTATCTCAATAAAAGCTACCTGTTTTTCAAGACGGAAAACGTCTACGGCGTCGTCGACGACGTCTGCGCGCTGGACGGGACTTACCTGAAAGTCACCTCCGTGGAGAAAAATTTCCCCAACCGGATCACCGTGCACGTGGAAGAGGAGTACGAGCAGTACGCCTTTTATTCGGAAGAAGAGGATAAATATTACGTGACGGACGCGGACGGCAAGATCCTTGCCGTCAAGGACAGCGCGGCGAGCAACCTCGTGGCGGAGGCGGACAATCTCGTCGTTCGCGGATTTTCATATGAAGAGGCCGCCGCGGGGGAGACGATCGCCTCCGGCGGGGAGGCCTTTGCCGTCATGCAGTCCCTGCTGCGGATAGCGGACGAAAGGCTGGGCGGCGTGCGCGGGCGCATCGCCGAGGCGGTGTATCTGGCGCCTGCCGAAAAGCGGATGGAATTCATTTGTTTTCGCATGACGGAGGGGCTGGAGATCTGGCTTTTGGACGTGGGAGATCCCGCGGCGCACGCGGAAGATTGCTTTGCGGCGGCGCTCGAAAAATATGCTCTTTTGACGGATGCGGAAAAGACGTACGGCTATTTGCAGCCCGTGTTCGTGGCGGAATCCGGATCGGTCGGGCAGGTGCAGCATTACGCGGGCGTTTACGATCCGCTCTCGCAATAAAAAAGAATAAACGTCCTGCAAAAAAATTGTCAAAAATTTCTTGTAAATTTCCTCGGGAATCTTCTCTCGGGGAAGTTATTTTTATTGACAAAATACAAAAAAAATTATATAATAGTGATTGTACGAAAGCCTTACGGGAAAGTGCGTCCACGGGAGAAAAACATGAGCCGCAAAAGCGTCACGGTATTGTGCGTAGAATCATCGGAGATCACCGCTTTGACGGGGGAACGCGGGGTGAACGGCACCTTTGTGTTCAAGGGGATGTATTCTGCGCGCTACGACGGGTATGCGGAGGGGCAGTTCTTCGACCCGTCCGGTCTGCGTGCCGCCGTCTTTGCCGCGCTCGAGCGGATGGAGACGAGCGTCGGCGCCCCGACGAAAAAGATCTTCGTCGGCGTGCCGGGCGAATTTTGCCGCGTCCTTTCCGGCAGGCATCTCGTCAGCTTTCAGAGGAAGAGGAAGGTCGTCCCTTCCGACATCGACTTTCTCTATGAAAGCGGCTTTTCCGACGACGGGAGCAACGGCGAACTGATCCGCCGCGGTTCCGTCTATTTCGTGACGTCGGACAAGCGCCGCGTCATCGATCCCGTCGGCATGATCAGCGACTCCCTCGAAGGGTATGTGAGTTACTTTTTCGCCGACCCGTATTTTACCGAACTCATGCGCAACATCCTCGGCGAATACGGCGTCCGCAAGATCGAATTTTTGCCTGTTTCTTTGGCGGAAGCGCTGTATCTGCTCCCCTCGGAAATGCGCGACGAATATGCGATCCTGCTCGACGTCGGGTACATATCTTCTGCGTTCAGCGTGGTGTGCGGCAACGGTATCGTCTACCAGCGTGCTTTTTCTGTGGGCGGCGGACATGTCGCGGCGCACATGCTGGAAGAGTTGGATATCCCGTTCCCCGCGGCGGAGGCGATCTTGCGTAAGGTCAACCTCTCCAGCGTAGACGCGGCGGATTCGCGCATCGATTACAGCGACGGGGAAGGATCGTATTCCGTGCCGGCAGGCAAGGTCAAAGAGAGCGTAAAGGAAGGGCTCGACCTTCTGTGCGAGGAGGTCAACGGCTGCCTCGAACAGTGCGGCGGCAGGGCCCTTGAATATAAACCCGTCCTTTTGACGGGAAGCGGCATCACAGCGATCCGCGGCGCCCGCGAACACATGAGCGGCAGGCTGAACAGGGTGGTCGAGATCGTGACGCCGCGGTTGCCTTATTACAATAAAGCGGCTCAAAGTTCCCTTTTGAGCCTCTTGAACATGGCTCTGGAATCAAACAGAGCGCAGGGCTTGTTTCATAAATTATTTTAACGGAATCGGAGGATAATTTTCAATGTTCAACAGTTTAGACAGCCTGTCCGGCGTGGCGCGCATCAAAGTCATCGGCGTCGGCGGCGCAGGGTGCAACGCAGTCAACCGCATGATCGAAGCGGGCATCCAAAGCGCGAGCTATGTAGCGGTCAACACCGACAAGCAGATCCTGCTCCTGTCCAGGGCGGAGAACAAGATCCAGATCGGATCGGCACTCACCAAGGGCCTGGGCGCGGGCGCAGAGCCCGAGATCGGCAGGGCTGCCGCGGAAGAGAGCAAGGAAGTGCTCACGGAAGCGGTCAAAGATACCGACCTTTTGTTCATCACCGCGGGCATGGGCGGCGGCACGGGCACGGGTGCGGCGCCCGTCATCGCCAAGATCGCGCGCGATCTTAAGATCTTGACCATCGCCGTCGTGACCGAGCCTTTCAACTTTGAAGGCAAAAAGCGCATGGACAATACGGCGAAAGGGCTGGAAAACCTCAGGAAGTATGTCGACACGCTGATCATTATCCCCAACGACAAGATCTCCTGCGTCGTTCCCAAAAACACGCCGATGGTGGAAGCGCTGCGCGTGGCGGACGAAGTCCTCAAACAGGGTATCCGCGGCATCGCAGACCTCATCGTCAATCCCGCCCTCATCAACCTCGACTTTGCGGACGTGCGTACCATCCTTAAAGATCAGGGGCTGGCGCACATGGGCGTCGGCGTCGCCAAGGGCGAAACCAGGATCGTCGAGGCGGTGCGCCTCGCGGTCAACAGCCCGCTTTTGACTACGACCATCGAGGGAGCGAGAGGGGTCATCCTCAACATTGTCGGCGGCAACGATCTGACAATGGACGAAGTGCAGACGGCGGCGACCCTCGTGCAGAGCGTGGTCGACTATTCCGCGAATATCATTTTCGGTGCCTGCATCGACAGTAACATCAACGACGAAGTTGAGGTCACCGTCATCGCGACGGGCTTCCCCAACGTGGACAATATGCTCCTGCCCAAGGAAGAGCAGCGCGCCACGGGCAGCCGCAGCTTCTTTGCGAACAGGGGGATCTCCGAAAACAGCGATCCCATGTCCGTGCGCGGCGGCCAGGGTGCGCAGGCCGCGTATGGCCGCTTGCCCGTGAACGGCGGCATGCAGCAGCCCGCCCAGCAGGGTATGTACGGCAGGCAGCAGGCATATCAGCCGCAGTTCGAGCGCCGTCAAGAGCAGCCGCAGCAAGGCTATGCGGGGCAGGGGTTCCGCCCGCAGGCGCAGACGCAGCCGCAGCAAGGCTATGCGCGTCAGCAGTACCAGCAGCCGCAGCAGCCCGCCCAGCAGCAGTATCAGCAGCAGGGCTATCGCCAGAACATGCAGCAGTATGACGAGGCTCAGTACCAGCAGCCCCGTCAGGAGCAGTATCGGCCGCAGCAATATCAGCAGCAGGGCTATCGCCAAGCGCCCCAGCAGCCGCACTACGAACAGCAGCAAGGGTACGGCCAGCAACAGCAGGGTTACGGTCAGCAGCCGATGCAGCAGCAGTATCGTCAGGCGCCGCAGATGCAGGGTGCGCCCGCGGACGACAAGCAGCTGCCCACCTTCGTGCAGAGGCTCTTCAAAAAGAAATGATCGAAAAAAGGGCGGGGCGGCACTTTGTTGCCGCCCCGTCGGTTCAAGCAGAGAGGGAAGAGCCGTCCGGCTCTTCCCTCTCTGTGTTCCTTGCATTCAATCGCATCGCGGCAGGTGAACCTATCCGCGCATCCTACGGCTGCTCTTTTTCGAGAGCGTCGGCGTACGCCGTCAGGATCGCATCTTTCAGGTTCTCGCGGGTCTCGGTATTCAAGGGGTGTGCGATGTCTTTGAACTCTCCGTCGCTTGTCTTACGGCTCGGCATGGCGATGAACAGTCCGTCCGCGCCCTCGATGACTTTGATGTCGTGGATGACAAAACAATCGTCGATGGTGACGGAGGCTACTGCCTTCAGCTTGCTGTCGTCTTTTTTGACGAATCTGATCCGTACTTCAGAAATATTCAAGAGACTGTACCTCCTTATGCAAGTATCTTCTTATCTACATTTTACTATATAATTTTCGCTTTTTCAAGTAGCATTGAAAAATTTTTTGTATTTTTTTTAAAAATTTTCCGAGTTTGTGCCTTTTTTTGTCCTTTCTTGCATATATTATGCCATGAAAAAGACGTTTTGGCGGGATGTTGAGGAAGTTTTTATGGTCGGGATCGGAGGGATCGGCATGAGCGCGTTGGCGGAATGCCTGCTCGCGCGCGGTTTCCGCGTTTCGGGGAGCGACCTTTATGAAAACCGCCGCATCGCCGCCCTGCGCGCCGCGGGCGCGCGCGTCTGTATCGGGCACCGTGCGGAAAACCTGGGCGGGGCGCAGATCGTCGTATGCAGTTCTGCAATAAACGAAAAGAACCCGGAAAAAGCGGCGGCGCTGGCGCGCGGCATCCCTGTCGCGGGCAGGGCGGATCTGTTGGCGCTGGTGGCGGGCGACTATAAAAACGTCGTCGCCGTCGCGGGCAGCCACGGGAAGACGACGGCGACGGCGATGTGCGCGCATGTGCTCGAATGCTGCGCCGGCAGCGTCACCGCGCACATCGGCGGGGAAGACGCCGAGTACGGCAATATGCGCCTCGGGAGCGACCGTTTTTTTGTGACGGAAGCGTGCGAATACCGGGAAAATTTTCTCAAGCTGGCGCCGGACGTCGCCGTCGTGCTCAACACGGACGCCGACCATCTCGATTATTACGGAAACGAGCAAAACTGCACCCGCGCCTATCTGGCTTTTTGCGAGCGCGCGCGGGCGTGCATCCTATGCAGCGAGGATAAGATCGCCGCCGCCGTGCGGCCCGCGTTCACCTTCGGCTTGTCGGCAAAGAGCGACGTCGGCGCGGAGGAGATCGTCTCACTGGGAGGGAAATATGCCTTTACTCTGCGGGCGGGAGGGGCGTTGCTCGACAGGATCCGCCTGAATGTCTACGGAAAGCACAATATATATAACGCGCTCGCCGCGGCGGCGGTGGGGATGTATTACCGCTTTCCGCCCTATCTCATCGCCGAAGGGCTGGAGAGATCTAAGGGGGTGCGGCGACGCTTCGAGGAGATCGGCAGGTTTGCGGGCGCGCGGTTTATCGCCGATTACGCCCATCATCCCAGGGAGATCGCCGCCGCCTTGGAGACGGCGCACGAGATCGGCCGCGGCAGGCTGATCGTCGTCTTTCAGCCGCACACCTATTCTCGCACGCGCCTTCTTTTCGATGATTTTGTCAACGTGCTGTCGGGCGTGGAAGATCTCGTGCTGTACAAGACGTACGCGGCGCGCGAGTATTTTGATGAAGCGGGCTGCGCGCTGACGCTGGCGGAACATCTGCCCAACGCCCTCTATATCGAGACGGTGAAAGAGCTCGCCCTCTATTGGAGGGGCACGGTCGGCTGCGGGGATACGGTGCTCGTGCTCGGCGCGGGGGATATCTATCACGCCGCCAAGGAAGCGCTCGCCCGCCTCGGGAAAGGATTTTAATGATAAAATGCAATAAAAATCCGCCGCGGAGACCGCGGCGG
>CALVHS010000034.1 GCA_944328665.1 uncultured Clostridia bacterium | reverse complement strand
AGCGCCGTCCTGACCGTTTTGGCCTTTGACGGTGCCCAGATCTTGCTCTTCGCCGTCGCTCCAGGTGATGACGAGGTTGCCGTCCGCGTTGATCGCAACGGAACTGATCGTCTTAGCATCCCCTGAGCAGCCGACCAACCCGATCGCCAGGCTGACCGTGCACAGCACGACGAGCAACAACATCATCAACTTGCCAAACTTTGTTTTGACTGTTTGAAACATTGTTCACTCTCCTTAAAAGATTTTATAATTTTTTGGTTTTTACAAAAGTGTGGGTTTTTTCCGACAAAATTTCATATAACTAAAAAACTCATCCCGCTACTTTGCTACCTCCTAAAAATTGATTCCCGCCTGCGGTACGGGTATCCGCCGAGCTGTACCGCCGCGCTCTTTTGTACGTGCATAGACGCAAAAAGACGGAATGACCCCTTTTGTGTAAAATCATTTTACAACACTTTGACCGCGGTGTCAACTGTTTAGAGAGATTTTTTTGCACCAAAATTATGATAATATGGATAAAGATATAAGTTTTTGGCAAAGCTATCCGTAATATCCCCTTTCCTTTTGCGTAAAAAAGGGAGCGCCTCGGAAAGAGGGGGGAGCGGAACGGGCGAAAAGAGAGCGGCAGGAACGCCGCTCTCTTTTGCCAAAAAAACTTTACTGCGCCCGATAGACGCTGACTTGCTTTCTGTCCTTGCCCAATCTTTCAAAACGGACGACGCCGTCCACCAAGGCAAAGAGGGTATCGTCCTTGCCGATGCCGACGTTGTTGCCCGGGTGGAATTTGGTGCCGCGCTGGCGCACCAAAATGTTGCCCGCAAGCACTTCCTGCCCGTCGGAACGCTTGACGCCGAGGCGCTTTGCCTCGCTGTCGCGACCGTTGTGCGAAGAGCCCGTCCCTTTTTTATGAGCAAACAAACTGATAAAAATCATTGTTTTACCTCCTGAATCGTACTTTTGCAAGCCCTGCGCTCACAGCGTGATCTTTTCGATCTTGACTTGCGTAAACGGCTGGCGATGACCTTGCTTTTTGCGCTCGTTCTTCTTCGCCTTGTACTTGAAGACGACGATCTTTTTGAATTTGTCCTGCGCTTCTACCTTGCCGCTGACTTTGGCGCTCGCCACGTCCGCGCCGCACTTGACGCCGTTTTCATCGGCGATCAAAAGCACGGGGAACTCGACCTTTTCGCCAACGTCGGCGCCCAACTTTTCAAAGCGGACGACGTCGCCTTCGGAAACGCGGTATTGCTTGTTTCCGTTTTCGATGATCGCGTACAAAATTTTACCCTCCTCTGACCAGTCTCGCCGGGATGCACAAGGCGGCGCACGACGGCGCACTTAAAACGCCCGTCCCGAGCGGCTCGGGGTCTACTCTATCATTTAAATAAAAAAATGTCAAGCAAAAACGCCGAAAAGGGGAATTTTTTTTGCATAGGAGAACTTTTTTGCGCACATACTGCCGAAAAAGGAGGAAATCATGGCAGAGACAAAAAAGGAAAGCGAACTGCTGGCGGAAATTTACCGCAACGCCCACTATGCGCTGCAATCGATCGCAGATATCCTGCCCGAAACGCAGGACGAGGCGATGCGCGAAACGCTGAAACGGATGCACGAGGGATACGAGCGCGTCTCCGGCGAGGCGGCGATGCTGGCAAAAGACGCGGGGCTGGAATTGAAAGAGCCTTCTCCCCTGAAAAAGGCGATGATGTGGGGGGCGGTGAAATGGAACACCCTGAAGGACGACAGCCGCGCGCACATCGCCGAGATGATGACGCAGGGCACGGTGACGGGGATCGCGGCGCTGACGCGCTCGATCGGCGAATGCGGCGAAAACTGCGACACGCAGGTCAAAAAACTTGCCGAGACCCTGTTAAAAATGGAACAGGAACACGAAAAGACGTTCAAAGGATTTCTCGCGCGGCGGTAGGCGCCCGTCAGTCCGCCCGCGGCGCGCCCTTCCTTTCATACCGCACGAACAGGTACGCCGCGGCGGCGCCGACGAAAAAGAGAGGGACGCCGACGGCGAGCTCCGCCGCAAAGGGCGCCCCGCCTGCCCAGCTTTGGTAGACGGCGTATATATCCGGGTTGAAGAACATGGTGACGAGGGAGCCGAGGGAAAGCCCCGCGATGAGGAAAAAGGCGGGCACGCGGCGGCGGGCGAACACCCTGTCGAGCAATTTGGAAAAGGTGAACAGCCCGACGGCAAAGCCCGCGGCGAGGCACACATAGACCAAAAAGACGCGCGGATCCGCCCGCCAGACGGAGAGGTGCACCGAATCCATGAGGGCGGAGAACCAGCCGAACACCATCAGGACGGCGGTCGCGGAAAGCCCGGGCACGATCTGCGTGACGGCGACGATGTAGCCGAGCGCGAGGAACAGGAGATAGTGCTGCCAGGAGAGCCGCTCGAGGGAGCGCTCTCCCCCGGAGGCAAAGACGGACAGCAGGCTGACCGCGACGGGCAGCAGGACGCCGGCCAAAAAGAGAAGGACGCGGGCGGGGCTCTTTTTTTCTCCTTTGATCTCGTCGGTGACGGCGGGGTATGCCCCGCACATCAGCCCCGCAAAGAGGGCAACGACCGCAAAAGGCGCGACGGCGAGCAGCTTTTGCACCGCAAAAAAGCCGACGACGAAGCCTGCGGCGATGCCGAGCGCGATCGGCAGCAAAAAGAGCAGGCAGCGCTTTGCTTTGCGGAAGAGATTGCTTATGGCAAAGAGCAGCTTGCGGTATAATTTAAATAGGATGGCGACGGTCGAACCGCTGATGCCGGGCACGATGACCGCCAGCCCGATAAAGACGCCCAAGAGCCCGCTTTTTGCCACTTCCTTCCCGGAACGGTAGCAAAGCTCCTCTTCCGATACGGGCGCAGCCCCTTCTCCCCCGCTTGCGGGGGTCTTTTCTTCTTCCTGCATGCGCACTCCTCACCGCGTAAAAACGCACATTTTTTTGACGGCGGCGGCGACGTCCTCCGCCGTCAGGCCGAGGGCCGCCGCCTGCTCCTCCGCCGAAGCGTGGGAAACGAAGCGGCTTTCCGCGCCGACCGCCAGCATGCGGACGGGGATGCCCCGCCGCGCATAAAACTCCGCCACGGCGGAGGAAAATCCGCCCGAAACATACCCTTCCTCGAAGGTGACGAGGGGGGAAGAGGCGAGGCGTTCGAGCAGCGCCCCGTCGAGCGGGACGAGCGTGCGGCAGTTGACGACGCGGATGCGGAAGGGCGCGCACAGCTTTTGCGCCTGCAGCGCCCGCGCGACGGCGCGCGCGCCGCAGGCGAGCACGGTACAGTCGCGGCCGTCCGTCAAGATCTCCCACAGGGCGCCCTCGGAGAGGGGCATGCGCCCCCGCACGGGGGGAACGGCGCCGTTCGGATAGCGGATGACGGCGGGCTTTCCGCGCCCGTAGGCAAAATCGAACACATCGGCAAACTCGGCGGCGTCCTTGGGGGCATATACGTCGAGCCCGGGCACGCCGCGCAGGAGAGAGACGTCGAACAATCCCTGATGGGTCTTGCCGTCTCCGCCGACCAGCCCCGCCCTGTCCACGCAGAACAGGACGGGCAGCGCGGGCAGGCAGACCTCTTCGACGATCTGATCGAACGCGCGCTGCAAAAAGGTGGAATACAGGCAGACGACGGGGCGCAGCCCGCCCGCCGCCATGCCCGCCGCCCGCGCGACGGCAAAACTTTCGGCTATGCCCGCGTCAAAGAGGCGGTCGGGGAACGCCTGCGCAAAGCCGGACAGCCCCACGCCGTCCGTCATCGCCGCGGTGACGGCGACCAGGCGTTCGTCCTTTTCCGCGCGGGCGCAGAGGATGCCGCCCAGCGCGTCGGCGAAGGTGTTTTCTCCCCCGCCGAGGCGGGGCGCCACCCCGTGATAGCGGGCAGGGTCTGCCTCCGCCGCCGCGTACCCCCTGCCCTTTTGCGTGACGACGTGCAAAAAGACGGGGTCTTCGATGGCGCGGATGTTTTCGAGCACGGCGCACAGCTCGGACAGGTCGTGCCCGTCCACGGGGCCGACATATTTGAAGCCGCAGCGCTCGAAGAAAGAATTTTTATTCAGCCATCCCTTGACGCTGTATTTGATCTTGCGCAGATACCTGCCGAAGGCGCTCGTCTCTTTGAACGTGTCCGACAGGAAGGCGTTGAAGCGGCGGTACCGCTTTTTGGCGGTCGCCTTAGAGACGGCGGCGTAGAGCGCCGAATGATTTTTGCCGATGGACATGCCGTTGTCGTTGAGGACGACGACGAAATTTTTCGGCTTTTGCTCGGAGGAAAAGATGCTTTCCAACGCCACGCCGTTCCCCAAAGACGCGTCGCCGATCAGGCAGACGACCTTTTCTTTGCCGCCGCGCCGCTCGCGCGCCTCGCAGCAGCCGACGCCCAGGGCGATGCTCGTGCCGCTGTGCCCCGCGTAAAAGGCGTCGTATCCGCTCTCTTCCGGGTCGGGAAAGCCGCTCGTGCCCCCCTCCTGCCGCAGGGAAGAAAGATCCCTGCCCGTCAACAGTTTATGGGTATAACACTGGTGCCCCACGTCGAAGATCAGCTTGTCTTCGGGAAAGCGGAACACCTTGTGCAGGGCGAGCGTCACTTCCACCGCGCCGAGGTTGGAGGACAGGTGCCCCCCGCACTCGCCGACGGCGCGCACGATCTGCCCGCGCAGCTCTTCCGCCAGCGAGCGCAGTTGTTTGATGCTGTATTTTTTGATCTCTTCCGCCAACATACGTTCCCCTCGCCCGTCTATTGTATTCTTCGGGCGGCGAAAACAGAACTTGCGTTCTTTTTTTGTCCCATTGTACAAGATCGGGAGGGTTTTGTCAAGCCGTAGCGGCATGCGCCGCCGCGGCGGTTGCCTTCTTTTCCGTTTTTTGCTATAATCATAAAAAAACGGGAGAGAGAAAATGCCCTATACGGTATACCTGAAAAAAGGCGAAGAAAGGCGCATCCTCGGCGGGCACAGCTGGGTGTATGCCAACGAAGCCGCAAAGATCGAAGGCAAAGACAAAAACGGCGCCCTTGCGGAAGTGCGCGCCGCGGACGGCAGACCGCTCGGCAAAGGGTACATCAACCACCTTTCCAAGATCCTCGTGCGCATCTTTCTGCGCGGCGGGGAAGAGGACGGCAAGGCGCTGTATCTAAAACGCCTCGCCGCGGCGGACGCGGCGAGGCGGAAACTGATCGCGGATACCTGCTACCGCATGGTGTTCGCCGAAGCGGACGACCTGCCCGCGCTCATCGTCGACCGCTACGGAGACTATCTGGTCATGGAATGCCTCTCCCTCGGCATCGACCGGCGCAAGGAGATGATCGGCGAATGCCTGCAGGAACTGTTTGCCCCCAAAGGCATCTACCTGCGCGGGGAGGCGGCGGTGCGCCAAAAGGAGGGGCTCCCCCTTGAAAGCGGGATGCTCTGCGGAGAGGTGCCCGACACCGTCCGCATCGAGGAAAACGGCATCCGCATGGCGATCGACGTAAAGCGGGGGCAGAAGACGGGGTACTTCCTCGACCAAAAGGAAAACCGCTACGCCTGCCGCAGGTATGCGCGGGGCGGCGACGTGTTGGACTGTTTTTGCAACAGCGGCGGCTTTTCCCTCAACGCGGCGGCGGGGGCAAAACGGGTGACGGCGGTGGATATTTCCTCCTTCGCCCTCGAAAACGTGCGCGAAAACGCGGCGCTCAACGGCTTTACGAACATCGAAACGCTGTGCGCGGACGCCTTTGAGGCGCTGCGCACCTTCAAGCGGGAGGGGCGCGCCTTCGATCTCGTCATCCTCGACCCGCCCGCTTTCTGCAAGAGCGCGGCGGAGGTCGGAAACGCGGCGCGGGGGTACCGCGACATCAACCTGAGCGCGATGAAATTGGTCAGGCAGGGCGGCTATCTTTTGACCTGCTCCTGCTCTCATTATATGACCCTGCCCCTCTTTGAACGGACGATCGCGGAGGCGGCGCGCGCGAGCGGGCGGCGGGTCAAGTGCCTGGAGATCAAAGTGCAGGCGCCCGACCATCCCGCCCTGCTGACCGCGGAGGAGACGAGCTATCTGAAGGCGCTGTTCTTGCAGATCGATTGACGGGACGCCCGAGAGAAAGAGGGGGCGCCGAAAAACTTTCGGCGCCCCCTCTTTGAGGTTATGTTATTTGGTGATCACAGATCGGATGATCGGTCTTTGTCCGCGCCCGGACGGGGCGCGGAATTTTCTTTTTCCTTTTGCTCCTTCGGGCGGCATGCCGTGCAGCCGGAACAGCCCGCACAGCCGCAGCCGCAGCCCGTCTTACCCTGTTTTTTGCGCACAAAGTGCAGCGCGACCGTCAAAACGACGACGCCGACGGCGACGAGCGCGATGGCAACGGAGAGGATCGTCCCCCCGACGGATAAGAGCATTGCCTGCATAAAACCCCCCTTTTCAGCGGCGGGCGGGGCTCGCTTTTCCCCGTTTGCCCGCCGTGAGCCTGCCGCGCCCGCGCAGCACGAAGAACGCGATGACGAGCGCCAATGCCGCCGCGACGATAAACGCCGTCCACCACCAGCTGAGCACCACATAGACGATCGAAGACGTTATGTAGGACGTGAGCAGCCAAAAGGCGAGCGTATAGCGGAATTTGCCCTTCGGGAGTTCCGCTTTGACCGTCGCCGCCGCCGCAAAACAGGGCACGGTGAGCATATTGAAGACGCAGAACGCGATCAGGCCCTGCCAGGTGATGCCGACGTCCGCCGAGGCGAGGAACGCCGCGATGACGCCGATGCCGCTTTCGCCGTCCTCGCCGGCCACTTCCAGCACCGCCACGCCGATGGCGCCCGCCAACACATAGAAGGTGCCGATGACGTTTTCTTTGGCGATGAGCCCGGTGACCGCCGCTACCACGAACACCCAGCCGTATTGCCCCAGCTGCAGCCCGAAGCCCATCGGGGTGCAGAGCCACATGAAGAAGGTGCCGATATCGTGCAGGATGCTTTCGTTCATGCGGCTGATCTCCCCTTCTTCGACGGTGAGGCATTCCCATTCCCAATTGAAATTGGAGAGGAACCAGATGATGACGGAGGACGCGAGGATGATGGTAAACGCCTTTTTGAGATAATGTTTGAGTTTATCCCACAGGTGCACCATCAAATTATGAAATTGAGGCGCGTGATAGGCGGGCAGCTCCATGATGAAAGGCGCCACCGCCCCGCGCATGGAGGTCTGGCGCATGAACAGCACCATGACGACCGCCATCGCCATGCCGAACAGGTAAAGCAAAAACACCAGCAGGTCGGCGCCGACGGGGATGCCGGTATAGTGCGCCGCGATCCCGCCGCAGACGGCGGCGAGGATGGGCGCCTTGGCGCCGCAGGTAAAGAAGGGGATGACGCGGTTGGTCATGATCCGCTCCTTTTCGTCCGCGAGCGTGCGGGTATTGACCGCCGCGGGCACAGAACAGCCGAAGCCCATGATCATGGGGATGAACGCCCTGCCCGAAAGCCCGAATTTGCGGAAGGCGCGGTCGAGGATGAACGCCACGCGCGCCATATAGCCGGAATCTTCCAAGATCGAAAGGAAGAGGAAAAGCACGAGGATCTGCGGCACGAAGGAGAGCACGCCCGCGACGCCGCCCCAGATGCCGTCGTTAACGAGCCCCTGCGCCCAGACGGCGGCGTTTGCGCTTTCCAGCCCGCCCGCGATCAGCCCGCCCAACTGGTCGGTGACAAAACCCATCAGGTTGAACAGGATCGCGCCCGGCGTAGAGATGCCGGCGGAACTGTAAAAGACGGCGATAAAGGCGTCGAGCACTTCGCTCTTTGTCGTCACGTCCTCGGCAAACCCGAAAACGGCGTTGAGATAGAAAAGGTCTTCCCCGAAGGTCAGATGGAAGATCGCAAAGAGGATGACAAGGAAAATGGGGATGCCCCAGACGCGGTGCGTGAGCACCCTGTCCGCTCTGTCCGATCCGGTCAGGACGCCCTTTTCTTTCTTTGCCTTACGGGTGACCGCCGCGGAAAAGTTTGCAGAGATATAGCGGTAGCGGGCGTCGGCGATGAGCGCTTCGAAATCTTCCTCGAAGACGGCGTCTTTGTTCTGTTTTTTGAACGCTTCCACCATCTGCATCTCGCCGGGATGCGCTTTGACTTCCAGCTCGTCCCCTTCCGTCAGTTTGACCGCATGGAAGAGAGGGTTTTCCACGCCTTTCCCCTGCAGGGCGATCTTGACGTCGCCGATGACGTGGGCGAGGGAGGAACTTTCCAGCACCGTCCTGCCCGCGCGCCTGTTTTTCGCCGCGGCGACGGCGCGCTCCATCAGCGCCCCGATCCCTTCCCCCTTGAGGGCGGAGATCTCCGCCACGGGCACGCCGATGCGCGCTTCCAGCATCTTCGCGTCCACCGCGTCGCCGCTTTTTTTGACGGCGTCTATCATATTCAGGGCGACGACGAGGGGAACGTCGATCTCCATGAGTTGTGTGGTGAGGTAGAGATTGCGCTCCAAATTGGTCGCGTCGACGATGTTGATGACGCAGTCGGGCTTCTCTTCCAAGATAAAATTGCGGGATACGACCTCTTCCGGGGTATACGGGGAGAGGGAATAGATACCGGGAAGGTCGATGACGGCGACGGGGACGCTGCCCTTTTTGTAGACGCCCTCTCGCTTGTCGACCGTGACGCCGGGCCAGTTGCCGACGTGCGCCGTGCTGCCCGTGAGGGCGTTGAACAGGGTCGTTTTGCCCGAGTTGGGGTTGCCCGCCAAAGCAAATTTAAGCACGGGACACCTCCATGAGGACACACGCCGCTTCGCTTTTGCGCAGCGACAGTTCGTACCCGCGGAGATTGACTTCGACGGGATCTCCGAGGGGGGCAAGTTTTCGAAGCATGATCTTTGCCCCGGGCGTGACGCCCATATCGAAGAGCCTGCGGCGGATGCCGCCTTCCCCTTCGATACGCATGACGACGCCCTCTTCCCCGACGGCAAATTCGTTGAGATGTTTTTGCATCGCTCTTTATACTCCTTATTTTATTTATATTATACAACTTTTCCGTTCACGCCTTTTCCGCGCAAAACACGGATCTGGCCGCGGCCTTTTGGCAGATCCCGCCGGGGCGCTCCCTTTACACGGCTATCCGACGATGATCTTTGCCGCCATGCCTTTATCCAAAGCCAGCCGCCCCTCCTTGACGCGCAGGATGACGCTGCCGCCCGATTCGCTCAAGACGACGATCTTTGCCCCTACGGTGATGCCTAAATTTTCAAAATGCCTTTTATTTTTTTCGTTCGAGAGGACCTTTTTGACCGTCATCTCTTCCCCTGCGGGCGCAAGCGGCAGCGGCATACGTGGTCTCCTTTTCCTTTATTTATTAACCATGGTTAATTTTATTCTATTTGTATTCGTTTGTCAAGCGAATGATGACGCTTTTGCAAAAAAATTTTTTTATAATTGCAGAATAAATATCCACCGGCATAGCCGGTGGCTTTTCAGTTTCGGGCTGTTAGCCCTCATATTACCGACAGCGCGCAAGCCGCGCCTATGACGACCTGGCAGTCATGCAATTGTTACTTGCCACCCTTAAAAGGGTCGTCCAAGTCGTCTATACTCATTTGGCTTGCTTCTCTATCTATCTTTAATTGTTTTGCGATATATTCTTTTATCGCTTTTGTGTTTTTCCCTACCGTATCAACGTAGTAGCCCCTACACCAAAATTGCCGGTTCCTGTATTTGAATTTCATGTTTCCCCATTTTTGGTAAATCATCAGACTGCTCTTTCCTTTCAGAAACCCCATAAAACCGGATACACTTATCTTGGGCGGGATCGACAATAGCATATGGATATGATCGGGGCATACTTCGGCTTCTATGATCTCCACTCCTTTCCACCGGCACAATTCCCGAAGTATTGCCCCGATCTCTAATCGCTTCTCTTCATAGAATACTTTTCGCCTGTATTTTGGTGCAAACACTACATGATACTTGCAATTCCACTTTGTATGTGCTAAACTTCTTATGTCATCCATCTGGATGTCCTCCTTTTGATTTTTAGTTTGCAACTGCCAGGTCGCAACTCTATTATATCAAAAGGAGTTTTTATTTCAAGTTTCATCGCTTAAGCTCTTTCTTACCCGCGGACTATCCGCGGGTTTTAGGATACTATAAGCCCGGCCGCTGTGTGCGGTCGGGCTGCTTCCTATTACGTTGATTAGGGGAGTGCAACAGTTGGGATGCTATGGTACCAAAATTACGGCATTGGGGGGGTTGTATTTAAGCCGTTTTTCGTCTGTTTTAGCTGCTTTTTTGGGAATTGTGTGGCACTTCCATACCACTTGCGCGTCACTTCATTCTCATTTTTCGGTAGACTTTTGTAAATTTTCTGCCATATAACGTGTATTCTCCGTTCTCGTCTTCCACGACTTGCAGAGCCGTTCCGTCGTACAGCTCCCATAAGAGTTCCGCGAAAATTGGGTGGTTGATGAGCGCCGCATAGATGCGCCAGTCCGCCGCGCTGTTTTTCTCGTAGTGGCGAAGGACGAGGATGAGTACGTTTTCGTTCGTCAGCCATTTGGCGACTTGCTTATCGCGCTCTGCCTTGATATCCGCGATCTGCGCATACAGCACTTCCCGTTCCTGCTCGTCCGCCATGCGTATCGTCTGATACAGGTTATTGATCCTCGCTTTGCTCTCGTCGATGACCTGCACGATCTTGTCCTTATGCCTGTATTCGGTGGCATTCCCCGAACGGATGT
>CALVHS010000033.1 GCA_944328665.1 uncultured Clostridia bacterium | reverse complement strand
TCGATCAGGAATAATTCCTCTACAGTAGCGTCGAGCGCATGGGCAATTTTAAGGGCAAGACCAACGGACGGCTCATTTTTGCCGTATTCATACCTTTGATAGGCACTTTCTGCAAGTCCGACCATTTGCGCAACCTGTAATTGCGTCAGACCGAGTTGCTTGCGCCTCTCTTTCAATAAAAATTTCATAACACTTTTCAAAAAATACTTGACAACATAAATTTGTGGTGTTATGATATATGAAAACAACACAAATTTGTAGTCTTATAGGAAATTAGCTGGTAACTGAACCCTATAATATCATAAAAACGTGTTGTAGTCAATAGGGAGGCGGAAGGAATGACGGAAAAGCAGAAAGAGGGGATGCGGAAGCAGGTGGCGAAACAGTTTTCGCGGAATAACCGGAATTGGACGTACAACGGGACGTATTTCGAGATGACGGGCGATTTCGGTTGGCGGGATCTGAGGATATGGACGACGTTCCGGAACAAGGCAGATGGGCTGGAAGTGGAGATGCAGTACCGCGGGCATACACCTTGGAACGACCGTCTCCCGCCTGTGACAGAGCGGCGTTTCGTGGGAGAGGACAGATTCGGGCAGGCATTTGACGCGATCACGGATTACCTATGCCGGCTGGCGGCCGTACTTGTGCCGGTAGAGCGGGAGCGTCTTGTCGACATGCAGGAATACGACGAGCAGATTTTTGCGCTTGTAACTGCGATAGCGACCGACGGAAAATAATATGCCGATCCCCGCGACGGCGGGACGGGGTGCGTGAACCCCGGATCGGCCTCTTACCGGATTGCCTCGCAGGGGCGACCTTGCGGGGCATGCAGTAAGGAGAGAGGGCGCAAGCGCATATGCGCTGCCAATAAACAGAAGAGGTAAGAGTAAGATGTACAAAGTGACGATTGAACAAGATCCCTATGGAGTTAAAGCACTTGACGCGGCCCTGGGGATCGTCGTGACAAAAGAAGGGGCTTTCAGCTTTGCGAACGGATCTCCGAAAGAAATCATAGTTGCGCTGTATCGGTTGATGCGAAGTGTGAAGTCGGTACGTAAAGAGATCGCGGAGAAGATGAAGATCACGACCGCCGATCTGGACGCGCTGCTGCGTTCTTTCGACGAGGGGGTGCAAGTTGGATCGTTTAATTAAAATGACGGAAGCGGAATACGAGCGGTTTTGCGAGTTTCGCGGCGCGGAGAATACCGTAAAAAGTCTGCAGACGCAGATGCGCATGCAGGATCGGGAATATCAGGGTCTTGCCGATGCGATCCTTACGGCGTTCGATATGCGCATAGACGGCAGCGAGGTCATCGTATTGGACGTTGCCGCAGCGGTACAGGCGATCAGACTTGCGGCAGAACTGCAGAGGTGACGGCGATGGAAATTCCGAATAATCTGCGGATCTATGGCTTTAATCGTATTGACCTTGGGGATCGCGGCACGGTATTTTTGCGATATGAGCGCGCCGATCAGACTGTCGGAAATGCGGAAGTGTACGAAAATACGCTGAAATACTTTGGGGACGCATACGTAAGCTACACGGTGAAGATCCCGCGTCCGCAGCCGCAGAAATTGACGGGCGTCATCCTGGTGGATCGAACGAGCAAAAACCGTTACAGCGTTGCGGCGTACGGCAACGGTGAGATCACGACCTTTTCGGCCGCGACGGCAAAAGAGATAATCGACAAAACGGCCTGGTTGTGGCAGGAGAAACGATGAAGCCGATAAGCGTGCTGTTGCAGGAGATCGCGGCAAACGAGCTTGTGCGGCTTCCGGACGGTTGGAGTGTGATCGTGTACGACATGCTGTACGGGACGGTAGACGTGCGGAAGAAAGGGATCGAGCCGATCCCACGGGACAAAAGGCGGTATGTGCTGCTGTTGCATAAAATGCCGCCGCTGTCGGCGGAGATATAGAGGAGACGGAATGAAATACAGGACGGGAAAAGACGAAAAGAGCGAGGTGCGAGTGTACAAACATCTTCCGGAGGGGTGGAAAGTTCTGAAAGGGACGCAGACGCAGCCCGCGGGGACGGCATGGGCGTCCAACGGCGAGCCGGTATTCAAGCGCGGGAAAGACGGGAAATTACATAAAAATCCGAAGTACAAGCATGCGCTTGTGGTGCAGGACGAGGGGCTGATGCTGACGCGGATCGCACAGGCGCGCCGCTATGAGCGCAATGACCGGTTTATCGCGGATCAGACGACGGAAAAGAAGATCCAAGCCGAAATGCGCCGCCAGGAACGGGAGCGCAAAAAGCGTGAGAGTTTGGACAGAACACGCCCCGTAGTGACGGGCAAAAAGCCCGCTTTCAAACCCATGAAAAAGCCCGCGTCCAAGCGTCCTATGACGGCGCTTGAAAGGAGCGTCAAGTCCACGACGGACAAGGTGGGAGACGTGCTCGTCAATCAATCGGGCGTGAAATATACGATCATCGGCGAGAAATACGGACCGGCGAAAGGCTATGACGACGGAAAAACGAAAGTGCGGCGTCTGGTCGTCAGAGCTGACGGAGGCGGAACATTCGAGATCGGGGATCACGCGTTCAAACATTACCGTGACAGTAAGGTCTTGAAGCGCGTGTCCGCATCCAAGCCCGCGAAAAAACCCGCGGCGCGCGGACGGAAGAAGTGAGGGCGATGCATGGCGGACAAAAGGAAAACCCCGCCGAAAGAATCGGCGAGGAAGAAGCCTAAAAAGGGATCTGACGTTAAGAAGATCTATAAAACGACGGACGGACTGTTTACGGGGCGAGCGGATATAACCAAGCCGCGCCGGGTTGCGGCGATCGATCAACGAAAAGATGACGGCGCTCTGGCGGTCGTGAAGATCTATTCCAAAAAAGGACGGGACGGGAAACTCTACATAGATAAACTTGTCCTGAAACCGGAAGATCACGGATCGCTTACCGAGGATTCTATCGTCGGTTCAAAGCTGTTGGTCGGGATCAAGATCAAAACGGAGAGCGGTGAAGAATACAAACCGCTTTTTCGAGGAGATTTTACCGAAACGGGCGACCGGCTTACAAAAGCAGAGCATAAGGCGATCAAGAAGGGGATCCGGAATAAGGGTACCGCCAAGAAGTGGAAAAAACACTTCAAGGAATAAAAAAGACCGCGCCCCCTTACGGTTGACGCGGGTTGGTACGTTCCGGAAACGCACCTGACTCTAAGGTCACTATTATTATAAGCGATTCCCGGAAAAAAGTCAATAGGTTTTCGGAGAAAAAGCGTCCCCGGGAAAGGGGGAAAGCGGGACGGGGCGGGAAAGCTCCGTTCCGGATAACGGAACAAACGGCGCGAGCCGAAAAAATACGAGGTAAGAGAAATGAGCAGCGCCGAAAAACGGCTAATAGACTACCTGATCCGCGAGGGTGGAGCGGGCACATGCGAAAAATGCGTGTATGCGGACGCGGGAGACGCGGCGGAGATCGCGGAGTACGGCTGCCCGTATGCGGCGGAGGGCGGCTGCATCGAGGGTATGACGGCATACTTTGCCGCGCATCCGGACGCATGATAACGATCATCTTCGGCCGCCCCGGGCGCGGAAAGACGTCGCTTTTGACGCATTTTCTGATCGAGACATACCGGGAGCATGGCCGTGAACTGCTGCGCTATGCCCGTGAAGCGATCATTCGTGCAAATTGTGTGCGCATGAAGCCGCTTACGTTACCGGATCGTCCGCCGATCTTTTCAAACTATCAGGTGCGGATCAGGACCGGCTATGAAAGATTTTTCGAGCCGTACTATCTGAACGGGTATTACTTCGGCCTGGTCAATGACAAGATGCCGGTGCAATATGTGTTCCCCGGCGCAAGGATCTTTTTTACGGAAGCGCAGCGATACTATAACGGCCGCAAAAGCCAAACCTTTCCTGATCACGTCGGAGCGGCTTTCCAAGAACACCGGCAGGCGCATTTGGATATATATTTAGACAGCCAGCGGGCGATCAATATCGATAAAAACATACGGGATCTTGCAGATCTGTTTTTGGACGTGGTCGGAATGCGAAACGTGACCGATAAAAACGGATGGATCGTACGATCGGAGTTCGAGTGTCGCAAATTTGATTCGCCGGAAGCGGTTGAAGCGTATTTAGGGGATGGCGAAAAGACGTATGAGACGGTGCACTATGTGCATGAGGGCAATCTTTTTCTAAACTTTGACAGTTTTGCTTGTTTTGAAGACTTTTTGCCGGCTGATGGGTATGACTTTGACTGCATGCCGTATCTGACCGCATCGGAAGTAAAACGACTGTCGGCGGAAAAAGCGCAGTTTTATGCGGTAAAAGAGCCGAAAGCGTATCGCGGGAAAGGGGGATCGGCATGATGATCGAGGATTTGGAGAAGTTGAACAAGCGCTTTTATGCCCTTTTTGGCGATCTGCGCGAAAACAGTGACCTTTTGCCTGCAGATCAGCGCGAGATTATGGCCAAAAGGCTGCAGGAACTGTATAAAAAGGAGTACGGTTTGCTGGATCTGCGCGCGAGTGTTGAACGTGTGCGGGAAGAATATGCGTTAAAGTTGCGGTATGACGCGCTTGCGCCGCGAAGCTGGCGGTTTCTCGGTATATTTAAACGAAAATACAATAGCGCAGCGCAGATCATCGGCATTGAGGTCATGGACGAAATCGATCAAGAGCTTGAGGCGCGCGAACTGAATCTGAAGAAAGCAGCCGAGCGAAGAACGGGGCAGATTCAGATGGACGCCGAATTGGTAACGGGAATGCTGCGATGGTTCGCGGCAATGTCCGGCATAAGGCCGTTATTGCCGTTACAGACGGCCGAAGCGGTTGAGGCGGGGGATGAGCCGGGCCATGGAGCGGAAACGGCGCAAGGGCCGCAGAGGAATGCGGAGCACGGCGAAGAAGGGGACGGCCGGAGTTCTGTTTAACAGAATTGCCTGCGCAGCAGGCGGGTGCGAACTGACGACGTAGCCGTAAAGGCGCTTGCGCCGTGCGGCGAGGCGGTAGAGCGCAAACGAATGCTGCGCAGGCGGCACATTGGATCTATACAAAATTTTTTTGGCGGCGAAGCCGTCCATAAAAATTTTGTCGGCCCACATTAAAAAATCCCCGGAAACAGGGATAAAGGGGCTGCGGCCGTCGGCGATCGGACCGGGCGATATCCCCGCCGGCGGGGACGGATGGCCGAGTTCGAACATAAAAAGATCCCCGTTGGCGGGGAAAGGGGGTGGGCGCATGTGCGTCCGTGCGATCAACTTAAACGACATGACGGACGACCTGCGCTTCAGGATCCTGGCCGAGCTTATCGGCAACGACCGGACGCCGAAACGCGCGGACTTTTCCGCGATCGCAAAGCGGCTGGGGATCGGGCGCCAGCACGTCGTATATCATGTGCGCCGGCTGGTCGAGCAGGGGTATCTTCGTGCAACTTCGGCCGGGTACGAGCCGACGGATCGTATCATCTTTATCCGGGGTGAATCCCCGGCGTAGATCCCC
>CALVHS010000032.1 GCA_944328665.1 uncultured Clostridia bacterium | reverse complement strand
ATCCTGCTCGTCGGCGTGTTTACCTTTCTCGCTTTCGGGTTCGGAAGGAGCGAAAAGGGGAATTCATTCGAAGTCATATCTTACGGAGAAACGATCGCCACGCTCCCGCTCGGGGAGGATGCGGAATATCTGTATACCGTCGGCGGGGGCAAAGGTTCGCTCGTGCGGGTCATGCTCGGCGAACTGTATGAAGATTATACGGACGGCAACCTCATAAAGGTCAAAGGCGGCAAGGTCAGCGTTGCCGAGGCGGATTGCCCCGACAGGATTTGCGTGTTGAACGGAGCCGTCGACAGCGGTGAAATCATCTGTATGCCGCACGGGTTGACGATCAAAATCGTCGGCGGGCTGGAGAGCGACGCATGAAAAATTTTTCCGCAAAGCGCGTCGCGGCGCTCGGCGTGCTGCTCGCGATGGCGAGCGTGCTGTTCATCGTCGAATCGTTGATACCGCCGCTTCTGCCGATGGCGCCGTACGTAAAGATCGGGTTGGCAAACTGCGTCGTGCTGTTCGTCATCATCGTGTTCGGCGCGCGCGACGCGTTCTTTTTCGTCCTTTTGAAAAACCTCGTCACGGCGCTTGCCGTCACGCCGTTCGTGCTTCCGTTCAATCTCGCGGGGAGTCTCTGTTCGTATGCGGCGATGGCCGCGCTGTATTTTTGGGCTTTCCCGAAAGTCAGTCTGATCTCCGTGAGCATTGCGGGGGCGGTTTTGAGCAACATCGCGCGTACCGCCGTGGCCGTTCTCATCATGCAGGCAGAGTCGCTCTTTATCCAATTGCCTTTTGTTTGCGCGTTCAGCGTGCTCGCCGGCATCGTGATCGGAGTTTTGTCTACTTTCTTGATAAAATACCTGCCCGAAAGATTGACAAAATTTAAATAATATAGTAAAATTAGTAAGTGTTACGCAGAGATGGCGGAGTGGTCGAACGCGCACGACTCGAAATCGTGTGTGCTCCCATAAGAGCACCGAGGGTTCGAATCCCTCTCTCTGCGCCAAGAGCACCCGAAAGAGGGTGCTTTTTGTCATTTTGGCGGCTCTATATCGAATTTCATATACTCAGACTTTCGAAAAAAGTCGGTCGCATGGGTATATGTTTGAAGCGTTACTTTTATATCACTGTGCCCTGCAAGGCTTTGACAAACATTTACATTTATGCCACATTCGGCGCACCTTGTAACGAAAGTATGCCGAAGATCATGGAGCTTGTGATTCGGACAGAACTTTTTAAAAACCTCGTCAACGTAAAACTTTTTATAGGGGAACACGAGCGGGCTATCGGGACATTGCGCTTTCTGTTTTAGGAGAATCTCACGAACGCGCGGAAGCATGTCTAAACGGCGGAAAGAGGTAAGCGTTTTTGTGCCGCGGATAAGGATTGAATCGCTCGCGAAATCGATGTCAGCCCAACGGAGCGAGAGCGCTTCGCAACGCCTTACGCCCGTATATAGGTAGAACTCGAAAAGATTGCGCATATAGTGATTGCCGACCTTTTGCAAGAACTCGCGTTGCTCGGTAACGGTGAGAGCCTCTCCGCGCTTCGAGCGGTGTTTAATCGGCTCTGCTTTCTTCATAATATCCGATTCAATAAGGTCAAGGCGAAAAGCTTTATTAAGGCTATTATTAAGCACGTGGAAAGCATACTTCCGCATGCGGGTAGATTTTATGCCCGACAACGCTTTATCTATCGTGAAAGCGCGCAAATCGGTAAGCCGCAAATCTTTGAGCCATTGCGGGATATGTAAGCGAATAACGCGCTCTATATTCTCCGCCGTACTTTTAGCAACGGTCGGGAGCTTGTAAACGCTGAACCACTCGGCAAGCCAAGTGCCAAGGGTCTGGGAGGTAGACTTTCTTTTCATTTTGTCTCCTGCAAACAGTAGGCGAGAGGGGGCGCGGGGCGCGCTGATATTCTCAAACGCCGAAGGGCTTTGTTGCGCGTTGCAATGCACATAAAGTTTGTTTCAACGGGCGAGCTAAACCGCTTACGCCGAAAGGGGCAACGCTTGGGCTATTAGATTGTAAGGGGATTTGCTTGCGGAGTTCGGCAAGAGAAATCCGTTCTTTCATGATGAGCTGCGTATAACGAACCTCGCCGAAATATTCCGTATCGAATTTACTTGAACAGGCTACGCGCTTGACTGTGCAGGCGGAAAGCACTTCGTCTATAAGCTCCTCGTTTGTGGTCTGTTCGGGCTTTTTCAAATTGTAGCTCATGAAGTAGCATTTTACGCCGTTAAGCCGTTCGTCTAAGCTGTCTTTGGTCATGTACTTTGTAATATACGCGCCGATATTGTCAACGTTGTCAATGCGATTGACCTTTACAAAACCATGCCCCCAAAGTTCGGCAAGCTTCCCGTGCGGGATATAGGGGGCATTCAAAAGCATGTGATAATGAACCGCGCCGCGCTCTTGAAATTCGGGAACCGCGATGTATTGAAGCCGTCGCCCAGAGTATCTATTAAAGCGCTTGATGAAGTTTGTGAAGTCGCGGTTTGCGGCTTTCAAGTCCGTCATATTGTCTTTGAAAGTGAGCGTTAGAAACTTTGAATCGTTGGAGAAATTTGCATTCGCATAGCGGCGTACTTTCTGCCGCGCTCGCTGAGCGCGTTTCCGTCTGTTCTCTTGTTTCTGCTCTTCTGTCGTGCCAGTCTGTCCAGCCCGTCCGACGGGCTTTGACGGCGCGAAACGGCTAACGGGTAACTCGTACTCGTAGAGCTCCGCAACGTTGCCGCTGACTATCAATTTTCTATCGTAAAAGCGCGACTGTCTCAAAAAAGAACCTCCCAAAAGAGCACCTCGCGGAATCAAAAATACCTTTAATCAAGTTAAGTTTCGCTTTGCGTTGGCGGGGTTTCCCCCGTGCCCCCTTCCGGGGCGGCTACGTGGGGGAAACCCCGGGCGGGTTCCGCAATGCCTTTTATGCAACTTTCTGCCGTAAGCATGATAGACAGCAGGCGGTAAAACTTAAATCGGGTTTGATGAAACGAAAGCACCGCCGACTTTATCTCCGCTTTGAAACCCCAATCACAGGCGCGCAGGGCTTTTATAAAGCCGACTTCGAACGGCTCTAAATTCTCGACGACTTCCGCAAACTCTTGTAATGCAGCTTTATACCTTTTGGCGTATCTGCCGCGGGAACTCTTTTCTAAAAGCTCTTGATAGTGTTTGTTCTCGATTTGAAACATTGTCTTTTCTCCTTGAATACAGTAAAAGCCCCGTAAAGGCACTACGGGGCTTAAACAGATTTTAACGGCATGATTGCCTATTAAGTTGACTTATTCTACCGTGCAGTGCCTTACTACGGATTCGTAATATTAGTATAGCGCTACGAATTCGTAATGTCAAGCGAATTGCTACGAAAATGTAGAAAAATTTTTCACTTTCCTGTATAATGTTTCTATGAAAGATTTAGCGAGGTGTTTTTATGAAGTTAAAAGTTAGTGAAGTATTAGGATTTTATACAGCCGTTGTAATGAATGCCCAAGATTTAGGCGTGTCAAAAGCAGACCTTGAAAACTACTTAAATACAGAACTTGACGAAACGGAAATTATTAAAGCATTCGGTGCCGCATTGAAAACAATGCGTGAAATCGAAAAAGAATCACTAAACGCATTAAGCAAGGAAATTGATATTCCTAATCCGACTATAAACCGCTATGAGAATGGGATAAACGCACCGACAATTCCGCAAATCGTTAAAATCGTTGCACATTTCAAAATCCCGTTTGAAATGTTTGTCTTTTTAGGCGTGGCGAAATTGCAGGGGCAAGACATCGAGGCGTGGTACAGAGCTTGCCGTGCCGCGGTTGAAAACGCACAGAAACAAAGCCGCGCACAGCGTAGAGCGCAAGGAAAGCATTAAAAAAGCGCCCCTCGGGGCGGTTTGCCACAAGGGACGCTACGCTCAAACCGCTTGGGGGGCGCTGTCTCGAAATCGTGTGTGCTCCCATAAGAGCACCGAGGGTTCAAATCCCTTTCTCTGCGCCATGTTTCGTGGATAAAAATGCTGTCCACGGCAAAAACCTCGGAAAACACACCGTTTTCCGAGGTTTTTTGCTATTTTTCGGGCAAAAACGAGACATTTACGCACCCTCAAAACAGGTTTCGATTTTGTGCTGTCTTTTGACCGTTTTATATACCGGACGGGAATAAAACAAACCCGATTTAAAGCGGGCATATCGCCCCATCTGCTGCGTTAAAGCCCTTGGTAATAGGGGTTGCTATTGCCTGCGGGCTTTGCCTTGTATCTGAAACGATCTGCCCGCTTAAAATTGCTGCACACCCTTAAATAGCTCTTGCAAAATCGAGCGTTTTGCGCGGCGCCAATCTCCTTGAAAAGAAGGGATATATCCACATCGACCGCGTGACCGGCGATCTATCTTTCACCGACGCGGGCAGAAAAAAGGCGGAGGGCATAACATCGCAAACAGTTTAGGATAGTTACCGTAGATCGACAAGGCAAGAAATAAGAGAACGGTCGCCTCTGCGATTTTCTAAAACAGGCTGTCATTGGATTTTATTTTTCTATATCGATGCAAATGCGTTCATACCGGAAAAGTATGCGCGCTTTTTTATTTGAAAGTGTAAGATTACCATTGACATTAGTCCGAATAATGACTATAATATAAAGAAAGCGAGGATGGCATGGAAACGTATGAATTCATGAGGATTTTGGGAGAACGCTCTAACCGGGTCGACAGATTGTATTACAAGTGGGCGAAGGCGCACGGCATCAGTTACAATCTTCTGGCGGTTTTGTACGTCGCCTATAAAGACCCCGAAAGTACGCAGAAAGTAGTCGGCGAAGAATGGGGTTTACCCAAGCAAACGGTAAACACAGTATGTAAAGATCTGTGTGCGCGCGGACTTCTCACCCTTGAAAAGAGGGAGCGCGACGGCAGAGAGATGCGTCTGACGCTGACGGAAGCGGGCAAAGAGCTGGCGCGCCCCGTTGTGGACGAACTCATCGGCGTAGAGAGCGAGATCTTGGGCAGCATGGGATGTGAAGCCGTGAAAACATTGCTCACGCTGTTCAACAAATATTGCGATGAGGCGGAAAAGCGATTGTCGGATCCGGTGAAGAGAGGCAAGCAAGCATGACGGAAGATCGAAGAGGCGCGGTGCGCGACGATATTTTTGCGTATGCCGCAAACGAATACGGAACGGTACCCGAATATCCGTGGCGAATATGAGCCCGTCATACGCAATTACATAGCGCAAAAACACCCCGAACTTGTGCCGCTGCATTCGGTTTATCATAAGCCGCGACTGTTGGAGCGCACGCATCGAAGAGCAGGCTGCTTTCTGTAAGATCGAATGATTTGCATCCATCTGCGACGGCGACAGCATGAAATGCTCGTTCGACGCTCCGCCCGTCGCAGTCGATCGCTTCTTCCGCGAAGAAGTGAATAAGTTTGCAAAAAAGAAAACCGTATAAGGAAAATATTCATAAAATCGTATATGTATTCGCTTTTACTCGCTTTAATATACCTGTCTTTCATCAGTTTAGGATTGCCCGATTCTCTTCTCGGTTCGGGCTGGCCCGCCATTCATACAGACTTGAACGTCCCCGTTTCCTATATGGGCATTATTACCATGATCATATCGGGCGGGACCATCATTTCGAGCCTGTTCTCCGATAAACTTACAAGAAAATTCGGTGTGCGCGGCGTTACCGCTATCAGCGTTTTTCTAACCGCGGTCGCTTTGTTCGGCTTTTCATTTTCTACTAAGTTTTGGATGCTCATCGTCTTTGCGATCCCGTACGGACTGGGAGCGGGCGCGGTAGATGCTGCATTGAATAACTACGTGGCATTGCATTACAAATCAAGGCATATGAGCTGGCTGCATTGCTTTTGGGGCGTAGGAGCGATCGTCAGTCCGTTTGTCATGAGTTATGCTCTGACGAGCTCGGTATGGAACAACGGCTATCGCATCGTCGGTTTTATTCAGCTGGGAATAACCGTTCTGTTGCTGATCACGCTGCCCGTTTGGAATGTCAATAAAAAGGCGGCGGAAGTACAAAGCCAAAAGAGCATCGGCTTGATCGGAGCATTGAAAATAAAAGGCGTACCGTTTATTTTGCTCGGCTTCTTGGCGTATTGCGCAATGGAAAGTACGGCTATGGGTTGGGCAAGCACCTATTTCGTGGAAGTGAAAGACATTTCGGTCGATCGGGCGGCTCAGTTTGCTTCTCTGTTTTATATCGGCATCACGGTAAGCCGATTTGTAAGCGGCTTCGTTCCCGAAAAATTAGGCGACCGAAGAATGATCATTATCGGCACTTGCATTTTGGTTTGCGGGATCGTAATGCTGTTGATACCGGCGCCCATTCCCTTTGCGATCGCCGGTTTTGTCTTGATAGGGTTTGGCTGCGGACCGATTTATCCCTGTATCATCCATTCTACCCCGACCAATTTTGGTGCGGAAAATTCCGGTTCGATCATCGGAATACAAATGGCAAGCGCGTATGTCGGTTCTACTTTCTTGCCGCCTTTGTTCGGATTGCTGGGGAATTTGATAGGCTTTCACATCATGCCGATCTATCTGATCGTTTTCACGGCGTTCATGCTTGTTATGACCGAATCGACGTTCAGGCTTACAAGGAAAGCAGATTCAAAACCAACCAATAAGCAAGAGCTTTCATGAGTATATTTCCTCTTTGCGGTATAATAGTTGTACGATAGACGGTGATCTATCGTGATCTACAGTTATCCAAGTGAGGGTGCGGCATATTTACGGAAGGAGGAAAGGTGCATCGTATGAAAAAGATCGCGGGGATCTTGGCGGCTTCGGTTCTGTTGTCGGCGTTTGCCGCCCATGTGTCCGGCTGCTTTTTGCTGCCGAAATACAACGATCCAAAAAGCATAGAGATCGGCGGCGAAACGTTCGTGAGCGGTTTTTATGAAAATTTATGGCCGGACGGGATCGTCTTTCAGGAAAGCGATCCGCCCGACCTCGAGACAAAATATCATTTTTGGTGGGAGGTGTAAAACGCCCCCTTTGTTATGTATTGCGCGCAGAACAAAGAGGCTTTGTATTGGGATCCCGCGATCTATTGCAAGAAGAACGAGTTCGATGCGGTATATCAATATTATGCGGACAGCGAGCACTTCGATTACAATATAGGATTGTACGGCGACAGCAACGAGGACGGGCATGTCAGGCTGGGTGTAGATGCGGACAGAGAATTGTTGGAAAGGGCTGTCTCCTTAAACATGCAGATCGACGCCGAGCAAGGAAAAGGCTTGTTCGATCAAAAAGGGGATTGGTCGGAAATACAAGTCGGCTTCCCATTTGAAGATTGTCTTTCCGTGCAGCCGGTCGTATACCGCGTGAGCAAAGACGGGTATTTTACGACGATACGAAACGCCCGGATCGTCACACGGGACGGGATATATATTTCGGGGATATATGACGCCGAAGCGGAGGAATATGCCGCCTATTCGGTCGGCGAGGCGTGCAGCGACTATCTTATGCGGTTGCTGACGGAAAACGGCTTTTTTTCGTAGAGAGAAAAGCGGCTTGCGTTTGCGGATATACTTCTCAAAGCACCGCCGTTTCTTCATGATATTCATATGATTTTTTCGATATATGCTGTATTATGCGTAACATAAACCGAGAAAGCTTTTGCAATATCTTCAAACTTTCCCGTTTACATTCGCCAAGATTTATGGTACAATGTTTGCAAGGAACTTTTCGGAGGGCGCGGCATGGAAAATCGCGGCAACTTTACCTTTATCAGCGGCGCCACGGGCGGCGTGGGGCGCGCGTTCGCCTTTGCCTGTGCGCCGGACGGCGGACTGTTTTTGACGGGCAGAAGCGCGCAAAAACTGGCGTCTTTGCGGGAAGAAGTGCAAAAAGAATTTCCCGATTGTTCCGTCGAAGTGTATCCCGCCGATCTGACGGACGAGAAGTCCCGCCTTGCTTTATATGCGTTCATTGAAGGAAAGGGGCTGCGTTTTTCCCGCCTGATCAACGTGGCGGGCGCGGATATCCAAAAAGCGTTCGAAAAGTATACGGAGGAAAAGATCCTCTTTCAATGCCGCGTCAATTTCGAGGCGGCGCTTTCGGTCACGCGCTTTGTCCTCGCGCACAGAGAAGCGGCACTGCAGATCGTCAACATCAGCAGCATTTCCGGCGTCTATCCCATGCCGTATTTTGCCGTATACAGCGCGACGAAGGGGGCGCTGACGAGCTTTTCGTCCTCCCTTCGCCTCGAACTGAAGGGGCAGGGCGTCAAGGTGACGGCGATCGAGCCCGGCGGGATCTATACCCGCCCGGACGTCTGCCGAGACATCGCGGGGCAGGGGCTGTGGGGCAGGATCTCCGCCAAGACGCCCGAATATGTCGCTCGCAAGAGCCTTGCGGCCGTCAGGAAGAACAAGCGGGTGTATCGCCCCGGATTTTGGAATAAATGTATCGCCGTCGTGCCACGGCTGTTGCCGCTCGGCGTGCGCATGCGCTTTATCGCCCGGCGGTGGTCGAAACAGGAAAAGGACGCGTTTTAGGGGGAACGGAATGGAAAAGGAATATATCGCTGCATTCGATCAGGGAACGACCAGTTCGCGCGCCATCCTCTTTGACAGGGCCTGCCGCATCGCGGCGGGCGGGCAAAAGGAATTTGCGCAGATCTATCCCAAGCCCGGCTGGGTAGAGCACGACCCGGACGATCTGTTTTCATCCCTGTTGGACAGTTGGCGCGCCGCGCTCGCTTCGGGCGGTATCCGCGCGGAGCAGGTCGCCGCGGTCGGCATTGCCAACCAGCGCGAGACGGTCGTCGTCTGGGATAAATTTACGGGCAGGCCCGTCTATAACGCCATCGTTTGGCAGTGCCGCAGGACTTCGGAATATTGCGAGCGGCTGAAAGAAAAATATGGCGAGACGATCTACGCGCGCACGGGCCTGCATATGGACGCCTATTTTTCCGCTTCCAAATTGCGCTGGATCTTAGAAAACGTGCCCTTTGCCCGCCGTCGCGCGGAGAAGGGGGAACTGCTCTTCGGCACGGTGGACTGTTATCTCATCTGGCGCCTGACGGAAGGGCGGGTACACGCGACCGATCGCACCAACGCTTCGCGCACCATGCTCTTCAATATCCATACGCTTGCATGGGACGAGGAATTGTGCGCCCTCTTCGGCGTGCCCATGTCCATGCTGCCGGAGGTCAGACCTTCGGGCGGAGATTTCGGCGTCGCTTCCGCTGCGGTGTTGGGGGCGGAGATTCCCATCCGCGCCGCCGTCGGCGACCAGCAGGGCGCTCTCTTCGGGCAGGGATGCGTGCGCGCGGGGGACGTCAAAAATACATACGGCACGGGCTGTTTTCTTCTGATGAATACGGGCAGCCGCGCGGTGCGGTCGGAAAACGGTTTGGTGACCACCCTTGCCGCCTCCCTGTCCAAGCCGGATTATGTGCTGGAAGGAAGCGTGTTCGTGGGCGGCGCCGTCGTGCAGTGGCTGCGGGATGAGATGGGGCTGATCTCTTCTTCGGCGGAGTCGGAAACGCTCGCCCGTTCCGTGCCCGACACGGGCGGGGTCAGTTTCGTGCCCGCCTTCGTGGGATTGGGTGCGCCCTATTGGGATCCGGGCTGCCGCGGCATGATCTACGGCATCACGCGAGGCACGAACCGCGCGCACATCGTACGCGCCGCGCTCGAATCGATCGCCTTGCAGACATTCGACGTCGTTCACGCGATGGAGCAGGATCTGCGTTCGGAAATTTCGGAATTGCGGGCGGACGGCGGCGCGAGCGCCAATACTTTTTTGATGCAGTTTCAGGCGGATATGCTCGGCGTGCCCGTGCGGCGCCCCGCCGTCACGGAGACGACCGCCCTCGGTGCGGCGCGGCTTGCGGGCATCTCCTGCGGGTTTTACGGCGAGGCGGACGCCGGCGGGGGCGAGGCGGCATTGTTTCGGCCGCAGGCGAGCGACGCGGTGCGGGCGGAAAAGCTCTCCGCGTGGGAAGGAGTGCTCGACAGGGTGCTTCTGCGCAAGGCCAGATAAAAAAGTAAGGAGGCAAAGATGACGCAAAAGGAACGGATGGAGAGAGGGCTCGTCTATTACCCCGCCGACGAGCAGATCGTCGAGGAACAGACGCGCTGCCTCGAACGGCTGTACGATTACAACCATACGCGCCCCGGCGAAGGGGAAAAGCGTGCGGCGCTCATCAAGGAGATGTTCGCCGAGGCGGGGGAGGGCTGTTACTTTGAACCGCCCCTGTACAGCAATTTCGGCGGCAGGCACGTGCATCTCGGCAACAACGTATACGGCAACTTCGGCGTGACGTTCGTGGACGACGCGGATATTTATGTGGGGGATAACGTCATGTTCGCCCCGCACGTCGTCGTGGCGACGGCGGCGCATCCCGTCTTGCCCGCGCTCCGTGCGGAGGCGATGCAATTCAACCGCCCCGTGCATATCGGCAAGAATGTTTGGATCGGCGCGGGCGCGGCGATCATGCCCGGGGTGACGATCGGCGAGAACACCGTCATCGGCGCGGGCAGCGTGGTGACGAAGGATATTCCCGCGAACGTCGTGGCGGTGGGCAGCCCCTGCAGGGTGCTGCGCCCCATCGGCGGGCGCGACAGGGAATATTTTTACAGGGAAGAAAAATTTGACCTTCCGCCCGAGCAATTGGCGCGCGAGGCGCGGGAATGTAAAAAGGGGAGATGACGATGAGCAGGGCAGACGAGATCTTTATCAAAAATTGCAGGGATATTTTGGAAAACGGCACGTGGGATACGGACAGAGAGGTGCGCCCCCGCTGGGCGGACGGCACGCCCGCGCATACGATCAAAAAATTCGGACAGGTGTCCCGGTACGATCTGCGGGAGGAATTCCCGATCCTGACCGTCCGCCGCACGTATCTGAAGTCTGCGATCGACGAAATTTTGTGGATCTGGCAGAAAAAGAGCAATAATATCCGCGATCTGTCCTCGCACATCTGGGACAGCTGGGCGGACGAAAGCGGCTCGATCGGCAAGGCGTATGGCTATCAATTGGGGCTTGTATATGACTTTCCCGAAGGGAAGTTCGATCAGGTGGACAAAGTGCTGTACGACCTTAAAAACAACCCCGCCAGCCGCAGGATCATCGCGCATATGTACAATGTCGCCGACCTCAAGGAGATGCACCTGTATCCATGCGCTTATTCCATGACGTTCAACGTGACGGGCAATACCCTCAACGGCATTCTGAACCAGCGCAGCCAGGATATGCTCGCGGCGAGCAACTGGAACGTTGTGCAGTACAGTATCCTGCTGATGATGTTTGCCCGTGCGAGCGGGCTGGAGGCGGGAGAGCTGGTGCACGTCGTCGCCGACGCGCATATCTATGACCGCCATGTTCCCATCGTGGAAAAACTTCTCAAAAGCGGGCAGTATCCCGCTCCCAAGCTGATCGTGGACGATAACATCCGTGATTTTTATGCGTTCACGAAAGACAGCTTCGTCTTAGAAAATTACCGTTACAGCGAATTCAGCGACAAAATACCCGTCGCGATCTGATAAAATGTATCGTTTATCAAGTAGTATGTCAGACATGATTTTAAATATAAGGAGAACGAATGAAGGCGATCGTCGTCGTGGATAAAAACTGGGGCATCGGAAAGAAGAACGACCTGCTCTTTCACTTGCCCGCCGACATGAAGCATTTTCGGGAGAGGACGCTCGGCAAGGTCGTCGTGATGGGCAGCAATACGCTGCTGTCCTTCCCCGGGGGCAAGCCGCTCAAAAACCGCACGAACATCGTGTTGTGGCCGGGCGGAGAAAAGAGGGAAGGCTGCATCGTGGTCGGCTCTCCGGAGGAATTGTTTCGCGAGATCGGGCGGTATCCCGCGGATGACGTGTTCGTCGTGGGCGGGGCGATGCTGTATCGAACGCTTTTGCCCTATTGCAGCGAGGCGATCGTGACCAAGGCGAACGCGGACGGCGGTGCGGAAGTGTTCTTTGAAAACCTCGACGAACTGCCGCAATGGTCGCTGGCGGAAGAGGGGGCGCCGTTTGAGGATAACGGCGTCACGATCCGCTTTTGCGTCTACCGCAACGCGGGACCCGTAAGGCCGTAAGCGAGTGGGCGCCGCATGACGGATGCGCTCGTTTCTGTCAAATCCCGTCGGTTTTTCGCGCAAAAATCGTCACTTTGTTCGGTTGAAATCTTTTTCGATATATGCTATAATAGAATAAAGAAATCAAGAAGGGAGGAGTTATACCATGGCAAGAATGATTCTCAATGAAACGAGTTATTTCGGTGCGGGCTGCCGTAAAGAAGTCGTGACCGAACTCAACCGCCGCAACATGAAAAAGGCGTTCGTCGTCTCCGATAAAGACCTCGTCAAATTCGGTGTGACCAAAAAGGTCACGGATATCCTGGACGGGGCGGGTATCGCCTATGATATTTTTGACGACGTCAAGGCGAATCCGACCATTCATAATGTGCAGTGCGGGTTGGAAGCTTTCAAAAAGAGCGGTGCGGACGTGATCATTGCCATCGGGGGCGGTTCCGTCATGGATACCGCAAAGGCGATCGGCATCATCACGGAAAATCCGGAATTTGCCGACGTCAAGTCCTTGGAGGGCACGGCGGACACGAAGAACAAGAGCTTCCCCATCATCGCCTTTGCGACGACGTCCGGTACGGCGGCGGAAGTGACCATCAATTACGTCATCACCGACGAAGAAGCGGGCAGAAAACTCGTTTGCGTCGATCCCAACGATATTCCCGTCATCGCTTTCAACGATGCCGAAATGCTCATGAGCATGCCCAAGGGGCTGACCGCCGCGACGGGCATGGATGCGCTCACGCATGCGATCGAGGCGTATATCACCCCGGGCGCCACGCCCATTTCCGACGTGATGACATGGAACAGCATCAAGTTCATCGCCGACAATCTCGAAGCCGCCGTCAAGGACGGCTCCGATGCCGCCGCGCGCGAAGGGATGGCGTATGGCTCTTACATCGCGGGCATGGCGTTTTCCAATGTCGGGCTGGGCATCGTCCATTCGATGGCGCATCCGCTCAGCGCGCGCTATGACATCGCCCACGGCGTTGCCAATGCGCTGCTTTTGCCGTATGTCATGGAATACAATAAGCCCGCCGCCCTCAAAAAGTTCAGCGGCATCGCCCGCGCGATGGGCGTGGACGTGAAGGGGATGAACGATGAAGAAGCTGCCGACGCCGCCATCGAGGCGGTGAGGAAGCTCTCTAAGGCGATCGGTATCCCGCAGAAGCTGCACGAACTCGGCATCAAGGAGGAACAACTCAAGCAGCTTGCTGAGGACGCTTACATCGATCCCTGCACGGGCGGCAATCCCCGCACAACTTCTCCCGAAGAGATCCTCGAGATCTATAAAAAGGCGCTCTGATGCTCATCCGGGCCGAATTTCTCCCCGCTCTGTGCGGGGAGAAAATTTTTTTAAATTTTTTTAAAAAATTGTCTGCAAACAGTTGACATCTCAAAAGAAAGTGGTATAATATTAGCAGAATCTGAAAGAGAGTGCTAACACTTAACAATAAAGAGTGCTAACATCCTCCGAAAAAAGGAGATGATCGTTATGAAAAACGAATTGACGAACAGGAACGGCTTTTATCCCGACTATGACTTCTTTGACGAAGCGATGCACGATTTCTTCCCGTCCTTCTACGGCAGGGGGCATCATCAGAAGTATATGCGTACGGACATCAAGGAGACGGACGACGCCTACGAGATGGAGGTGGAGCTTCCGGGGCTCGATAAGAAAGATATCCGCATCGACCTGAAGGATGGTTACCTCAACATTTCCGCTTCCAAGAACGAAAAGGAAGAGGGCGACAAAAAGCATAATTATATCCACCGCGAGCGCAGCTTTTCTTGCCAGAGGAGTTATTATGTCGGCGATATCCGCAAAGAAGATATCAAGGCGAAGTATGAAAACGGCATGCTGAACGTGACGATCCCCAAGGAAGTGCCGAAAAAGGAAGAGGAGCACAAGATCGAGATCGAATGATCTGTTCTTGCGCGGGGCGAACTCACCGCCCCGCCGGCTGAGAGCGAACACCCGCGGGTGTTCGCTCTCAAAAGATAAAGCACCGCAAAATCACGGTGCTTTATCTTTTATTATGCATGCCAGCTATGATATGCGATGACAAATAATGATCGGTAAAGGATGGACATCTTTGCCGGATTATAGTATAATGAGAGGGCAGAGGAGGGCGCATATGAAGATCATTGAAAACGAGCGGTTCGGCTGTGAACGCGACCTGTATGCTTCGCGCGATCTGATCGTCAAAAATTGTCGCTTTGCGGGGCCGGAAGACGGCGAATCAGCGTTAAAGGAGAGCCGCAACATCGTTGCGGAAAATTGTTTCATGGATCTGCGCTATCCGTTTTGGCATGTGGAGGGGCTGCGCATCTTCGGCGGGGAAATGACGGCGAATTGCCGCGCCGCGCTCTGGTACGACAGGGGCGTGGAGATCGACGGCTGCACGATGAACGGCATCAAGGCGCTGCGGGAATGCGAGGATGTTTCCTTGCGCGGCGTCTTTGCGAACTCCCCTGAATTTGGCTGGAAGTGCCGCGGTTTTTCCATCCGCGGCGGCGAGATCTTCTCCGAATATGCCTTTTTGATGAGCGAGGGGATCCGCGCCGAGCAATTGCGGTTTTCGGGGAAGTATTCCTTTCAATATACGAAAAACGTGACCGTCGACCGCAGCGAACTGCACACGAAGGACGCCTTTTGGCATGCGCGGAACGTGACTGTCACCGACAGCATCGTCGACGGGGAATATCTCGGCTGGTATTCGGAGGGGCTGACGCTCGTCCGCTGTCATATCAAAGGGACGCAGCCTTTTTGTTATTGTAAAGATTTGACGCTGATCGACTGCACGATGGAAAACTGTGACCTCGCTTTCGAATACAGCGACGTGCAGGCGGAGATAAAAGGGGAGATCCTTTCCGTCAAAAACCCGCGCAGCGGGCGGATCGTCGCGGACAAGATCGGAGAAGTGATCCTCACCGATGACAGCGTCTATCCCGCTCGGGCGGCCGTGCTGGAAAGAAAAGGTTGACGTCGCGGCGAAAGAAAGGGGCTCATTTTTTACATAATGCCTTAATAATGCAAAATAAATATCAAAAATATTAAATATACACGGTATTACGTCTGAAATAGTTTCGCGTTTATGCGATCCGATAACAAACGAAGCGGCACCCTTGCGGGTGCCGCTTCGTTTGGCGGAAGGTGAGGGATTCGAACCCCCGGACCCTTGCAGGTCTTCAGTTTTCAAGACTGACGCCATCGACCAACTCTGCCAACCTTCCGTGATCTTGTCACATTATTTTAGCAAATGCTTGCGCGTTTGTCAATTGTTTGTGCCCGGTGCGCGGCGGCGATTTTCTTGACAAACGGCGCGCTTTCGGATATACTGTGCCATAAGATTTTTCATTTTTTCCGGCGGGGAGGTTCGTATGAAGATCGTGATCGCGGGGCTGGGGCTGATCGGCGGCTCCATGGCAAAGGCGCTCCAAAGAAAGGGATATGTTGCGGACGGGTTTGATATGCCCGCCGTCGCCGGCGAGGCGGTGCGCTGCGGCGCGATCGGCAGGGCGGTAGCTTCGTTCGACGGGTATGACGTCGTGTTTGTCGCGTTGCCGCCCGACGCAGCCATGCAGTTTATCGGCGGCAATCGCTTCAAAGACGGGGCGATCGTGGCGGATATCTGCGGCGTAAAGGGCGTGCTCGAGTCTTTTGTCTTTTCCCGTCCCCGCAATTTCCGTTACGTCGGCTGCCATCCGATGGCGGGCAAAGAGGTATCCGGTTTTGCTTCTTCCTGCGCAGACCTTTTTGACGGGGCGAGCGTGATCGTCACGGAAAACGACCGTACGGACGGCGCGGCGGTGCAGGCGCTCGTTTCCCTGCTTACGGAGATGGGGTTTGCGCGCGTCGTGCGCTGTTCTGCCGCGTATCATGACAAAAAGATCGCCTATACCTCGCAGCTTGCGCACATCGTCAGCAACGCCTATGTCAAAAGCGAGACGGCAAACGGCTATGCGGGCTTTACGGGGGGCAGCTTCCAGGATATGACCCGCATCGCCGGCGTCGACGAGACGGTATGGACGCGTTTGTACTTTTTGAACAGAGAAAACATCGCCGCGGAATTGGAGCGGCTGATAGGCGAGCTGGAACGCTACGCGCGGGCGCTGCGGGCGGAGGACGAAGAGGGGCTCGAGGGCTTGCTGCGGGAGGGCAGGCTGCGTAAGCAGGCGCTGGACGCACAAAGTTGAGAGGGACGGCGGGATTTGTTTTACAAATGACTTTTCTTATGTTATAATGATATCGTAGCGATATTTTCCGCGGCGATGATAGTCATGAAAAATTTCACCGTATTTCTGGCGGCGGAGGCGGACGGGGAACGTGAGCGCTGCCGTGTCCCTGCCGAACGGCTGTCCGGCGGGGAAGATGTCTTTTGTTTTTCCGCATTCGGCGGGGAATTTTGTGTCTGCCTCGGTGCGCGGCCGTATGTGGCGCGCAAAGGGGAGTTCTCGTATAAGATCCGTCTGGACGCCGAAGCGCCGTATTTTTGCACGGTCGGCACTTCTTACGGGGCGGTCGAAGCCCTTGTGACATGCGGCGGCTGCGTCGTCCGCGCGCACGGCGGCCGTTGGTTTTTGAAGGCGGAATATCTTTTATCTTTTTCCGGTTTTACACAAAAACATTCGATCCTTTTTTTAGCCAAGGAAGCGTAAACGTTCCTTGGGCGTTATGATATTCAAAAAATACAGGAGGGAAGTATGAAGATCGAATATCTTGGTCATTCGTGTTTTCTGTTTACGCACGGTAAGACGCGCATCCTGACCGACCCGTATTCCGGGATCGGGTATGAAATGCCGCCCGTTTCTGCGGAATATGTGACGCTCAGCCACGATCATTTCGACCACAACCATGTGGACGGCGTCAAGGGGGTCAAAGAAGTGTTTCGCCGCCCCGGGGAATATGCCGCCGGCGGCGTCAAGATCGTGGGGACGGCGTGTTACCATGACGATGCGCGGGGCGCCGAGCGAGGAAAGTGCGTCGCCTTTACCTTTGATTTCGGCGGCGTGACCGTCTGCCATCTCGGCGATCTCGGAGAGGCGTTTTCCGAAGAAGGGGCGGCGCGCTTCGGGCATCCCGACATTCTGCTCGTGCCCGTCGGGGGCACATACACGATCGACGCGCGCGAGGCGGTGCGTTGGATCGAAGCGATCGCTCCCAAGGCCGTCATCCCCATGCATTACCGCACGGAGGGCTGCGCGCTCGACATCGCTCCTCTCTCCGCCTTTACCGCCGCCTTCGGCAAGGAGCGCATGGCCGGCCCCGTTGCGGCTTTCGACGGCGATCTGTTGGAAAAGTATCTCGGCAAAGCGGTCGTGACGGAGGTGCATAGGGCATGAGCGATTTCACGGAAAAATATGCTTCCGCATGGGAATTTTTAAACGGGTTGAGCGTCTATGAAGTGCGCAATATCGCCCGTGAACTCGGTTTTTCTTCTCCCACGACGGAAAAGAAGGGCAGCCTTGCCGAAAAGATCGTGCGCGTGGCGTCCGGCATGGAAGATCCGCCGCGCAAGCAGACGAACAAGGGCGCGCCGCCCAAAGCGCCGAAGGTGCCGCGGGAGATCATGGACGAACTGCGCCGCCGCATTGCGGAAAGTCCCGCCGAGCGGGAATACCCGCGCCCTTCCGAAGGAAACGGCGGCGCGGAGATCTGTTTTCGCGACCCGGAGGGGGATACGCTTTCTTACGGAGATGTGTACGGCGGCGTCCTGGAGATGCATCCGCAGGGATACGGCTTTTTGCGGGCGGAAAACTGCGAGCCGGGCAATCGCGACGTATTCGTGCCGGGCCCTGCCATCCGCCGTTACGGGCTGCGCAGCGGCGATCACGTCCGCTGTTATGTCAAGCAAAACCGTGAGAGCGGTTCGCCCGCGCTCGAGGAGATCGCTTCCGTCAACGGCAGGGTGATCGCGGGGGGCGCCGGGCTTTCCCGCCCCGACTTCGAGGATATGACGCCCCGCTACCCGAACGAGCGCATCGAACTCGGCGGCAGCGGTAAGCTGTCTCTGCGCACGATCGATCTCATGTGTCCCGTCGGTAAAGGGCAGCGCGGGCTGATCGTCTCTCCGCCCAAGGCGGGCAAGACCACGCTTTTGAAGGATATCGCGGGGGCGATCGCCTCCGGCTATCCCTCCGTCCACCTCATCATCCTGCTCATCGACGAGCGGCCGGAGGAGGTGACGGACATCCGGGAGAGCATCCCGGGGGCGGAGATCGTCTACTCTACCTTCGACGAATCTGCGGAACATCACGTCGGCGTTTCCCGCCTCATCCTCGACAGGGCGAAGCGGTTGGTCGAATGCGGCAGGGATGTCGTGCTCCTGCTCGATTCCATCACCAAACTCACCCGCGCCTACAACAATGCGGGCGCGCCGTCCGGCAAGATCCTTTCGGGCGGGCTGGATCCCGCGGCGCTGGTGGCTCCGAAAAAGTTTTTCGGTTCGGCGCGCAGCTTCGGTAAAGACGGGTCGCTGACGATCTTGGCGACGGCGCTCGTCGATACGGGCAGCCGCATGGACGATGTCATTTACGAGGAATTTAAAGGAACGGGCAACATGGAGATCCACCTTTCGCGTGAACTTGCCGAAAGGCGCGTCTTTCCCGCCGTCGACATTTACCGTTCGGGCACGCGCAAGGAAGAACTTCTCCTGACCGAAAAAGAATTGGCGTGCTCGTATGCCGTCCGCCGCCATTTTTCCAAAGAAAACGCGACGGAGGGGCTGTTTGAACTCATGAAAAAGACCAAGGACAACGTCGCGCTTGCGGCTGCCGTTGCGGAATGGTCAAAAACATATAAGGCACAGAGGTAAAAGATCATGGCAAAGTATTATATCGGCATTGATTTCGGCGGTATGAGCGCCAAAGCGGGGCTGTTTGACGAACATTCGAAGCTCCTCGCCAAAGACACGGTCAAAACGTCCAAAGACGACAATTACCTGACGACGGTCGCCAAGATGGCGCAGCTCGTCAAAAAACTGTGTGCGGACCACGGCGTGCCCCTCAAAAACGTGAAGCGCGTGGGGCTCGCTTCTCCGGGCGTCATCGACAGCAAAAAGGGGGTCGTGGTGCGCTGGGGAAATTACGACTGGACGGATAAACCTCTGGCTGCGGATATGCGGGCGGCGACGGGGCTGGACGTCGGCGTCGTCAACGACGCAAACGCGGCGGCTTACGGAGAGTCTGTTTACGGCGCGGCGAAGGAATACGCGAGCAGCATCCTCATCACCCTCGGCACGGGTGTCGGCAGCGGCATCATCATCGACGGAAAGCTGTTCGAAGGTTCGCGCGGCGCGGGCGCGGAAGCGGGCCACATGGTCATTCAGGTAGGCGGCGTTCCCTGCGGCTGCGGCAGGAGAGGGTGCTTTGAACAGTACGCGTCCGCGTCTGCGCTCATCCGCGACACCAAAAAGGCGATGTTCGAGGATAAGGGCAGCAAGATGTGGGAGCTCGCCGGAGGGGATCCCGAACGGGTAGACGGCAAGACGGCATTTGCCGCCGCGCGCGCCGGGGACGAGACGGCGCAGAAAGTCGTTAAAAACTATATCATGTACCTCGGGGAAGGGATCATCAACCTCGTCAGCATCTTCCGCCCCGACGCGGTCATCCTGGGCGGCGGCGTCTGCAACGAAGGGGAATATCTTTTGGCGCCTCTGCGCAAGTATGTCGCCGAACGGCTGTATGTGGGCGCGGACAAGGTGCCCCTCACGATCAATCGCGCGGCGCTCGGCAACGACGCGGGGATCTACGGCGCGCTCGCTTTCGCGATGGCGTGATGCTGTTCAAAAAGAGAAAGGCGGCGCTCGCGCTGGGCAGCGGGGGCGCCAAGGGGATGGCGCACGTCGGCGCGCTCGCCGCTTTAGAAGAAGCGGGCATTCGTTTTCAGGCGGTCTCGGGTACCTCGATCGGCAGCATCGTTGGCGCGCTCTACGCCAAGGGATACAGCGCGCGGGATATCCTTGAACTTTTGCGGAGGCTGGATCTGAAGAGCATGGCGCTTTCCGTCCTGGCGGCGGGTTCTGCCGCGCCCGTCCGCGCCGCGATCGATGAGATCTTGGATGAAAGCGATTTTTCATCCCTGCGTCTGCCCTTCGCGGCGGTCGCGACGGATGCGGACAGCGGGGAAGAGGTCGTCCTGCGTACGGGCAACGTAGCGCTCGCGGCGCTCGCGTCCTCCGCCATGCCGCCCGTCCTGCGAGGGGTGGAGATCGGCGGCAGGACGCTCGTGGACGGTGCGTTCGTAAATGCCGTTCCGGGCGATGTTGCGCACGCGCTCGGCGGCGATTTTGTCCTGGGCATCGCCCTGTCTCCCGCCGCCGTCTACGAGGAAACGGAGTTTGTCACGCGGGGAGGAGAACATGTGTTCAGCCGGCAGCGGGGCATCGGCGCCTGCGATTATCTGCTCGTGCCCGATCTTTCCGCTTATGCCGCAACGGACGTTTTGTCCGTCTCCGTCATCTATGACATCGGGTACGAATGTGCGGTCAGGCACATGGGCGAGATCCGTGCCGCCATGCGCGCAAAGCGCGTCAAAGTATAAAAAGCGATAGGAACACGCATGAAAAAGGGTGAGGCGCAGGCTGTCCTCTCCGAAGAGAAGGGCGCCGACAAAAAGAAAAAGAAAAAGCTGCGCGCGGCGGCGCTGTGCGCGGCGTTCGTCCTGCTCTGCGGCGTCGCCCTCGCCCTCGTGCATTTTTGTTATTGGCCGCTCGAATATCTCTGGGTCAAATTTTCCAATCCGGAGATCCCCGCGCGGCAGGCGGGAGAGCTGAGGCTGCATTTTGTCGACGTGGGGCAGGGGGATGCGATCGTCGCCGAATTTCCCGACGGCAGGACGATGATCGTCGACGCGGGCTGCGAAGCATATACGGCGCGCAGCGCGCTGCTGCGCTATATCAACGCGCTGGGGATAGAAAAGTTCGATCTTGCCGCCGTCACGCATCCCGACGAGGATCACGCGGGCGGCATGGACGACGTGCTGAGCTGCTTCGGCGCGCGCAAGGTCTTTTTGCCTTATGCCGTGCGGTATGCGCCCGGTTCCTCGTATGCGTCTGTGTTGGAAACGCTGGCGGAGGAAGGCTGTGAGACGGAGATCGCGCATACCTTCGTCGCGGAACTTTCGGCCGATCCCGCGTATTTTTATTATGTGATGTGCCTCTCTCCTTTGGAGACGGGCATACCCGGGAGTTTATATGACGAAGCGAACGGGGATGACGCGACGGATACGGACGTCAACGACGCTTCCGCCGTGTTCTGGATCGAATACGCGGGCAGGCGCATGCTGCTCACAGGAGACATCTCTGCGCGGGCGGAGGAAAAACTCGTCGCCGATTACACGGCGCTCGGGGACGCCTGCTTTGCGCGGGAGATGAAGGACGCCGCGGGCAAAAGCGTCTTGTTGGCGCCCGCGCTCGATAAACTGGACTTTTTAAAGGTCGCGCATCACGGCTCGGCGGATTCTACATCGGCGGCGTTTTTGCAGCTGACTTCGCCCGAAGCGGCGTTTATCGGCGTCGGCGCGGGAAACGGGTACGGACATCCCGCGCAGGAAACGATCGCGCGGCTTGCCGCGGCGGGTACGCAGGTCTTTAGGACGGACGAACTGGGCAGTATCGTTCTCACGGTCGCGGCGGACGGCTCGTACCGCATCGACAGCATCGGCGGCTGAGCCGAAAACGGAGGAAAGACTATGAAATTGACGACGGCGGGAGAATCGCATGGCAGGGCGCTGACGGCGATCATCGAAGGGTTTCCGGCCGGGCTCACCGTCGATATCGGAGAGATCGACCGCTATCTCGCCCTGCGGCAGAGCGGCTACGGCAGGGGAGGAAGGCAGAAGATCGAATGCGACCGCGTCGCCGTTCTGTCCGGCATACGGGACAGAGTGACGCTCGGCAGCCCGATCTGCCTGGCAGTGAAAAACAAGGACTATGCCGATTGGGAGGCGTATATGTCGCCGTACGGGGCGGATACGTCCGCGCGGCAGCTGACGAAAGTGCGCCCGGGACATGCCGATCTTGCAGGCATGCTCAAATACGGCCAGTCGGATGCGCGCAACGTCTTGGAACGCGCTTCCGCGCGGGAGAGTGCGGTGCGCGTCGCGGCGGGAACGCTCGCCAGACAGCTGCTCGCGCGCCTGGGCGTGGAGGTGACGGGGTACGTGCGGCAGGTGGAGAACGTCTCCGACGATAGAGAGTATGCCTTCGCGGAGATCGTTGCCGCGCAGCGGGATTCGGAACTGTTTATGCCTGACAAACTACTCTGCGAAAAGGCAAAAAAGCGGATTGATTCCCTTAAAGCGCAAGGCGATACGGCGGGCGGCGTGATCGAAGTGCGCGTGCGCGGCATGAAGAGCGGTTTCGGCAGCTGCATGACGTACGGGGAAAAGCTGGATGCCTGTCTCGCCTTTGCCGCCATGAGCGTGCAGGCGGTCAAGGGCGTGGAGATCGGCCTCGGCTTTCGGGCGGCGGCGCTGCCGGGAAGCCGCGTACACGATGCCGTCGAATGGCGGGACGGCCGTTTTGCCCGCAGGACGAACCGTGCGGGCGGCATTGAAGGCGGCATGTCCAACGGAGAGGAGATCGTGCTCCGCGCGGCGATGAAGCCCATCCCTACGCTGATGCAAGGGCTGGATACCGTCGACTTTGCGAGCAAAGAGAGCTGTCGCGCGGCGTCCGAGCGCAGCGACGTGTGCGCCGTGTGTGCCTGCTGCATCATCTTGGAGAGCGCCGTCTGCTTCGCGCTCGCACAAAAGGTCGCTGAGAGGCTGGGCGGAGATACCGTGCGCGATATCGAAGCGCGCTGGGAAAAGCTCCCGCAGTAAACAAGGGATAAATATGCAGACGATAGAAGTGAAAACAAAATCCCACCCGAGCACCGTATACTGCGGCAAAGGGGCGGTAAAACAGCTGGATCATATTTTGGACGGCAAAGACGTTTTTGTCGTTACGGACAAAAACGTGTACGGGCTTTACAAAGGCTTTATAGCGGAAAACTTCGGCGGCGCGCCCGTTTGCGTGCTTCCCGCGGGGGAGCGGCACAAAAACCGCACTTCCCTGTTTATGATCCTCGACAAAATGCTGGACGCGCGGGTCAGGCGCAACGGTACGCTCGTCGCGCTCGGCGGCGGCGTCGTCGGGGACATGGCGGGGCTTGCCGCGTCCTTATACATGCGCGGCGTCCATGCGGTGCAGATCCCCACGACCCTTTTGGCGCAGGTCGATTCCTCCGTGGGCGGAAAGACGGCGATCGACCATCGCGGCGTGAAAAACGTGATCGGCACATTTTATCAGCCTGAATACGTGGTGTGCGACCCGATGTTTCTTTCAACGCTCCCGAAGCGCGAACTCAAATGCGGCTTGGGCGAGATCGTCAAAACGGGCGCGCTGGACGCTGAAATTTTGGATAAGCTCGAACGGAATGCGGAAAGGCTCTTCGACCTCGCGTTTTTGGAAGAGATCACCGCAGACTGCGTGCGCTTCAAGGCGGGCGTCGTGGAAAAGGACGAGTGCGAGCGGAGCGGGCTTCGCAAGTGCCTGAACATGGGGCATACGACGGGGCACGCGCTGGAATTGTTTTACGGGCGGCGCTCGCACGGGGAATACGTGCTTATCGGTATGCTGTTTGAAAGTTATATAGCGGAAAAACTCGACATATGTGCGCACGATCATGCCGAAGAACTGCGCGCGCTGATCGGGAGGGTCTTAAAGCGCGTGCCGCACTTTAAAAATATCGCGGATGCCGCGCGCGCGGCTCTCTACGACAAGAAAAACCAAGGAAAAAACGAGATCTCTCTCATTTTGCCTGCGAAGCGCGGTGAATTTGCCGAACTCAGGCTTACCGATGAAAAATATGTCGGTTATATCGAAGAGATCGCCGGAGGGATAATATGATCGTTTTGCCGCGCAAGGAATTCTACGGAGAATATACCGTTCCCGGGGATAAATCTATCACCCACCGTGCCGTCATGCTCAACGGGATCGCCGAGGGGGAGGCGTTGGTCACCAACGCGCTGCTCGGCGAAGACTGCCTTTCCACCGTCTCCTGCATGCGCGCCTTGGGCGCGGAAATAGAGATCGGAAAAGGGGCGCTGCGCATACGCGGGGCGCGGCTGCATGACGCGGACTGCTATTGCGGCAACAGCGGCACGACCATGCGCCTTTTGATGGGGCTTGCCGCGGGGCAGGGCGTGGGCGTGCGCCTGACCGGGGACGCATCCCTTTCCGGCCGCCCGATGGAGCGGGTGGCAAAGCCGCTCCGCCTGCTGGGCGCGGATATCCTGACGACGGACGGAAAGGCGCCCGTGACGGTGCGGCCTGCTAAACTTTCCGGCAGGGAAGTGGACACTGCTTCGGCGAGCGCGCAGGTCAAAAGCGCGCTGCTTCTCGCCGCGCTGGGCGCGGACGGGGAGACGTTCGTCCATGAATCGGTCAAGACGCGCGACCATACCGAACGCATGCTCGTCGCGATGGGGGCGGATATCCGCGTGCTCGGCAACACCGTACGCGTTAAAAAGAGCGCGCTGCACGCGGCCGACATCGAAGTTCCCTGCGACATTTCCGGCGCCGCCTATTTCATGGCGATGGGCGCCCTGTTGGGGGAGACGCTTTGCAAAAACGTGGGGGTCAACGGGACGCGCACGGGGATCTTGACCGTATTCGACCGCATGGGGGTGCGATACGGCCTGGAAAACGAGCATATGGTCTGCGGAGAGCCGGTCGCGGACATCCGCGTGAAAAAGTCGCCGCTGCGGGCGATCCGCCTCTGCAGGGAAGATATGCCTTCACTGATCGACGAATTGCCCCTCATCGCGGTGCTGTGCGCCTATGCGGAGGGGGAAAGCGTCATCACGGGGGCGGAAGAGCTGCGCGTCAAGGAAAGCGACCGCATCCGCACAACGGCGGCGATGATCTCCGATGTGGGCGGAGAGATCCTTCCGCGCGACGACGGATTCATCATCCGCGGGCAAAAAAGTCTGGCGGGAGGCAGGGTGGATCCCTGCGGGGATCACCGCATCGCCATGAGCGCGGCTGTCGCCCTCGCGGCGAGCGAACGCGGGGGAGAGATCGAGGCGGCTGCATGCGTCAACATCTCCTTCCCGGGGTTTTTCGAGATGCTCGGATAGCGGCGCCTCTCCGGTTCGGGGATGGGCGCTGCGCGGCGGAGAGCCGTTCGTTAGTTTAGGAGGAGAGAGGATGTTAAAACTTGCCGTGATCGGGAAGGACGTTTCCAGATCGGACAGCGCCAAGATGCACACTTTCGATCTGCGCGGGATGGGGAGCGACTGTTCGTATGAGCTTCTCTCCTGCCCGGAGGAGCGCTTCGGGGAGGAGGTGCAAAGGCTGCTTGCCCGCTATGACGCTTTCAACGTGACTATCCCGTATAAGCTCTCCGTCATCCCCTATTTAAAGGGGTTGAAAGGGGACGCGAGGACGTTCGGGGCGGTCAACACCGTCGTCGGCGGCTTCGGATATAATACGGACGGCGCCGGGTTTGCGCTGATGCTGGAAAACGAGGGGATCCCCCTCGAGGAAAAGCGCTTTTTGGTGCTCGGCGCGGGCGGCGCGGGCAGGAGCGTAGTCAAAAAATTGCTCGACGGGGGCGCGGAAGTTTTTCTTTACGATCTGAAGAGGGAGAGCGCCGCCGCTGTCTGCGCGGAATTTGCGGGCGCGCGCCTCTTGGAGGAAGTCCGCCCCGGGAACTACGATACGATCGTCAACGCGACGGGCGTAGGCATGCACAGGACGGAGGGGATCTCTCCCGTGGGGGAAGAGATCCTGCGCGGCTGCGATACGGCGGTCGACCTCATTTATGTGCCGCGCAAGAGCGAATTTTTGCGCATCGCGGGATCGCTGGGCAAGCGCA